>JBEVKG010000059.1:0-17302 GCA_040509765.1 Xanthomonas sp.
GCTCCTACGGGACACGCTACGCCCGATCGGATCCGGCGAAGGCACGTTCGTCCAAGGTCAAGGAAGCCGCTGCGGCCGCTGCATGCATGGCAACAGCCACCATGGCGTCGGGCGGGAACGAGCGAGATAGAAATGCTGCGCCGCCGCACGTCATCGCGCAGGCCGAGGCTGCAGAGGCATGAAGAGTAGATGGGTTCGGAGCGCGCCGATGCGGTCGCATCGCGATGTGTCACCTCAGCGCTGCGGAAGCAGAACTCCATGCAGCGCCCGGCAGGCCCCCTCTCCTCCCGCCTACCGCAAATCAGGCGCGTCCTCCGGCGCCAGCGAGGCGGTACGGTCCGAGCGGCGCTACGCCGGCATGTCAGGACGCCGGGATCGAGCCGCGAACACAGGACGTATCGCGTCTACGCCTGTTGACGGCAGGCGTGGGCGCAACTTAAGCGAAAATTTTTCTACACACAAGCTTCACGTTGCGCGTGTAAGGCGCACACCTACACCGCTGTCCGCATCCCCCTGACGGGCGCGCGATTGGCCGGCGATGGAGACGCGCCGGGCGCCTTGCGTACGGCGCACCAAGCGTGCGTTCTGCCCGGAAACGCCTGCGTATCAGGCGCTGCGCGCGTAGGCGAAGTCCGCTGGCGCAGGTTGGATCGCCAGCGCCGGCGGCTCGCCTTCCGCGTCCAGGACCAGCGGTGTCGCACCGGCCAACCGAAACACCGCCACCGCCTCGCTCAGGCTGCCGGCCTGCTGCTCCAATGCGCGCGATGCCGCCGTGGCCTGCTCCACCAACGCCAGGTTCTGCTGGGTAGTGCGGTCCATCTGCGCCATCGCCTGGCCGACTTCGTCGATGCCGGCGGCCTGCTCCTGCGAAGCGGTCGCGATCCCGGCCATGAGCGCGTTGACCTCGCTCACCGACGCCAGCACCCGGCCCATGGTGCGGCCGGCATCGTGCACCTGCGCCGAGGCCACCGCGACCTGGTCCACCGATGCCTCGATCAGGCGCTTGATCTCCTTGGCCGCATCGGCCGAGCGCTGCGCCAGCGCGCGCACCTCGCTGGCGACCACGGCGAAGCCACGCCCCTGCTCGCCGGCGCGTGCGGCTTCCACCGCGGCATTGAGCGCGAGGATATTGGTCTGGAAGGCGATGCCGTCGATCACCCCGATGATCTCGCCGATCTTGCGCGAGGCCACTTCCACCCCCTGCATCGCGCCGACCGCCGCATCGATCGAGGCGCCGCCCTGCCCGGCCACGCTCGCCGCGGCATCGGCCAGTTGGTTGGCATGGTGCGCATGCGTGGCGTTCTGGCGCACGGTGTCGGTCAGCCGCGCCGCCGCATGGGCGGTGCGCTCCAGCGTGCCGGCCTGTTCGGCGCTGCGCTGCGACAGGTCCTGGTGGCCGCCCGCGATGGCGCCGGCCTCGGCGTCGATCGCCGCGGCCGCGTGCTGGATGCCGGCCACGATCGCCGCCAACTGGTCGGCGCTGGCGTTGGCGTCGTCGCGCATGTCGGCGAACACGCCGCGGAAGTCGCCGTGCATGCGCACGCCGAGGTCGCCGCTGGCGATGGCGCGAAGCAACCCGGACAACTGGCCCAGGTTGCCATCCACCGTCGCCATCAACTGGTTGAGGCTCTCGAGCATGATGCGGAAATCGTGCTGGTGCGCGCCCAGCTCGGCGCGTGCGCTGAAGTCGCCGGCCGCGGCGGCCTCGGCCAGGTGCCAGATGTCGCGGCTGAGCGTCCCGAGGTTGGCCTTGATCGCGTCCATCGCCTCGGAGATCGCCGCCTGCTCGCCGGGCAGGCGCGGCATGTCCTCGCTGAGATCGCCGATGGCGTAGCGCCGCATCAGCGCCACCATCGACTGCGCGGTGCCCACGTGCAGGTCGACCAGCGCATTGGCATCGCGCAGCAATTGTCCGTAGTCACCCGGGAACGCCGCCGCGTCGCCGCGGCAGGCGATGGCGCCGTCCGCGTGCCGTTGCGCCATGCGCCGCTGCTCGGCCAGCACCGCACGCAACTGCGTCTGCATGGTCTGCATGCTGCGCAGCAGGTCGGCGGCCTCGTCGTTGCCCTGCGCCGGCACCACCGCATCGAGCTGGCCGGCGGCGATCGCCGCGGCGACGCGGGTACCGTCACGCAGCGGCCGCACCAGGCTCTGGGTGATGCACCAGCCCAGCCACGCGCTGACCGCCAGCAGCAGGCCGCCACCGAGCAGCAGCAACCAGCGCGCGCGGGTCATGGTGACCACCGCCTGCGCATAGGAGCCATCGCTGAGCGTGCGCAGGTGCGCGGCATTGCGCTGGATCGCCTGCTGCCACTGCGCCAGCAGCGGCTGCAGCGTGTACAGATGCAGGGTCTGCGCATCCAGGTTCTGGTTGTCGGCGGCCAAGGCCAGCACCTGCGACTGGAACGGCTGCACCTGCACGTAGGCCTTGTCGATCGCCGCGCGCAACTGCGCGCCGGTCCGGTCGGCCGGGTCCAGGCGCAGCGCGAACAGCCTGCGCCGCGCCTGCGCGTAGTCCTGCTGCGCTGCGCTGATCGCACGCACCACCGCCTGCTTCTCGTCAGGATTGGTCAGGATGACGTCGTTGAGCAGGCCGATCTCCAGCCGCGCCTGCGCCGCGACCATGGCGTTGGACAGGCGGATCTTCTCCATCTTGTCCAGGGCGATGTCGTCGAGCTGCTGGCGCGCCAGCGCCATCGACGCCAGGCTGGCCACGATCAGGGCGCCGCAGATCAACAGCAGGGCGGCGAAGGCGAAGGTCAGGCGTGGGCCGACCCGGTAGCGGCGAAGGAAGCGGATCATCGGAGGCGCGGCGTAGGGCGAAAGGTGCGCGCTACGCTGTGCGCCGAAGTTTTCCGAACCGCGACGGCACGGCGACAACATGCAGAACTGTGACGCCGGAGAGCGCGCAACCGCGGCGGGCTGCGCAGCAGCAATGTTCATTGCATCGCAGTGGGCGGGCGCGATGCGCGGCGGGATGGCGGCGCCTCGGGCGCGCACGGCGGCGCGGTGGCCGCCACGGTTACCTCAGAGGAAGCCGTGCAGCACCGCCGCCACTGCCTCCGGTTGCTCCATGTGCAGATGGTGGGTGCCGGGCAGGGTGTGCACGCGGCCGTCGCGCAGGCACGCGGCGCGCTGCAGGCGCAGCGGCTCGGGCAGGATGTCCTGCGCCGGATCGGCGAACACCACCGCGGTCGGGCATTCGATGCCGGCCAGCAGCGCCTGCATCTGCGGCTCGGTCGGGCGGATGGCGGTGGGCAGGGTCAGGCGGCGGTCGCTGCGCCACACGTAGCCGCCGTCCACCGCACGCACGCCACGCTCCACCAGCAGCCGCGCCGCCGGCTCGCTGAGCTGGTTGGCGAGCATCCGCGCCCGCACCGGTGCGGCCAGGTCGGGGAACACGCGCAACGCGGTGGCGTTGGCGCGGCGGGTACTGGCCACGCTGTTGCGCAGCCGTTCCACCGCGCCCGCCTCGCTCTCGGCCAGGCCGCCCAGCATCTCGATCGCCACCAGCTTGTCGATGCGCTGCGGCGCCGCGGCGGCCAGCAGGCTGGCGATGGCCGCGCCCATCGAATGGCCGAACAGCACGAAGCGCTCCCAGCCCAGCGCGTCGGCGGCATCCAGCACCGGGTGCAGGGCGCTGGCCAGCAGGTACTCGGCGCCGTCGGGCAGGTCGCTGCTGTGGCCATGGCCGGGCAGGTCCAGCATCACCAGGTCCAGCTGCGGCAGGTGCCGGCTCAGCGGCACGAAGCTGGCGGCGTTGTCGAGCCAGCCGTGCAAGGCCAGCGCCTTCGGCCCCTGCGGATCGCCGCTGCGCAACCCGGCCAGCGCGCCCACCCGCGACGGGCAGGCGAAGGGACGCAAGCTCATGCGGCGCGGGCCGCCAGCTGCGCCAGTGCGCGTGCGTGCGCCGGGGCGTCGTTGAGGCAGGGGATGTAGCGCACCTGCATGCCGCGCTCGGCGCAGGTCTCGACGAAGCCCATCGCCACTTCTTCCAGCGTTTCCAGGCAATCGGTGGCGAAGCCGGGACAGAGGACGTCCACCTGCTTGACCCCCTGCGCGGCCAGCTCCCACAGCCGCGGCTCGGCATACGGACGCAGCCAGCGCTCGGCGCCGAAGCGCGACTGGTAGCCGAGCTCCCACTGTCCGGCCTCCAGGCCCAGCGCGGCGGCGATCGCCTGCGCGCTGGCTTCGCAGCGCTGCGGATAGGGATCGCCGTTGTTGGCCACGCGTTGCGGCAGGCCATGGAAGGAGAAGAACAGGCGCTCGCCGCGGCCGTGCTGTGCCCAGTGCGCGCGCACGCTGTCCGCCACCGCGGCGACCCAGCCCGGGTCGGTCGGGTAGTCCTCGATCAGGTGCACCGGCAGCTGCGGATGGCGCGCCTGCCAGGCCCGCACCACGTCCTCGATCGAGGCAGTGGTGGTGGTCGAATACTGCGGATACAGCGGCAGCACCACGATCCGGCGCACGCCCGCCTCGCGCAGCGCGTCCAGGGCCGGCGCCAGCGCCGGGGCCCCGTAGCGCATCGCCCAGACCACGCGGTGCCCGGGCAGTTCGCGCTGCATGCCCTCGGTCAGGCGCCGGGTGTACACCGCCAGCGGCGAGCCGTCCGGCAGCCACACCTGGGCGTACTTCTCCGCCGACTTCGGCGAGCGCCGCGGCAGGATCACCCAGTGCAGCAGCGGCCACCAGAACAGCCGCGGGATCGCGACCACGCGCTTGTCGCCGAGGAACTCGGCCAGATAACGGGCGACCGCAGGCGCGGTCGGCGCCTCGGGCGTGCCTAGATTCACCACCAGAATGGCGGTCTCGGGTGCGTTGGACATGGGTGCATTGTGGCAGAGCGCGCGCGCGGCGGCGTGTCGATCCGCTCGATCGCGGCGATCGACGGCGCCTGCGCCTGCGCCGGCACCACTCATTGCCGATTCATTGCCCTGTGACTAAGTTCAAGGACTTGCAGTATCTTGCTGCGGACCTACTTCGGAGCCCGCCATGCCCCTCCTGCCGCGCCTCGCCCTGTTGTTGAGCACCCTGTTGTTCGTCGGCCACGCCGTGGCCGGACCGGAAGAGGACGAGCGCGCCCGCAATGCGCTACGCGTGCTGACCGACATCCAGAAGATCCCCGAGCAGTCCATCCCCGACAAGCTGCTCGACGAGGGCCGCGCCATCGTGGTGATCCCCGACACGCTCAAGGCCGGTCTGGTGATCGGCGGGCGTCGCGGCCACGGCCTGATGTCGGTCAAGCGCCCCGACGGCACCTGGTCCAACCCGGTGTTCGTCAAGCTCACCGGCGGCAGCATCGGCTTCCAGGTCGGCGTGCAGTCCTCCGACGTGGTGCTGGTGTTCCGCAACGACCGCAGCCTGGACAACATCGTCAACGGCAAGTTCACCCTCGGCGCCGATGCCGGCGTGGCCGCCGGTCCGGTCGGGCGCAACGCCGCCGCTGCCACCGACGGCCAGCTCAAGGCCGAGATCTGGTCGTGGTCGCGCGCCCGCGGCCTGTTCGCCGGCGTCGCTCTGGACGGCGCGGCGCTGCAGATCGACGATGCCGCCGACCTCAACGCCTACGGCCCCGACACCACGCCGCGGATGATCTTCGAGGGCCGCACCGCGAACCGGCCGTCCAACGACATCGTCGCCTTCCGCGACAAGCTCGAGGAAGCCACCTACGCCGCGCGGCAGAGCCGCGGCACCGACGGCACGGGCAACCCGACCGCGGCCCCGGCACCGGCCATGCCGGCACCGCAGGCCGCACCGGAACCGACCGCCGCGCCCGACGCCGCCGCCAGCACCGCGCCCCTGCAGGGCCAGGCGCAACCGGCGCCGCAGCAGGGCTTCCAGCCGGTGTCCGACGGCGAGATCCGCACCGAGAAGCTCGACGGCGATCGCTGAGCGCCGTTCCCAACGCCACCTGTCCATCCCGCCGTGCAGGCACGCCTGCATGGCCGGGAAAGGTAACGCGCCGCGACGCGGTGCGTTATCCTGCCGGTTCCTTACGACTTTTCTGCGAGCGGATCATGGGCAGTCTTAGCATCTGGCACTGGCTGGTCGTGCTGGTGATCGTGCTGCTGGTGTTCGGCACCAAGCGGCTGACGAGCGGCGCCAAGGATCTGGGCAACGCGGTCAAGGAATTCAAGAAAGGCATGCGCGACGACGACAAGCCCGCCGGCCAGCTCGGCGACGAGACGCGCAGCAGCAGCGAGCCGTCCCGCCAGACCCAGGCCGAGCGCGACCGCGACGCGCACTGACGGGACCCCGCCGGCGTGTTCGATATCGGATTCAGCGAACTGCTGGTGATCGCGGTGGTGGCGCTGGTGGTGCTCGGCCCCGAGCGCCTGCCCAAGGCGGCGCGCTTCGCCGGGCTGTGGGTGCGCCGCGCCCGTGCGCAGTGGGACTCGGTGAAGCAGGAACTGGAACGCGAACTGGAAGCCGAGGAACTCAAGCGCAGCCTGCACGACGTGCAGAGTTCGCTGCGCCAGGCCGAGACCCAATTCCGCGACAGCGGCGAAGAACTGCAGCGGCAGACCGAGGCGCTACGCCGCGAGATCGATCCCCACCCGCCGGTACCGCCTGCCGACAGCGCGCCAGCGGTCGTGTCGCCAGCGGCCGCCGCCATGACCGACACCCCGACCGCGCGCACTGCGGACCCGGCCACGCCGCTGCCGACGCCGACGGCCCCGACGGCGCCCGCGGCTTCGGTGGTGCCGGCCGCCGCCCGCGGCGCGGCCGCGCCGCATCCGGCGCCCACTGCCGCGACCGCGCACACCGCCCAGCCGCCCTCTGGTGACCCGGAGGCGCCGCGATGAACGTCGAAGCCGAAAGCAGCCTGATCGAACACCTGATCGAACTGCGCGCACGGCTGATGCGCGCGCTGATCGGCCTGGGCGTGGTGGTGGTGGCGGTGCTGCCTTTCTCCAAGCGCCTGTACTCCTGGCTGGCCGAGCCGATGCTGGCGCAGTTGCCGGTCGGCCAGAGCGTGATCGCCACGCACCCGGCCGGCGCGGTCATCGCCCCGCTCAAGCTGGCGTTCTTCCTGGCCCTGTTCGTGTCCGCGCCATGGCTGCTGTACCAGGCCTGGGCCTTCGTCGCCCCCGGCCTGTACCAGCGCGAGAAGCGCCTGGCGCTGCCGCTGCTGGCCTCGGCGGTGCTGTTGTTCTACCTCGGCTGCGGCTTCGCCTACTTCCTGGTGCTGCCGGCGGTGTTCCACTTCCTGACCACGTTCAAGCCGGACGTGATCCAGCTCACCCCCGATGCCGGCGCCTACCTGGACTTCGTCCTGGCGATCTTCTTCGCCTTCGGCGCCAGCTTCGAACTGCCGGTGGCGCTGGTGATCCTGGCTCTGCTCGGCTGGGTGACCCCGCAGCAACTGCGCGAGGGCCGCGGCTACGCGGTGGTCGGCATCTTCGTCCTGGCTGCGATCCTGACCCCGCCGGATGTGGTCTCGCAGCTGATGCTGGCGATCCCGATGTGCCTGCTCTACGAGTTGGGCATCATCGCCGCGGCGGCGGTGACCAAGAAGCCGGGAATCGAGGCACGGGAATAGGAAATCGGAACAGCGGTTCGCTGCGCCTCACGCGTCCCCGCGCCAGATCGCACGCACCTGCACACAGCAAAACGGCCCCGAGGGGCCGTTTTGCTGTTGCTCTTGCGATTCCCGAATCCCGATTCCCCAATCCCGGCTCTACGCCACAAAGACGTTCGACGGCGGCGGCGGCACCGCCGGCGCGGTATCGCCGGCGTGCACGAACATCTGCTTCCAGGCCGCGTACACGATTCCGGCCAGGACCGGCATCAGCAGCGCCATCAGCAGCAATTGCGCGACCAGCGCCGCCACCGCGGTGCCGACGAGGAACTGCAGCACCAGCATCACCACCGTCAGCGCGAAATAGAACGCGAACATGGCCAGGAAGGCGAGCACGAAGAACACCAGCATCGCCGGCAGGTTGTGCAGGCAGGCGCGCAGGCCGTGACCGATCGCGGCCAGGCCGTTGCGGCCGTCGAACATCACCTGCGGCGCGAACAGGAACAGGGTCAGCGCCACCGCCACGAAGCCGACCGCCACCAGCATCAGCCACAGCAGGATGCGCAGCGCCGGCAGGGTCGCGACCAGTTGCTCCACCTGCAGCGGATCCGGCTGCGCGCCGGACTGGCCCAGCTCGTTGAGCTTGTTCATCACCGTGGTCAGCTGCTCGAGCCCGCCCGGGCCGATCACCACCACGGCCAGAAGCGCCAGCGCCAGCCCGACCACCACCTGCGGCAGCAGCGCCACCAGCAGGTTCGGCGTGCGGCCGCCCTGCAGGCCCTGCAGCAGGTGCGCCGGCTCGGCGCTGCGGCCCTGGTCGACCTCGCGAACCGCCCACACCAGCCCGCCGAACAGCAAGGGCCCGGCCAGCCCCATCAGCAGTTGCGCGAGCATGCCCAGGGTCGGGTTGAGCACGCCCAGGAACAGGGCGATCAGCGCGGTCAGGCCCCAGATCAGCCCGAGCCGGCCCAACGCCCATGGCGCGCGCCGCAGCAGGGACATGCCGGCCAACAGCCATTCCGCGCCGGCCGAGGCCGGCAGCTTGCGAATCTCGATCATTGCCAATCCGAAGTGGGGGACGCCGTACAGCGCGGCGACTGCACAGATTATCGCGGTTTTGCCTGGCCGCTGCTGTGCTGCCCGCGTGCGTGCTGAACGAAGCGCCGCAACAGTTTGCGTGCCAGCGGTGCGGCGCTGACCTCGCGGGCGATGGTACGGGCGCAACGCCCGGCGCTGCGTAGACAGTCGGCACGCGCCTGCACGTAGCCGCGCATGTGGTGGGTGGCGAACTCCGGATGGAACTGCAGGCCCCAGGTCGCCTCGCCCCAGCGGAAGGCGTGGCACTGGTCCTGTGCCGAGCGCGCCAGCACCGTGGCGCCGGCCGGGGCACGCAACACCGTCTGCAGATGCGTGGCATGCGCGGGGAACCGCGCCGGCAGGCCGGCGAACAGCGGATCCTCGGCAGCGGGCGGATGCAGTTCGATGTGCACCGTGCCCGATTCGCGCCCGGCCGGGTTGTAGGCCACCTCCCCGCCCAGCGCGTGCGCCAGCAACTGGTGGCCGTAGCAGATGCCCAGCAGCGGCGTGCCGTCCTCGGCGGCCTCGCGCAGCCAGGCCGCCGAGCGCTCGCTCCAGTCGGCCCGATCGGTGACGAACGCCGCCGAGCCGGTGACGATCACCCCGGCGAAGTCGCCCCGCCCCGGCAAGGCCTCGCCGGCGGCGACATTGGCCACCACCGTCTCGCGCTCGGCCAGGCCGGCGGCGACGCGGATCCAGTGCGGGAAGCGTCCGTAGCGCCGCATCGTCGCCACCGGTTCGCCGGTTTCGAGGATCAGGAAGGGCGCAGCACTGCGACGGACGGGAGAAGCGAACGGCATGGGGGGATTCTAGACGGCGGCGAACGGCTTTTTTCAAGCGCCGATGCTGCCGATGGCATAAGCATATAACTGCGAGCAAGCGATGCAGCGGCGCCCTGTCTCCCGGGCAGACGGCGCCTGGGAGCGGCGCGCGGACGTTCTGGCGCGCGGCCTTGTCACTTCCGGCGTGCGGCAGCGGCTTCCCATCCGCTTCAGCGCGGCGCGTGCAGGCTATCGCGCTTTCCCCCTGGCAGGTTCGCTATGCGCAGTTCCCTGATTCCACTGACCCTGGCCGCGCTGCTGCTCGCGTCCGGAGCGGCGACGGCAGCCCCGGGTTCCGGTCGTCCCGCCGAGCCCACCACGCTCATCGTGCTCAGTTCCGGCGGCATCATGGGCGCGATCCGCGCCGTCGCGCCCGACTACGAACGGGCCACCGGGGTCAGGCTGCACATCGAAGCGGCACCGTCGATGGGCGACACCCCGCAGGCCATTCCCAACCGCCTCGCCCGGCACGAGCCGGCGGACGTGCTGCTGATGGTCGGCGCGGCGCTCGACACGCTGATTGCCAGCGGCCAGGCGCGCCAGGCCAGCCGGGTGGACCTGGGCGAATCCTACATCGCCATGGCGGTCAGACAGGGCGCGCCCACGCCGGACATCGCCACCATGCAAGCCTTCCGCAAGACCCTGCTGGACAGCCAGTCGGTGGCCTATTCCGACAGCGCCAGCGGCGTCTATCTGTCGCGCACGCTGTTTCCGCGGATGCGGCTCGGCGACGGGTTTGCCGCCAAGGCGCGGATGATTCCCGCCGAGCCGGTGGGCGCGGTGGTCGCGCGCGGCGAGGCGCAACTCGGCTTCCAGCAACTGAGCGAACTCAAGCCGGTCCCGGGCATCGCCATCGTCGGCCTGATCCCCAGGCAGGCGCAGCAGATGACGCTGTACGCCGGCGCCGTCGCCACCGCCAGCACCCAGCCGCAGTCGGCGCAGGCACTGCTGGATTACCTGGCGTCTCCTGCCGCGGCCAAGGCCATCGCCGACAGCGGTCTCACCCCGATCGCCGGGAAGAAATAGCGGCGGCACGGGTCATTGCGCGACCTCCGGCCTCCTCATGCGACGCGCGGCGGCGTGCATCGCGCTCCGGTGCCGCGGCTCGGCGAGACGTGCGATGGCCTTGTCGGAACGGTTTCGGCCGCGACCAGGCGCGGCCGGGAATGCCCGGTCGCGGCTGAAGCCGCTCCTGCAGCGGTGGGGCGCCTCCTGAGGAGAGGCTGCGGCAGGTGCATTCGGCGCGGCAGGCCACCGCACCAGACGTCCCCGGCCGACCACGCCTCCCGCCCGCTCACTCCCGCGGCGGCAGCACCGACAACACTTCTTCGATGGTGGTCAGCCCGGCGGCCACCTTTTCCAGGCCGGCGCGGCGCAGGGTACGCACGCCTTCGTCCTGGGCGGCGCGGCTGAAGCCGGCCAGGTCCATGTCGGCGCGGATCAGGGTGCGCAGGCGCGGGGTCACCGGCAGCAGTTCGTACAGGCCCACGCGTCCCAGGTAGCCGGTGCGGCGGCACTCCAGGCAGCCGACCGGCGCGTAGGGTTGCAGCGCCTCGGGCAAGGCCTCGCCCGGCTCGCGCAGCGCGTCCCACTCGTGCGCCTCCAGGGTATGCGGACGCTTGCAGTGGCTGCAGAGGGTGCGCACCAGCCGCTGCGCCAGCACGCCGTTGAGGGTGGAGGCAACGAGATAGTGCGGCACGCCCAGGTCGAGCAGGCGGGTGATCGCCGAGGGCGCATCGTTGGTGTGCAGGGTCGACAGCACCAGGTGTCCGGTCAGCGAGGCCTGCACCGCCATCTGCGCCGTTTCCAGGTCGCGGATTTCGCCGATCATGATGATGTCCGGGTCCTGCCGCAGCAGGGTGCGCACGCCACTGGCGAAGTCCAGGTCGATGTTGCTCTGCACCTGCATCTGGTTGAACTCGGTGGCGATCATCTCGATCGGGTCCTCCACGCTGCACACGTTCACGTCCGGCGTAGCCAGACGCTTGAGCGTGGAGTACAGCGTGGTGGTCTTGCCGGAGCCGGTGGGGCCGGTGACCAGCACGATGCCGTGCGGGCGCTCCACCAATGCGTTCCAGCCGGCCGCTTCCTGCGGGCTGAAGCCGAGCTGGTCCACGCTCTTGAACGCGGCGTCCGGGTCGAAGATGCGCATCACGCACTTCTCGCCGAAGGCGGTGGGCATGGTCGACAGGCGCATCTCGGTCTCGCGCCCGCCGGGCGAGCGGGTCTTGATGCGCCCGTCCTGCGGCCGTCGCCGCTCGGCCAGGTCCATGCGCCCGAGCACCTTGATGCGGCTGACGATGGCGGTCATCACCGCCGGCGGCACTTCCAGCACCTTGTGCAGCACGCCGTCGATGCGGAAGCGCATGCGCCCGGCCTCGCGCCGCGGCTCCAGGTGGATGTCGCTGGCGCGCTGCTCGTAGGCGTACTGCAGCAGCCAGTCGACGATGTGCACGATGTGGTGGTCGTCGGCGTTGACGTCGCCGCCGCGGCCCAGCTCCACCAGCTGCTCGAAGCTGGGCAGGCCGCTGCTCTGTTCGGTGCGCCCGTCCTTGGCGCCGCGCACCGAGCGGGTCACGCCGAAGAACTCCATCGTGTAGCGATGCAGGTCCAGCGGGTTGACCACCACCACTTCGATGCGGCGCCGCGCCAGGTGCTGCACGTCGCCCAGCCAGTCCAGCGCCAGCGGTTCGCTGGTCGCCACCAGCAGGCGCTCGGACTGCAGCGCCAGCGGCAGGATACGGTGGCGCCGCGCGTAGGCGTGCGAGACCACGCCGGTGACCGCGGCCACGTCGACCCGGGTCGGATCGATGCGCAGATAGCGCAGGCCACAGCGCTGCGCCAGCCATTCGGTCAGCCGTTCCAGGCTCAGTTCGCTGCCCGGCGGACGGGTCGCGGCCAGTTTCAGGTTGGACAGCAGCACCAGCGGATGCACGTCGCTGACGGTGCGCGCGGTCTGCGCCGAGAACTGCACGCGGCCGCGTTCGCCCGGCGCGACCAGGCCATCGGCGAGCAGCGCCGCGGCCACGCGCTCGAAGCTCAGCCGGCCCGGCGGCAACGCCACGGCGGGCTCGGCGGGCAACGACGCGGGGGGCGCGGCAGGGCGCGAATCCATGGTCCAGGTCCGGTGCGCGGAAGTCCCCGCGAGTCGGTCGCTATACTAGCGCACCCCTCAACCGGCCCCTGCTAGATGTCCGTCTCCCGGTCCGTTCCGATCACGTTCCAGGGTCTGATCCAGACCCTCAACCAGTTCTGGGCGCAGCACGGCTGCGTGCTGATCCAACCGCTGGACCTGGAAGTGGGCGCCGGCACCTTCCATCCGGCCACGTTCCTGCGTGCGCTCGGGCCGGAGCCGTGGAACGCGGCCTACGTGCAGCCGAGCCGGCGCCCCACCGACGGCCGCTACGGCGAGAACCCGAACCGCCTGCAGCGCTACTACCAGTACCAGGTGGCGATGAAGCCGAATCCGGACAACATCCAGCAGTTGTACCTGGATTCGTTGCGCGCGCTGGGCATCGACCCGTTGGTGCACGACCTGCGCTTCGTCGAGGACAACTGGGAATCGCCCACGCTCGGCGCCTGGGGCCTGGGTTGGGAGGTGTGGCTCAACGGCATGGAAGTCACCCAGTTCACCTACTTCCAGCAGGCCGGCGGCCTGGAATGCAAGCCGGTGCTGGGCGAGATCACCTACGGTCTCGAGCGCCTGTGCATGTACCTGCAGAACTGCGACAACGTCTACGACCTGGTGTGGACCTACGGCCCCGACGGCACCCCGGTCACCTACGGCGACGTCTACCACCAGAACGAGGTGGAGCAGAGCGCGTACAACTTCGAACACGCCAACGTGGCCGAGCTGTTCCATCGTTTCGACGCATGCGAGCAGGAAGCGCAGGCGCTGGTCGAGGTCGGCCTGCCGCTGCCGGCCTACGAACAGGTGACCAAGGCCAGCCATGCCTTCAACCTGCTCGACGCACGCCGCGCGATCTCGGTGACCGAGCGCCAGCGCTACATCCTGCGCGTGCGCGCGCTGGCGCAGGCGGTGGCCAAGGCCTATTACGCGCAGCGCGAGAAGCTGGGTTTCCCCGGCGTCAAGAAGTGATTGACGCCCCTCTCCCACCGGGAGAGGGGGTGGGGTGAGGGTCCGGGGCGCAGCCCTGGCTCCGAAACTCCAGCGCATCGCCCGCACCCTCATCCGCCCCTTCGGGGCACCTTCTCCCGCGGGGAGAAGGAACCGCTAAGCAAGGTCTGACACATGAGCGAACACCTTCCCCTGCTGATCGAACTGGGCACCGAGGAACTGCCGGTCAAGGCATTGCCGAGCCTGGCCCAGGCGCTGTTCGACGGCGTGATCGCCGGGCTGGAGAAGCGCGGCATCGCGGTCGAGCGCGGCGACGCCAAGCCGCTGTCCACGCCGCGCCGGCTGGCGGTGCTGCTGCCGGGCGTGGCCGTCGAGCAACCGGAGCAGCGCGCGGAAGTGCTCGGGCCCTACCTCAACATCGCGCTGGACGCGAACGGCCAGCCGACCAAGGCGCTGCAGGGTTTCGCCGCCAAGGCCGGGATCGACTGGACCGCGCTGGAGCGCACCAGCGATGCCAAGGGCGAGCGCTTCGTGCACCGCGCGGTGAACCCGGGCGCGCGCACCGCGTCGCTGCTGCCGGAGATCCTGCGCGAGGCGATCGCGGCGATGCCGATCCCCAAACCGATGCGCTGGGGCGAACACGACTCCGGCTTCGCGCGGCCGGTGCAGTGGCTGGTGCTGCTGTTCGGCAGCGAGGTGCGGCCGATGCCGCTGTTCGGCGTGCACGCTGGCCGCGACAGCCGCGGCCACCGCTTCCTGCACGACGCGCCGGTGCCGCTGGCGCAGCCGGGCGACTACGTGGCCGCGCTGCAGGCCGCACAGGTGCTGGTGGACCCGGACGTGCGCCGCACGCGCATCGTCGCCGAGGTCGAGCAGGCCGCGCGCGCGGCCGGCGGCCGCGCGCGCATCGCCGAGGACCACCGGGAGCAGGTGGTGTCCCTGGTCGAATGGCCGTCGGCGGTGCTGTGCAAGTTCGAGCCGGCGTTCCTGGCGGTGCCGCAGGAAGCGCTGATCGAGACCATGGAGAGCAACCAGAAGTTCTTCCCGGTGCTGGACGACGGCGGCAAGCTCACCGAGCATTTCATCGGCATCGCCAACATCGTCTCGCGCGACGTCGCCGAAGTCGCCAAGGGCTACGAGCGGGTGATCCGCCCGCGCTTCGCCGACGCCAAGTTCTTCTTCGACGAAGACCTCAAGCAGGGCCTGGAGGCGATGGGCGCCGGCCTGGCCAGCGTCACCTACCAGGCCAAGCTCGGCAGCATCGCCGACAAGGTGCAGCGCGTGGCCGCGCTGGCCGAGACGATCGCCGCGCAGGTCGGCGCGGACCCGGCACAGGCGCGCCGCGCCGCCGAGCTGAGCAAGAACGACCTGCAGTCGCGCATGGTCAACGAGTTCCCCGAGCTGCAGGGCATCGCGGGGCGCCACTATGCCGTCGCCGCCGGCGAGCCGAGCGAGATCGCCCTGGCCATCGACGAGGCCTACCAGCCGCGCTTCGCCGGCGACGACATCGCCCTGTCGCCGCTGGGCAAGGTGCTGGCGATCGCCGAACGGCTGGACACGCTGGCCGGTGGGTTCGCGGCTGGGCTGAAGCCCACCGGCAACAAGGATCCGTTCGCGCTGCGGCGCAATGCACTGGGGTTGGCGCGGACGGTGATTGAGAGTGGGTTTGAGTTGGATCTACTGGGCCTTATTGGCGATGCAATTTCCAACCTTCCAGAAGCTGACGCTAGCGTTTCTTCCTTTAGAAGAAGTCAAGAACTGTCCTCACACTTGGGGATTATTCATGGTCAGAAAAGCATCGTACCCATGAGGCGAATGGGTGATCCGAATGCGGTGAAGGTACATGTAGATGAGACGCCGTCCGGCGAGATTTACGACTTCATCCTCGACCGCCTGCGCAGCTACTACGCCGACAAGGGCGTGCCGGCAACGCAGTTCAACGCGGTGGCGGAACTGAAGCCTGCCTCCCTGTACGACTTCGACCGCCGCATCGACGCGATCGGCATCTTCGCTACCTTGCCGGAGGCGGAAGCGCTGGCCGCGGCCAACAAGCGCATCCGCAACATCCTGCGCAAGGCCGACGGCGAGATTCCGGCGCAGATCGACGCCACGCTGCTGCGCGAGCCGGCCGAACGCGCGCTGGCGGAGGTGGTGGAAGCGGCGATCGTGGAAACCGACGGCGCCCTGCGCCAGCACGACTACGTCACCGTGCTGAACTTCCTGGCGAGGCTGCGCCCGCAGGTGGACGCCTTCTTCGACGGCGTGATGGTCAACGCCGACGACCCGGCGCTGCGCCGCAACCGCCTGGCCCTGCTCAAGCGCCTGGGCGACCGCCTCGGCAGCGTCGCGGCGATCGAACACCTGTCGGCGTAAGCGTCAGTGGTGTCGAGCGCGAGACGGGCCGCCTAGTGCGGCCCGTTCTCGTTTTATAGAGATGGCTGCTGCCGCGATGCGCGGCGCGACTGGCTTCGGCACACCGCAATGCGTCGGGACTGAAGTCCCTCCCACAGTGCATTGGCTGTGTGCTCCGCAAGCCTCGGTAGGAGCCGCGCGTGTTTCTGCCGCGGCGAAAGGAACCAGCAATTACACAGAGGAGGACGCGCCTGGCCGGAGTCCTCCAACCCTGCACACAACGGACAGTGTGTGAGCGCCCGCGATCAAGCCCCTCTCCCCCCGGGAGAGGGGTTGGGGTGAGGGTATGGCGGGAAGCGTCTCGCGGAGTGTGAGTGCACGAGGCGTCGCCCGGAACCTCATCCGCCTCCCCGGGGCACCTTCTCCCAGTGGGAGAAGGAACGGCCGACTAGCCCCTCTCCCCCCGGGAGAGGGGTTGGGGTGAGGGTACGGCGCGAAGCGACTCGCGGCCTGTGCGTGCACGCGGCTTTGCCCAGACCCTCATCCGCCCCGTCGGGACACCTTCCCCCAGAAAGGGGGCCATGGTCCCGCAGGGAGAAGGCAATAGGGCAGCCTAGCCGCGGAGCACATTCCAACCGCGGCGGCGGCAGCGCAACGCAAAACCACCCTTACGAATCCCCATTCCCCATTCCCCAATCCTTGCGTCTAATCGAACAACGCCTGGATCGCCGCCAACCCCGCATTGGCGCGCTCCTTCTTGCGCGCCGCGTCGGCCACCGGGTCGGCGCCGTCGCGCTGCATTTCCTCGGCCGGGATCTCGTCGAAGAAGCGGCTGGGCTTGAGCCGGATGTGCTCGCCGAACTTGCGGGTGAGCTTGCTGTAGCTCATCCACAGCTGCTCCTTGGCGCGGGTGATGCCCACGTACAGCAGGCGCCGCTCTTCCTGCAGGTTGCCCTCCTCCAGGCTGACCTCGTGCGGCAGCACGCCGTCCTCGCAGCCGACGATGAACACGTAGCGGAATTCCAGGCCCTTGGAGGCGTGCATGGTCATCATCCGCACCTGGTTGCCGCCGTCGTCCTTGTCGTTGCGCGACAGCAGCGCCAACTGCGCGGCCAGGTCGCCGACGGTGGCGCCGCGCGGGCCGCCCTCGAACCACTTGGCCAGTTCCTCCAGGTTGCCGCGGCGGCGTTGGAAACTCGCTTCGTCCTTGCATTGGCTGCGCAGTTCGCGGATCAGCCCGGACTGCTCGGCGAGCTGGCGCACCACGTCCGCCGAGGACAGCGTGGTCGAGGCTGCGCGCAGTTCCTGCAGGATGTCGGTGAAGCGGCTCAGGCCATTGGCCGCGCGCGGCGGCAACTGCGAGAGCGCACCGATCGCTTCGGCGGCATGCGCCATCGGCAGATCCTTTTCCGAGGCCAGCTCGGCCAGCTTGGCCAGGGTGCCGGCCCCCAC
>JBEVKG010000060.1:0-36556 GCA_040509765.1 Xanthomonas sp.
GGCGGCCGTTCCGGGGGGAGGGAAAGATCGTGGCATAATCGGCGGCTGCTTGCTGCCGCAAGGCAAACCAGTGGTCCGTGCCCCAGGGCGGCGGGCTGCCCAAACCATAGGACGTATCCGATGAATCCGCTCGATTTCCTGATTCCCGTCGCCCAGGCGCAGACCGCTGGCGGCACCGCCCCGGCCGGTGGCGGCCTGCAGATGTTCCTGCTGCCCATCATCCTAATCGCGGTGATGTATTTCGTGATGATCCGGCCGCAGATGAAGCGCCAGAAGGAACACAAGTCGATGCTGGACAAGCTCGGCCGCGGCGACGAGGTCATCACCTCCGGCGGCGTGGCCGGCGTAGTCACCGACATCGGCGACAACTTCATCACCATCGAAGTGGCCGACAACGTGCGCATTCGCGTGCAGAAGGGCGCCGTCGGCAATGTCCTGCCGAAGGGCACGCTGAAGTCCGCCTGATCCATTTCTCCTACTGCTAGGCGCGACGCCGGCGTGGCGTCGTGCGGGGTCCCGCAATGCTTGAGTTTCCGCGCTGGAAGTATGTCCTCATCCTGATCGTCCTGGCGTTGAGCGCGTTGTACGCGCTGCCCAACGTGTACCAGAAGGATCCGTCGGTCCAGATCACCGCCAGCCGCGGCGGCAAGATCGACGACGCCCTGCGCGAGCGGGTCCTCGCCGACCTGAAGACGGCCGGGATCACCCCGAAGCGGGTCGACAAGGAAGGCGACAGCCTGATGGTGCGCCTGCCGACCCTGCAGGCGCAGACCCGTGCCAACGACGTCCTGCGTCAGCAGGTGGGCGAGAACTACACGGTGGCGCTGAACCTGGCCTCGACCGTGCCGGACTGGCTGTCGCGGCTGGGCGGCAAGCCGATGGTGCTGGGCCTGGACCTGGTCGGCGGCGTGCACTTCGCCCTGCAGGTGGACCAGAAGGCGGCGCTGGAGAAGCGCCTGGACGCCTTCGCCGAGGACATCCGCACCACCCTGCGCGACGGCCGCCTGGCCTACCGTTCGGTCGAGCGCCGTCCGGACAACAGCATCCAGGTCAGCCTGGGCGAGGGCGTCGACGCCGGCGCCGCGCGCGCGGCCATCGCCAAGGCGCAGCCGAGTCTGAGCTACGCGGTGTCCGGGCAGACCATCACGGTCACCGTGCCGGAGGCGGAGCTGAAGCAGATCGCCGCCGGCGCCATCGAGCAGAACCTGACCACCCTGCGCAACCGCGTCAACCAGTTGGGCGTGGCCGAGCCGATCATCCAGCGCCAGGGCGACGACCGCATCGTGGTCGAGCTGCCGGGCGTGCAGGACACCGCCGAGGCCAAGCGCATGATCGGCGCCACCGCCACGCTGGAGTTCCGCGGCGTGGTCGACGGCAATGCCGAGGATGCGGTGCGCAGCGGCAACATCCCGCCCGACGCCAAGGTCTACCGCCTGCGCGACAGCGGCGCCCCGGTGCTGCTGAGCAAGCGCGTGCTGGTGTCCGGCGACCAGATGGTCAACGCCACCGTCAGCACCGACCAGAACGGCATGCCGGCCGTGGCGGTGACGCTCAACAACGCCGCCGGCCAGCGCATGTTCGACTACACCAGCGCCAACACCGGCAAGCTGATGTCGGTGGTCTACATCGAACGCATTCCCACCGTGACCATGGTCGACGGCAAGGAAGTGCGCAGCGTGCGGGTCAACGAGGAAGCGCTGGCGCCGACCCGTATCGCCGGCGTGTTCGGCAAGAACTTCCAGACCACCGGCCTGGAGAAGACCGAGGCCGAGAACCTGGCCAAGCTGCTGCGCGCCGGTTCGCTGGCCGCGCCGATGGACTTCGTCGAGGAATACGTGATCGGCCCCAGCCTGGGTGCGGAGAACGTGGAGCGCGGTGTCACCGCGGTGGTCTACGCGTTCCTGTTCACCCTGGTGTTCTTCAGCGTGTACTACCGCATGTTCGGCCTGATCACCTCGGTGGCGCTGCTGATGAACCTGCTGATCGTGGTCTCGGTGATGTCGCTGTTCGGCGCCACCATGACCTTGCCCGGCTTCGCCGGCCTGGCGCTGTCGGTGGGCCTGTCGGTGGACGCCAACGTGCTGATCAACGAACGTATCCGCGAAGAGCTGCGCCTGGGCGTGCCGCCCAAGTCGGCGATCGCCGCCGGTTACGAGAAGGCCGGCGGCACCATCCTCGACGCCAACCTCACCGGCCTGATCGTCGGCGTGGCGCTGTACGCGTTCGGTACCGGCCCGCTGAAGGGCTTCGCGCTGACCATGATCATCGGCATCTTCGCCTCGATGTTCACCGCGATCACCGTGTCGCGCGCGCTGGCGGTGCTGATCTACGGCCGTCGCAAGAAGATCAAGTCCGTGGCCATTTGAGCCACGCACGCCACCTTCCGCACGTCCCCGCGCCCACAGGCGCGGGGTCCAAAAAAACGCAGAGCGGTCTCCAATGAAAATCTTCCCGCTTCACCTGATCCCCAACGACACCAAGATCGACTTCATGCGCTGGCGGCACCCGACCCTGGTGCTGATGCTGGTGCTGGCGCTGGCCTCGTTCGCGGTGATCTTCGCCAAGGGCTTCAACTATGCGCTGGAGTTCACCGGCGGCGCGCTGGTGCAGACCAGCTTCCAGAAGCCGGTCGACGTGGACCAGGTGCGCGAGCAGCTGGCCAAGGCCGGCTTCGAGAACGCGCAGGTGCAGAACGTCGGCAGCGGCAACGAGGTGGTGATCCGCTTGCAGCCGCAGGGCGAGCACAACAACGAGGACATCACCAAGAACCTCGCCGAGCAGGTGCGCAAGGCGGTGAGCACGGCGCAGAACCCGGCCACGGTCAAGCCGGGCGAGTTCGTCGGCCCGCAGGTCGGCAAGGACCTGGCCCTGAACGGCGTCTACGCCACGGTGTTCATGCTGGTCGGCTTCCTGATCTACATCGCCTTCCGCTTCGAGTGGAAGTTCGCGGTGGTGGCCAGCGTGACCGCGCTGTTCGACCTGCTGGTGACGGTGGCCTACGTCTCGGTCACCGGTCGCGAATTCGACCTCACCGTGCTGGCCGGCCTGCTGTCGGTGATGGGCTTTGCGATCAACGACATCATCGTGGTGTTCGACCGCGTGCGCGAAAACTTCCGCAGCCTGCGCGTGGAGCCGATCGAGGTGCTGAACCGGTCGATCAACCAGACCCTGTCGCGTACGGTGATCACCGCGGTGATGTTCTTCCTGTCGGCGCTGGCGCTGTATCTGTACGGCGGCGAGTCGATGGAAGGCCTGGCGCTGACCCACATGATCGGCGCGGTGGTGGTGGTCGTGTCCTCGGTGATCGTGGCGGTGCCGCTGCTGTCGATCGGGCCGTTCCAGGTCACCAAGCAGGACCTGCTGCCGAAGGCGAAGGATGTGGAAGCGCTGGCGCGTCGGCCCTGAGGGCTGGGAGTGGGGAATCGGGAATGGGGAATCGTGAAATCCTGATTTCCTGGCCCTGAAGCACTTCCTTCTACGAAGAAAAAGCCGCGCGGATGCGCGGCTTTTTCTTTGGGCGGACGCTTGGATATTTGAGTGGGGACGGCGCGACACCCCGCCTTGTTGTAGGAGCGGCTTCAGCCGCGATGCGTTACCGGGAAGGGGGCGCGGCTGAAGCCGCTCCTACGGCGACGCCAGTTGGGTTGCACTACCTTTCGGCGTCGTGAGATGGGGCCGTCGTGGACGCTCCATCCTTGCGCGGCGTCCATGCCGCGCGGTGCGTCCGGCCTACGCCGCGTTGGCGGTGGCGCGGGCGACCAGGTGCGCCACCATCGGGTAGCGCTCGCTGCGCATCTGGAACTGGCCGACGATCTCCACCAGTTCGCCGGCCTGCTGTTCCATCGAGCGTGCCGCGGCGGTGGCTTCCTCGACCAGGGCGGCGTTCTGCTGGGTGGTCTCGTCCATCTGGGTGACGGTGTGGTTGACCTGCTCGATGCCGGCCGACTGCTCCTGCGAGGCAGCGGCGATCTCGCCCACGATGTCGGTGACGCGCTGCACCGAGGTCACGATCTCCTGCATGGTCTTGCCGGCCTGGTCGACCAGCGCCGAACCCGCGCTCACGCGTTCGACCGAGTCGTCGATCAGCGTCTTGATTTCCTTGGCCGCGCTGGCCGAACGCTGGGCGAGGGTGCGCACCTCGCTGGCGACCACGGCGAAGCCGCGGCCCTGTTCGCCGGCGCGCGCCGCTTCCACCGCGGCGTTCAAGGCCAGGATGTTGGTCTGGAAGGCGATGCCGTCGATGACGCCGATGATGTCGGCGATCTTCTTGGAAGCCGCCTCGATGCCGTCCATGGTGGTGACCACCTGGCCGACCACCGTGCCGCCCTGCGCGGCCACGGAGGCGGCGCCGGCAGCCAACTGGTTGGCCTGGCGCGCATGCTCGGCGTTCTGCTTCACCGTGGCGGTCAGTTCCTCCATCGAGGCGGCGGTTTCCTCCAGGCTGGCGGCCTGCTGCTCGGTGCGGCGCGACAGGTCGTCGTTGCCGCTGGCGATCTCGCCCGCGGCGGTGTCGATGCTGGCCGCGGCCTGCTGGATGCGGCCGACCATGTCGGTCAGCTGCGCGACGGTGGCGTTGGCGTCGTCGCGCATCCGCGCGAAGACGCCGTGGAAGTCGCCCTGCATGGTCTGGGTCAGGTCGCCGGCGGCGATCGCGCGCAACAACTGCGACAGCGCCGCCAGGTTGGTCTCGGTGCCGGTCATCATCGTGTTGAGATTGGCGACCATGTCGCGGAAGGCGTGGTGGAAGCGCTGCTCGTCGCCGCGGCGGGAGAAATCGCCCTGCGCGGCGGCGCGCACCAGCAGGTCGATTTCGTGGTTGATCGCGCCGAGATTGCGTTTCACCTTGGCCATGGTCTCGGTCAGGATCGCTTTCTCGCCCGGGAACTGCTCCAGGTCGCGGCTCAGATCGCCTTCGGCGTACTCGCCCATCAACGTGATCAGCCGCTGCTTCAGCGCGATATGGCTGTGCACCAGCGCATTGGTGTCGCGCACCATGCGCCCGTAGTCGCCCGGGAAGCGCGCCTCGTCCATGCGGAAGCTGATCTGGCCGGCGTCATGTTGCCTGGCCATCTCGGTCTGCGCCTGGATCACCGTGCGCAGTTCCTCCTGCATCTGTCGCATGTCGTTGAGCAGAGACGGGGCCTGCGTGCGCAGCCGCACGTCCTGCGACAGGTCGCCGCTGGCGATGCGGCGCACCACGTCGGCCGCGTAGGCCGGCTCGCCGCCGAGCTGGCGCATCAGGCTGTTGCGCACCAGCAGGCCGAGCAGGATCGCGGCGACGATGCCGATCAGCATGCCGCCGAGGCTGGTCCATTCGCCGGACTGCGCGCGCGCCTCGCTCTCGGCCTTGCGCACCTGCAGCAGCGCGCGTTCGGCGTCCTCGTATTGGCCGATGGTGACGCGCAGTCCATCCATCTGTTGCTTGCCGGTGGTATTGAACGCCTCCAGCTTCGCGTCGTCGCTGTCGGCGGTGGTCGCACGCAGATGGTCCAAGGCCTTGCGCTGGGTCGCGATGAACCGCTCGTAGTCCTGCATCAGCGTCTGCAGACGCGCCTGCTGCGCGGCGTTGTCGGAGGTCAGCTGCCTGGATTCCTGCCACTGCGCACGGAATTCGCGCTCGCCGAGCTCGAACGGCGCCAGATAGGACGGGTCGCGGGTCAGGCCGAAGCCGCGCGCGCCGCTCTCGATGTTGAGCAGGCTCACCAGCATGCGGTCGCCGAGGGTGATGACCTTGTAGGTATGTGCGTCCAGGGCCGCGGCGCTGGTGAACTTGCGAAAGCCGATCAGGCTGGTGATGCCGACCAGCAACAACATGGCGATCACGCCGCAGAAGCCGATTGTAAGGCGCTTGGTGACGGTGAGATGATGGAAGGACACGCGAGATCTCCGAACAGGCGAGAGAGCGGGCGCTACCGGCAGCGTTGTCGCAGGGACGACTCCAGTGCCGGATGAGCGGGGGACGTTTGGGCAAAGGCCCGCATCGGTATCGGCCGCGATCCTGGGATCTTGAGGGCGGATTGCGCCGCTCGCGGCGCGACACATCGCATCGACTCGGCTAGCGGGAACAGACAGCGTGTCGCCGTTTTCTACGCAAGCGCCGATCAAGCACGAGTGAAGCGCGCAGGGCGCTTTGCGTGAGCGCGATGTGAGTTCGTTCGCGTCCCTCTGCCGCGTCGCGCGGGCGCCGTGCGGCGACAAGGTTTTTTTTCGTGGTGTCGTCAGGCCCGCGGCGCCACGGCCGCGCGACAGGCGACCGTTCGCTCATCGCCCATCGTTGCGCCGCACGGCCGCGGACCTCTGCAGTTGCGCTGCCGATGCGGCTGCGTATCATTCATGAGGAACGCGAAGATAGCGGGTGCGCGCCATGGCGACCGGACTGTGGGAGATCCAGGAGCGTTTCACTGCCGAGCACCTGCTGCGGTGCGCTGCCGACCTTGAGGTGGAGCTGACGCCGGTCGACATGTCCGCGCGCCTGCTGTGCACGCCTTGGCTTTCCGGACGCCTGCTCATGCACGAGGTGCAGCCCGGGCTGATCGTCACCGCCAGCGACGTCCTCCATCTCGAAGGCGGCGCAGCGCAGTTGCAGGTCGGGCCCGCGTTGAGCTGCAGCATCCTGCTCGCCGGCGAGCCCGAGCAGATGCGGATCGATCAACATCCCGCGGTAGCGAAATGCCTGGAGCGGCCGGTGCTGATCGGCCATGCCGGGCAGGTGCAGGTCGAACGGCCGCAGGTGGTTCGCGCGCATCGCAGCTCCGATGCCGGTTTCATGCTCAAGCCGGCGTTCTTCGATCGCTTCGGCGCGCAGTTGGCCGAGGATGGTCTGGCCGCGCTGCGTACGTTCGCCGACACCGACTACCGCACCACGACGCTGGCGCGTTCGCCGCGGCTGCTCGGCATCGCCCGGCAGATCCTGGATTGCCCGTACGACGGTTCGCTGGGCCGCTTGTTCCTCGAAAGCAGTGCGCTTGCCCTGGTGGTGGAGGTGGCGGCGCTGCTGGCACAGGAGCGTCATCAGGTTCCGCGCATCGGCAAGCGCCGTTACGACCAGGCAATGCTGGCCCGTGCCATTCTCGATGCACGCATCGCCGCGCCGCCGTCGACGCTGGCCCTGGCCCGGTTGGTCGGCGTGAACGTGACCACGCTGCAGATCAACTTCAAGTACGTGCATGGCACCACCGTCTTCGGCTACGTGCGCGAGCAACGCCTGCTGATGGCGCGCTCCCTGCTGCAGGAAGGCGATGCGGCGGCGGCCGAGATCGGTCGCCGGGTCGGCTTTTCCAATGCGGCGGCGTTCGCCACCGCCTACAAGCGCCGGTTCGGGCATCCGCCGATGGCGGCAAGACGGCGTCCCGGTACGCCGCAGTGAGCGCACGGCGCAAAAATTGCGTCGCGCAAAAGCAGGGTTGCGCCGCGCGAAAGCGTCCGCTGTCGCCTCGGCGTTAGGCTAGCGGCAGTCGCCAGCGTCCCTCGTCGCGAGCCAGTCCACCGTCCCGATGAGGTTCTCCATGCTGCTCGCTGCACGCGCGCGACGCACCCTGTCGTGTCTCCCCGCATTTCGCCAGGCACCGTTCGCCTGCGCGGTGATTGCGGGCCTTACCTGTAGCGGTGCCGCCGCGCAGTCGGCCGACCAGGGCGCTACGGCCACCTTGACGCGCATCGTGGTCACGGCCGAGAAGCAGCCGCGCGCGCAGCACGACACCGCGACCAGTGCCGATGTGCTGAGCGAGCGGGAACTGCGCCGGCGCGGCTTCTCCAGCAGCCGCGACGTGTTCGCCGATGCGGCCAATGTCGTGTATCTGGGCCAGGACAACGCCGCCCCGGCCATCCGCGGGATCGACGGCTCCGGCGCCGCAGTCGGCGTCGATGCCTATTTCGCCGGCTCGCGTCCGCGCCTGGGCATCACCCTGGACGGGCGTCCGCTGAGCTTCAACGAGATCGTGTTCGGCAGCAGCGGTCTGTGGGACGTGGAGCAGACCGAACTGCTGCGCGGTCCGCAGAGCCTGCTGCAGGGGCGCAATGCCATCGCCGGGACGCTGGCGATCAAGACCCGCGATCCGGTCTTCGTGCCCGAGGGCGCGGCACTGTTCTCCGCCGGCAACCTCGGGCATTACCAGGGTGCCGCAGTCTTCAACGCGCCCCTGCGGGCCGACGAACTGGCCCTGCGCGTCGCGGCCGACGTGCAGCATCACGACAGCGTTCTGGCCTACAGCGGCTACCCCGGGGTCAGCCGCCCGGGACGCTTCGAGACGCGCGAGGTCCGCGCCAAGCTGCTGTACACGCCCAAGGCGCTGCCCGGCGTGCGCGAATTGCTCACCCTGCAGCATACCGACACGATCGCGCCGCAATCGGAGACCACCAGTTTTCCCTACACCTCGCGCATCGCCAGCACGCCGCAGATGCCGGTGTTCCGGACGCGTGCCAATGCCTTGCTGTCCGACACGCTGTGGCCGCTCGGCGAGCGGCTCGCGTTCCGCAGCCTGTTCACCGCAACCGATCTGCACGTCGATCGCAACGCGATGCCGCGCCTGGGAATCGCCGATCTGCATGCCACCCAGTACACCCTGGAGCCGACCCTGGTGCTGGCGCGTGGCGATTCGGTGTTCAATGGGCTCGCCGGGCTGTATCTGTTCCGCGCGCGCCAGGACGAGCGCATCGACTACCCGTTCGACGAGCGCTTCGGCGACCGCGTGGACACCGCGGCGGTCTATGCGCAAGGCACGCTGGCGCTGAGCGAGCGCGTGGAGCTGACGGCAGGCGCGCGCTACGAGCGCGAACGCCACCGCCGCGATGGCGGCGATGCCGCACGCTACATCGCCCTGGATCTCGACGAGACCTGGCGCACTTTCCTGCCCAAGCTCGATCTGGCCTGGCACCCGAGTGCGGAGTGGACCGTCGGCCTGCTCGCCCAGCGCGGCTACAACGCCGGCGGCGGCGGGGTGACCCTCGGCTACCCGCAGGCGACGATCTACCGCTACGCCCCGGAATACGTGCGCGACTACGAAGTGTATGTGCGCGGCGAGCTGGCCGATGGCAGGCTGCAGGTGAACGGCAATCTGTTCTACGGCGACTACCGCGGGCTGCAGTTGCCGTTCCTCACCAGTACCGATCCGTACTACCAGTTCGTGATCCGCAATGCCCGGCGTGCCCACAACGCCGGCGCCGAGGTCGGACTGCGCTGGCTGCCCACTGCGCGCTTCGACCTGCATGCCAGCCTCGGCCTGCTGCGCACGCGCATCACCGACGATGCCGGCTGGGGCACCCGCGGCAACGCCTTCGCCAATGCGCCGACGGTCACCGGCGGCGTCGGCGTCAGTTGGCGCGGCGCCTCGGGCCTGGAGCTGAATCTCGACCTGCACCACAGCGGCGCGTACTACTCCGACGTGCAGAACACGCCGTTGGCGCGGATCCATCCGTACTGGATGGGACGGGCCAGCGGCGGTTACCACCTGGGCAACGTCTACCTGTTCGCCGGCGTCAATAATCTGTTCGATCATCGCGATCCGCTGATGATCTATGTGTACGCCAAGGCCGGCGCGTACGCGGCCTACAACGCCGGCACGATGCCGGAGCCGCGGACCTGGTATGCCGGGCTGCGCGTGGACTTCCGCTGATGCGCCGCCGTCGCGCGGGCGATCCGCGAGCCGCCGTCGCTTCGCGCTGGGTTCGGCTCAACCTGTGGCTGCATCGCTGGTGCGGCCTGGTGGCGACGCTGCCGTTCCTGATCCTGTGCCTGAGCGGTACGGTGCTGATCTTCCATGAAGAGATCGATGCAGCGCTGGGCACGGTGCCCGAGGCGCACAGCGCCGATCGCGCACCGGCGTTACCGTTGGCGCGCTCGGTCGACAGCGTGCTGACGGCGTTTCCCGGCGAGCGCGTGCTCAGCATCGGCCTGGATCCGCAGGCGCATCCGGGAGTCGCGCTGCTGGTGACCGCGCCGGTGGACGAACGCGGGTTCGACCATTACCGGATGCGCTACACCCGCCTGGCCGATGCGCGGCCGGTGGCCGACGCGGCGACGCGACAGACCGCGACCTTGACCGGCTTCCTGCTGGAGCTGCATGCGCACTGGTTCCTCGGCCTGCCCGGCGAACTGCTCGGCGCGCTGATCGCGTTGCTGGTGCTGATCGCGCTGCTGTCGGGCGTGGTGGTGTACTGGCCGCACGTGAAGAAGGTGGCGTTCGGGCTGCTGCGGCGCGGGCGTGGACCGCGGCTGCGGCAACTGGATCTGCACAACACGCTCGGCGCGGTGGTGCTGGGCTGGGCGCTGACGGTCAGCGTGAGCGGTTTCCTGCTGGGCTTCGGCACGCTGGCGCAGAGTCTGTGGCAGCGCACCGAACTGGTCGCGCTGCAGCGTCGTCACGCCGGCCCGGCGGTCGACCGCCTGCGGCCGCCGGTCGACGTGGACCGCGCGCAGGCGGCGGCGTTGGCGGCGATGCCGCGCGGCTGGCACGCGATCTCGATCGTGTTCCCGCAGACGGATTTTTCCACCGACCGGCACTACACCGTGCTGGTCGCGGGGCAGGGCTTGGATCAGCGGCTGTTCCGGGTGGTGCTGGTGGACGCGGACAGCGGCCAGGTGCCGGCGGTGGTGGAACTGCCGGGCTATCTGAAGGCGATCGCGCTGGCGCAGCCGCTGCATTTCGGCGACTACGGTGGCCTGCCGCTGAAGCTGCTGTGGACGCTGTGCGCCTGGCTGACCCTGTTCGTCACCGCCAACGGCGCCTGGCTGTGGTGGGACCGCCGGCGCCGGCATCGGCGTGCGCCAGCGACGCCGGAACACGCCGGACCGCTGCGTGCGACGGGCGTGCGAGGAGGCGGGCGATGACCGGCCTGCGTGCACTCTGCCTGCTGTCGGTGCTGGCGCTTGCGGCGATCGGCGGCATCGTCGGCATGTTGCTGGCCGAGGGCGCGCTGGACCGGCTGTGCTTCGCGCTGGCGGCAGCGCCGCTGCTGGTCGGTGCCGGATGCGGGTGGTGGCTGCGCCGGTCCGGCGCTGCAGCGAAGCGGGCGCGGTCGTGAGCGCAGCGGCAGGCGAGCGCGATTGGGTGGCGTGGGCGGGCTGGGCCGGCGTCCTCGGCGCGCTGGCCTGGATCGCCGGCGATGTGCTGATCGTCGGCCAGGTCGCAGCGCGGACGCAGTTCCCGTTGCTGTTTCAGCACTACGCCACGCAGATCGATGCGGAAATGGCCGAGCGCCTGGTCGGCGTGCCGCGCTGGCGGTTGCTCGCCGGTGCGCTGTTGCCGGTGTTCGCGCTGCCGTTGTATCTGGCCGGCACCTGGCATCTGTGGTGCGGGCTGCGCACGGCCGGGCGTGGCTGGGCGCTGCCGGCGGCGGTGCTGTTGTTGCTCGGCTACGCCTGGTCGCCGCTGGCGCATGCGGCGTTCTACTTCGTCGGCGCGGTGTACCAGACGCTGCTGCTGACCGATGCGGCGGCGCACCCGCCGTTGCTGGCGCTGGCCGGCGAATTCCGGCAGGCGCTGCTGATCGTCTATGTGCCGTCGGTGGCCTGCACGGCGCTGGGCCTGCTGGCATTCGCGCTGGCCGTGGCCAGCGGCCGCAGCGCCTATCCGCGCTGGTTCGCGCTGAGCGGCAATCCCGTGGTGCTGGGGCTGCTCGCCATCGGCGTGCCGCAGTTGCTGCACGGACCGGTCGCCGACGCGCTGGGCGGCGCCGGCTTCAATACGCTGCAATTGCTGCTGTATCTGCAGTCGGTCCATCTGCTGCGCCGTCGGCGCGGGCGATGCCGCGCCGGCACGCCGGGCACGCCGGCGCGGCGCACGGCTGCCGGAGGCTAGGGCCGCTGCGCGGCCCCGGCGTCAGAACTTCGCGTCGAACTCCCCGGCGAAGCCGGTGTTGACGATGAGCTTCTGCAGCGCATCGCCGACCTTGAGGTTGCCGGCGACCACCTGGAACTGCTGCGGGCCGCGGTCGTCGATGCGGCCCAGGGTGCCGCCCTTGAAGTCGGTGACGCGGCCGCCGGCCTCGCGCACCAGCAGCACGCCGGCCGCGATGTCCCAGGCCTTCACCCCGGCTTCGAAGTAGGCGTCGCTGCGGCCGCAGGCGACATAGGCCAGGTCCAGCGCCGCCGAGCCGGTGCGGCGGATGTCCTCGGCCTGCACCAGCAGCGCGTCCACGCACTTGAGCTGGGGGCTGGTGCGCTTGCGCTCGCGCGGGGCGAAGCCGGTGTGGACCATGGCGCCGTTGAGTTCCTTGCGCTCGCTGACGCGGATGCGACGGTCGTTGAGCACGGCGCCGTTGCCGCGGCTGGCGGTGAACAGCTCGTTGCGCAGCGGATCGAAGATCACCGCGTCGACCGGCTCGCCGTTCTCGACCAGGGCGATGGACACGCAGTAGTGCGGGAAACCGCGCAGGTAGTTGCTGGTGCCGTCGAGCGGGTCGATCACCCACATGTAGCGGCCGCCGCCCTGCACGCCGCCTTCTTCGCCCATCACGCCGTAGTCGGGGTAGGCGCGGCGCAGTTCCTTGACGATCACCTTTTCCGCATCGGCATCGACTTCGCTGGCGTAGTCCATGCGGTCCTTCTGCACCACGTTCAGCGCTTCCAGACGGTTGATGTGGCGCAACAGGACGTTGCCGGCGAGGCGGGCGGCCTTGACCATGACGGTGACGGCGGGTTTTTGCATGGCAACGGCTCCCGAGAAGGCGGAGGTGGGTCTGGAGGAGGAAAAGAGCAGTCCGGCGCGAAGGCCGGCCGCACAGTTTACCATCTACGCCCCCGTTCGCTTCGCCTGCCGTGCCGCCATGACCGATTCCATCCGTATCCGCTTCGTCCTGGTCGGGACCCAGCATCCCGGCAACATCGGTGCGGCGGCGCGCGCGATGAAGACCATGGGCCTGTCGCGGCTGGTGCTGGTGGCGCCGGAATGCGAACTGGACACCGAGGCCTACCGGCGCTCTGCCGGGGCCGAGGACCTGCTGCAACAGGCGCTGGTGCTGCCCGCGCTGGCCGATGCGGTGGCCGATTGCCGGCTGGTGCTGGGCTGCACCGCGCGCAGCCGCCGCGTGTCGCTGGAGGAACTGCTGCCGGCCGATGCCGCGCAGCGATTGACCGCCACCAGCGCCGAACCGGCGGAAGTGGCGTTGGTGTTCGGCCGCGAGCGCACCGGCCTGACCAACGAGGAACTGCAGCTGTGCCACGCGGCCGTGCACATTCCGTCCGATCCGGCGTTCAGCTCACTCAATCTGGCCGCGGCGGTGCAGGTGCTGGCCTACGAAGTGCGCCTGGCGCAGCTGCGCGGTGCCGCCCCTGCGTCCGCGCCGGCACCAGGCTTCCGCGAGGCGCCGGCCAGCCACGCGCAGGTGGAAGGGTTGTTCGGGCAGTTGGCCGAGACCCTGGACGACATCGACTTCCACAAGGGGCGTGCCCCCGATTCGGCGATGCGCAAGCTGCGCCGGCTGTTCCTGCGCACCGAGCTGACCGAGCAGGAAGTGCGCCTGTTGCGCGGCGTGCTGTCCGATGCGCAGCGCATGGCGCGGCTCGCCGGACAGGCCGGAAGCTGAGGCCGGGCACGCCGCGACGGCCTCCATCGCGGTGCGTGCGGTCGCGCGCGCGCCGGGGGCTGACGGCATCCGCGGCAGGCGCCATTCTGTGACGCTGTCACCGGGATGCGCTTTCGGCTAGGCTTTGCAAGGTCTACTTGGGGATCGTGGTTTGTCCAGTTCGCGTTGGCGGGTGGTCGTGGTGTGGCTGGCGCTGGCGATCTGCTGGCCCGCGTCCGTGCACGCGCGGCCCTCGGTCCTGGTGCTGGGGCGCATCAGCGACAATCCCAAGGCCCATTACGAGCAACTCAAGCCGCTGCTGGACTACGTGGTGCCGCGCATGCGCGAGGTCGGCATCACCTCCGGGCAGATCCTGATGGCCCGCGACAGCCAGCAGATGAGCAGCTACCTGCGCCGCGGCCGGATCGACTGGGTCACCGAGACCGCCGCCACCGCGATGGCGCTGGAACAGCGCGGCGGCGCCAAGCCGCTGCTGCTGACCGAGCGCAATGGCGTGCGCCAGTACCACACCGTGTTCTTCGTGCGCCGCGACGGGCCCGTGCACGACCTGGCAGATCTGCAGGGACACACCCTGGCCCTGCAGAGCGCGCTGTCCACCAGCGCCTACATGGTGCCGATGATGACGCTGTTCGAGCACGGCCTGCACCCGGAGATCCTGCTCTCGACCAAGGACCAGCCCTCGGCGGAGACGGTCGGCTACGTGTTCGCGCGCTCGGAACTCAACATCGCTGCCTTCGTGCACAAGCATCTGGTGGATGCCGGGGCGTTCAGCAATCTCGATTGGGACGACGAACGCCGCGTCCCGCCGGCGTTCCGCCGCGACTTCCGGGTGATCTACCGCAGCGAGCCGTATCCGCGTGCGATCGAAATGGTCCGCAGCGACCTGCCGACGGAGGTGGAGGCGCGCTTGCGCGAGGTCCTGCTGCACGCCGCCGACGACCCGCAGGGACGCGCGGCGCTGCGCCAGTTCTTCGGCACCTCCGGTTTCTACCCGATCGATCCGGCGTCGCAGAAGCGCCTGGACACCCTGCGCGCCGGCGTGGCGCGGGTGAGGCTGGAAGTGGAATGAAAACGATGCGTTTCGGGTTGCAGGCCAGGTTCCTGCTGGCCATGGGCGTGGCTGCGCTGCTGGTGATGGCGATCCTGGCCCTGCTGCTGGAGCGTCAGGCGGCGATGCAGCGCGAGGTGCGCACGCTCAGCGGCAATGCCATCCACAGCCTGTTCGACAGCAGCATGCGTACCCGCGGCGAGTCGCTGGCGCGGCAACTGGCCGACTCGCTGGCCAACCCGGTGTACTACTCCGACCTGGATGCGATCGGCACGCAGGTGCGCGGGGCGCTGGGCTATGTCGCGGTGGCCTACGTGCTGGTCTACGACGCCGACGGGCGCCTGATCCACGACGGCAGCGAGGACCTGCGCGGCTACGGCCAGCGCATGCGCGGGGCGATGGCCGACGCCGCGATCCGCTCCCGCGGCCTGCTGGCGCAGGAGTCGCCGGAGTTCCTCGACGTGTCGATGCCGATCATGATCGGCGACCAGCGCGTGGGCGGGGTGCGGGTGGGCATGTCCTGGGCGCGCGCGCAAGAGTACGAGCGCAAGGCCGGGCAGAACCTCGACCAGCGCCTGGGCGCACTGGGCAAGCGCCATCTCGGCTGGCTGCTGTTGTTGCTGGCTGCCCTGGGCCTGACCGCGGCGATGGTGACGGTCTACGTGCAGCGCACGCTGGTGGCGCCGCTGCGCTGGATGGCGGCGGCCGCGCGCCAGATCGAGGCCGGCAACTACGCGGTGGAGCGCCGCGACAGCGGCCGCCACGACGAGGTCAGCGAATTGCTGCGCGCGTTCGGGCGCATGAGCGAGGCGATCGCCCGGCACGATCGCGACGTGCGCCACATGGCCTACACCGATGCGTTGACCGGGCTGACCAACCGGCTGGCGTTCCGCGAGGCGCTGGACCATCGCATGCTCTCGGCGCGGGCCTCGCAGCGCCGGCTGGCGCTGCTGTTCGCCGACATCGACGATTTCAAGCGGATCAACGACACCCTGGGCCACGAGGCCGGCGACGAGGCCCTGCTGCAGTTCGCGCGGCGCATCCAGCTGGCGGTGGAGCAACTGGGCGGCGACGACGCGCTGCTGGCGCGCTTCGGCGGCGACGAGTTCGTGATCCTGGTGGAGGACGCGCAGGCGGCCAAGGTCGCCACTGCGCTGGCGCAGCGGCTGGTGCAGGAACTGCGCGAGCCGCTGCGGATCCAGGGCCGCGAGGTGTTCATGGGCACCTCGATCGGCATCACCGTCTACCCGGGCGATGCCGAGGACGCCTCGGCGCTGTTGAAGAACGGCGACATCGCCATGTACCAGGCCAAGCTGGCCGGCAAGAACTGCCACCGCTTCTACAGCCGCGCGATGGACTATGCGGTGGAGCGGCGCGTGCACATGGAGCACGAGCTGCGCGGGGCCTGGGAGCGCGACGAACTGAAGCTGGCCTACCAGCCGATCTTCCGCTCCCAGGACCGGCGCATGGTCGGCGTGGAAGTGCTGCTGCGCTGGCAGCATCCGGCGATGGGCACGATCTCGCCGACGGTGTTCATCGACGTCGCCGAGCAGAGCGGGCTGATCGAAAGCATCGGCCCCAAGGTACTGCGCGCGGCCTGCAGCGAGGCCACCCAGTGGCAGCGCGCCGACGGCAGTCGCGACCTGTTCGTCTCGGTCAACGTCTCGCCGCGGCAGTTGCGCAGCGGCGACCTGCCGGAAGTGGTGGCCGACTGCCTGCGCGAGTCCGGGCTGCCGGCGGCGCAATTGCATCTGGAACTGACCGAGACCGCGGTGATCGGCGACGAGCTGCAGGCGGCGAGCATGCTGGCGCGGCTGCACCGTACCGGGGTCAAGGTCTGGCTGGACGACTTCGGCACCGGCTTCTCCGGGCTGAGCCACCTGCGCCAGGTGCCGGTGGACGGGGTCAAGATCGACAAGAGTTTCGTCGCCGACCTGCAGCGCGACCCGGACGACCTGGCGCTGACCACGGCGATCATCGCGATGGCGCATTCGCTGGACATCACCGTGGTCGCCGAAGGCATCGAGCAGGAGGCCCAGTTCGAACTGCTGCGCGAGCGCGGCTGCGAACTGGGGCAGGGGTTCTGGCTCAGCCGCCCGCTCAGCGCGGAGGAGTTCCGCCAGTTGCTGGCCAACGAGGACACGCCGCCCGCCGGCGCCTGAGCGCGGGCGCGACAGCGCGGCGCCGCGCGTGCATGCGGCGGTCGCCGCCAGGCGGGTCAGGGCGTCAGCGCGCGCTTGCCGCTGTCGCCGGGAAGTTCACGGACCAGCTTCGGCACCAGATAGCCGGACAGGCGCGCGGCCAGTGCCTGGTGCAGGGCCAGCGCGCGGCGGTCGTCCACTTCGAAATGGGCCACGCCCTGCACCCGGTCCAGCTGATGCAGGTAGTAGGGCAGCACGCCGGCGGCGAAGCTGCGCTCGCTCAGTGCGGCCAGCGCCTCCACGCTGTCGTTGACCCCGCGCAGCAGCACCGCCTGGTTGAGCAGGTGCGCGCCGGCCTCGCGCAGGCGCGCCAGCGCGGCATCCACGCCGGCATCGAATTCGTTGGCATGGTTGGCGTGGATCACGAACGCCAGCGGCCACGGCAGCGCGCGCAGCCAGGCCAGCAACGGCGCGTCGACGCGCTCGGGCAGCACCACCGGCAGGCGGCTGTGGATGCGCAGGCGCTTGAGCTGCGGCAGCGTCGCCAGGGCCTCGGTGAGCTCGACCAGTTTCGGCGTGGCCAGCGACAGCGGATCGCCGCCGGACAGGATCACTTCCTCGATGCTGGGGTCGGCGGCGATGGCCGCCACCGCCGTGCGCCAGCCATCGCGCGCGGCGGTCTCGTCGGCATAGGGAAAGTGCCGGCGGAAGCAGTAGCGGCAGTGCACGGCGCAACTGCCGGTGGCCACCAGCAGGGCGCGGCCGCGGTACTTGTGGATCACCCCGTCGGCCTTCTTGGCCGCCGTGTCGCCGACCGCATCCAGGGCGAAACCGGCGACCAGGCGCTGCTCGTCGTCGATCGGCAGCACCTGGCGCAGCAGCGGATCGTGCGGGTCGCCCGGGCGCATCCGCGCCACGAAGCCGCGCGGCACGCGCAGCGCGAACTGCGTCGCAGCCTGCTCGGAGACGCCCAGCGCCTGCGGGTCCAGCCCCAGCAAGGCCAGCAGCTCGCGCGGATCGCGCACGGCGTCGCGCCAGGCCTGCTGCCAGCGCGGCGGGGCGCTGGCGGGCAGGGACGGAGACGGCTGCATCGGGCGGGGGGCTGCGGTTATCATAGGCGGTCATCACACGAGCGCCCGCCGTTGCGGCGGGGCTTCCATTCTATCCGGCCGGCCGCCGAACGCGGCGGGTTTGCCTTACCCGAGGAGTTTCAGATGGCCAGCTACGGCATGAACGACGTCAAGAACGGGATGAAGATCCTGGTCAACAGCGAGCCTGCGATCATCACCGATACCGAATACGTCAAGCCCGGCAAGGGTCAGGCCTTCACCCGCGTCAAGTACCGCTTCATCAAGTCCGGGCGCGTGGTCGAAATGACCATGAAGGCGACCGACAGCGTGGAAGCGGCCGACGTGGTCGACACCGACATGCAGTACCTCTACAGCGATGGCGAGTACTGGCACTTCATGCAGCAGGAAACCTTCGAGCAGGTGCAGGCCGACAAGGCCGGCGTCGGCGACGCCGCCAAGTGGATCAAGGGCGAGGAGGATTGCGTGGTGACGCTGTGGAACGGCACGCCGATCCAGGTCACCCCGCCGAACTTCGTCGAACTGAAGATCGTCGAGACCGACCCGGGCGTGCGCGGCGACACCTCCGGCGGCGGCGGCAAGCCGGCGACCCTGGAGACCGGCGCAGTGGTGCGCGTGCCGCTGTTCGTGAGCCAGGAAGAAGTGATCCGCGTCGATACGCGTTCGGGCGAATACGTCTCGCGCGTCAAGTAACACGTCGGCGCGCCCGCGGCCGCAGCCGGCCGCGGGCGTGCGCACGCGCTGGCGTGCGGCGGCCAGGTCGCGCCATGCGCCGGATCGCCGCGCGGCGGTGAAGGACCACCTCGCTCCCAGGAAACGCCCGTGACCACCAGCCACGCCGACAGCGCCGACAACAAGTACCCGCACGACCGGGTCGTGTTCTTCAGCGATGCGGTCTTCGCCATCGCCATCACCCTGCTGGCGGTGGAAATCAAGGTGCCGGGGCATGCCGAGGTCGCCGCTGCCGGCGGCATTCTGGCCGCCCTGCACCGGATGCTGCCGTTGTTCATCGGCTTCGCGGTGAGCTTCCTGGTCACCGCGCTGTTCTGGAAGTCGCACCTGCAACTGTGCCGGCACATCCGCCAGTTCGACGACCGGCTGATCTGGCTCAACGTGCTGCAACTGCTGCTGATCGGCCTGCTGCCGTTCTCCACCGCGCTGTATTCGGACTATTTCGGCAGCCACGAGGCGTTCGCGGTGTACTGCGCGCATCTGGCCGCGATCGGCCTGGCCGGTTACTGGCTGCATGCCTATGCGGTGCGCAAGGAAGGCCTGGCGCAGCGCCTGGGCCCGCTGCAGGCGCAGGCGATGAAGCTGCGTGCGGCGGTCTCGCCGGTGGTGTTCGCGCTATGCATCCCCTTGGGCATGGTCGCCCCCTGGCTGGGCCGCTTCGGCTTCCTGGCGATCTTCCTGCTGCAGTGGCTGGTGATGCGCGTGTACCAGCGGCGCATCCGCCAGGCCCAGGCGGCACCGGCAGCGTGATCCTTCCTTTTTCAGAGCCTTTGCGATGACCTCCATTCCCGAATCCTGCGACCTGCTGATCGAAGCCGGCTACGTGGTCCCGATCGAGCCGCATGCGGTGGTGCTGGAAGACCACGCGGTGGCGGTGCGCGGCAGCGAGATCGTGGCGGTGCTGCCGACCAGCGAGGCGCGTACGCGCTTCGCCGCCGCGCGTACCGTCTCGCGCCCGGACGCGGCGCTGCTGCCGGGCCTGGTCAACGCGCACACCCACAATCCGATGACCCTGCTGCGCGGCATCGCCGACGACCTGCCGCTGATGGTGTGGCTGCAGCAGCACATCTGGCCGGTGGAAACCGCGGTGATCGGGCCGGAGTTCGTCGCCGACGGCACCGCGCTGGCGATCGCCGAGATGCTGCGCGGCGGCACCACCTGCGCCAACGAGAACTACTTCTTCGCCGACGTGCAGGCCGCGGTGTACAAGCAGCACGGCTTCCGCGCGCGGGTCGGCACGGTGATCATCGATTTCCCGACCGCCTGGGCCAAGACCTCCGACGAATACTTCGCCCGCGCCTGCGAGGTCCACGACCAGTGGCGCGACGATCCGCTGGTCGGCATCGCCTTCGCCCCGCATGCGCCCTACACGGTCAACGACGCCAACTTCGAGCGGGTGCGGATGCTGTCCGACCAGCTCGAGGTGCCGGTGCACCTGCACACCCACGAGACCGCGCAGGAAATCGCCGATTCGCTGAAGCAGTACGGGCAGCGCCCGCTCGCGCGGCTGGACCGGCTGGGCCTGGTCAACGACCGCCTGATCGCGGTGCACATGACCCAGCTCACCGACGCGGAGATCCACCTGTGCGCCGAGCGCGGGGTCAGCGTGGTGCATTGCCCCGAATCCAACCTCAAGCTCGCCTCCGGGTTCTGCCCGGCCTGCGCGCTGCAGCGTGCGGGCGTGAACCTGGCGATCGGCACCGACGGCTGCGCCAGCAACAACGACCTGGACATGTTCAGCGAGAACCGCACCGCGGCGATCCTGGCCAAGGCCGTGGCCAACGACGCCACCGCGCTGGACGCGGCCAGCACGCTGCGCGCGGCCACCCTGGGCGGCGCGCGCGCGCTGGGCGTAGGCGTGAAGATCGGCTCGATCGAGCCGGGCAAGCAGGCCGACCTGATCTGCGTGGACCTGTCGGCGCTGGAGACCCAGCCGCTGCACAACGTGCTGTCGCAACTGGTGTACGCCACCGGCCGCCAGCAGGTCAGCGACGTGTGGATCGCCGGCCAGCCCAAGCTGAGCCAGCGCGTGCTGGTGGACATGGACGTCGACGCGCTGGTCGCCAATGCGCGCGAGTGGCGCGAACGTATCCGCAGCGTCCACGCCTGATCCGCTATGTTCGCCGTGCCGCCCCGCGCGCGCGGCCCCAACGAGAGTTCGCCATGACCGCTTCCGCCGCCAACGCCTCCGCCAATTTCGATCAGGCCGAACTGGACAAGTTCGGCGCCCTGGCCACCCGCTGGTGGGATGCCGACGGCCCGCAGAAACCGCTGCACGCACTCAATCCGGTGCGCCTGCGCTACGTCGCCGAGCGCCTGCCGCTGCGCGGCGCGGCGGTGCTGGACGTGGGCTGCGGCGGCGGCCTGCTCAGCGAGGCGCTGGCCAAGGAGGGCGCGCAGGTCACCGCGATCGACCTGGCGCCGGAGCTGATCAAGGTGGCACGGCTGCACCAGTTCGAATCCGGGGTCGAGGTCGACTACCGCGTGCAGTCGGTCGAGGACCTGGCGGCGGCGCAGCCGGCCAGCTTCGATGCGATCACCTGCATGGAGATGCTTGAGCACGTGCCCGATCCGGCGGCGATCGTGCGGGCCTGTGCGACCCTGCTCAAGCCGGGCGGGCAGCTGGTCCTGTCCACCCTCAACCGCACCCCGGCGGCGTTCGCCCTGGCCATCGTCGGCGCCGAGTACGTGGCGCGGCTGCTGCCCACCGGCACCCACCGCTACCAGGATTTCATCAAGCCGGCGGAACTGGCCGCCTGGTTGCGCCAGGCCGAGCTGCAACTGCGCGACGTCAGCGGCCTGGCCTACGAGCCGTGGCGCAATCGCGCGCGGCTGTCCTCGCGCACCGAGGTCAATTACCTGGCGTGTGCTGCGAAGCCGGGAATCGGGAATGGGGAATAACGAAGCGCCGCTGCCGCGGGGAGGCTTCCCGCGGGTGGTGCTGTTCGATCTGGACGGCACGCTGCTGGACAGCGCGCCGGATCTGCTGGCCGCGGCCAATGCGGTGCTGGCCGAGCATGGCCGCGCGGCGTTGACCTTGGCGCAGTTGCGGCCGGTGGTGTCCAAGGGGTCGCGGGCGATGCTCGGCGTGGCCTTTCCGGATCTGCCCGCTGCGCAGCGCGATGCGCTCATCCCTGAGTTCCTGCGCCACTACGAGGCGCTGATCGGTCGTCATTCGCAGCCGTTCGACGGCATCGCCGAGCTGCTGCGGCGGCTCGAAGCGGCGGGCAGCGTGTGGGGCATCGTCACCAACAAGCCCGAGGCGCTGGCGCGCCTGATCCTGCCGCAACTGCAGTGGGAGCAGCGCTGCGCGGTGCTGGTCGGTGGCGATACCCTGGCCGAGCGCAAGCCGCATCCATTGCCGCTGCAGGTCGCCGCGCAACGCCTGGGCGTGGCCCCGCACGAGGTGGTCTACGTCGGCGATGACGAACGCGACATCCTCGCCGCACGCGCCGCCGGCATGGCCTCGGTCGCGGTGCTGTGGGGCTACCGGCTGGACGAGGACGATCCGCTGGCCTGGCGCGCCGACGCGATGGTCGCCGCACCGGCCGAGCTGTACGCGGCCGACGCCTGGCCGGCCACCGCCGCTCCCTGAAGCCGGTGCTGTCGTCGCGTCGGCGGTGACGCGCACAGATGCCGCGACCGCCGTGTCGCCGCATGCGTGCCGGCACCGCTCGGCATCCATCGGTCGCGCACGTAAACTGCGCGTTCCGCGCGGCGACCGCGCTCACTCTCCGTTGCGCGACGCCGTCGTTGCGCGCGCCCGACTCCGGATTCACCGATCGCATGAGCAGTTCGTCCGCCCTGGATGCCTTCCTCGACAAATGGCGCCGCCGCTGGCCGGAATGGGCCGTGGCCGAGGCCTTCGTGCCGGCGCCGCAGCGCGCCCGCACCGTGGCCTGGTTCGCCCTGCTGCAGGAATTCGACGACGTCCTCAACATTGCCGGCGATCCGCTGCCGGCCGATGCCAAGCTGGCCTGGTGGGGCGAGGAGCTGCGCAGTTGGGCCGGGCAGCGCTCGCGGCATCCGCTGGGCCGGGTGCTGGAGCCGGTGGCCGCGCCGTGGGCGCAACTGGCCGAGGCGTTGCCGAGCCTGCAGCAGGCGCGTTCGGCCGCGGCCGATACCGCGCACGCGCTGGAGCGGCTGGAGCCGTTCGCGCAGGCGGTGGTCGCGGTCGAGCGTGCGCTGTTCGATGCGCCTGCCGAGGGCGCGGCCGTGCCGGTCGCGCTGCAGGTGCTGGCGCAGCGCCTGACCGAGGGCGGCGCCGCCACCGCACCGCTGGCGCTGCGCGGCGGCGAGGAGGCGCAGCAGCGCCAGCGCTGGGCGCAGGCATTGCTCAAGCAATGGCCGCGCCGCGTGCGCGGGCCGCGTCCGCGGCGCATCCTGTCGGCGCTGGCACGTGCGCGGACCGTGCAGCAGGCGGCTGCCATGCCCAGGCCGCCGGGACAGATGGCGACGCTGTGGCGCGCCTGGTGGGCCGGGCTGGGCTGAGCCCCGGCCCGCGCCGCCGCCTTGCTTCAGGGCGCGCTGCCGGCGCCGCTGTTGGCGTACTCGTAGAAGCGGTTGGCCGAGGTGCTGCAGCCGCTGCTGCAGTAGGGCCGGCCGATGGTCGATGCGTTCCACGGCGCGCTCTTGCGGATATGCCCGCCCAGCACCGAATCGCGAATCACCACCTTGCCGTTGGGCGAGGTGCCGTCGACGTAGTTGGACAGGCTGCCCACGCTTTCGTCCCAGGCCCGGCCTAGCCACACCGTGCCGCTGCCGGGAGTGCCGACCGCATCGAAGGTGCTGCCGATGGCCAGGAAGCCGTAGCTGCTGCCCGGCCGCGTGCTGGGCGCGAAGATCACGCCGCCATCGTTGGCGCCGCGCCGCGCCGCGGTGTAGCGGATGGTGCTGCCGGCGACCACCGCCACGCCCGAGCCGAAGATGAAGTCGGTATCGCCCTCGATGGTGCCGCCCTTGATGTAGGCGCGGATCACCGTGTTGGCGCTGCCGGCGCTGACCAGCAGGGTGTCCTGGTTGCCGGTCAGCACCACGTTCTCCAGCACCGCCTTGTCGCCGCGCAACGCCAGCGCCACCGCCGACTGGTTGCTGCCGCTGTAGGTGCCTTCGACGTAGCTGTTGACGATCGCCAGGTTGCGCGCCTGGAACTGCGCGGCGCGCACGGTGACGGTGCCGCTGTCGGAGGTGCCGACGGTGCTGCTGGCGGCGTTGCTGGCGCAGGGATGGGTGGCGCTGCCGGTGGGCTTCGGCGTGGGGTTGGCGTTGCCGAAGCGGATCGTGGTGCTGGCCGGGCTGCCGCCGAGGCCGAACAGGGTGAGCGGCGGCGCCGCGGCGGGGACGCAGACCACTTCGGTGTAGGTGCCCGGGGCCACGCTGATGTAGCGGCGCATGCTGCCGCCGGCGGCGACCGCGGCGTCCACCGCCGCCTGCACGGTGCGGTAGCGGGTGCTGCCGTCGGCGGCCACCGCATAGTCGGCCTGCAGCAACGCGACCCCGGCGCTCGGATCCCAGTTGTCGGTGACCAGCGCGCCGATCGGGCCGGCCTGGGCCAGGTGGCGGGCGACGGTCTGGTTGGCCGCCTCGCTGCTGGTCAGTTGCGGGCGCGCCGCGGTCCCGGTCAGGGCCGGGGCGTCGGCGACGACCCCGGCGGCCAGGGCGAAGGTGGAGGAAAGCAGCAACCAGCGCGATACGGTCATGGAAAGCCTCTGCTCAAGGATAAAGGGGCCGCGGCGACGTCGTAAATGATACCGGTGTCATTCAGTAGGAGGATCCGGGGTCGTCAGCGGACCGGCGATGGTAGGAGCGTTTGCCTGGGGTGTCCGGCCGATGCCGCAGCCAGCGAACGGTTGTGTCGTTTCCATCACGTTTGCCGATCCGCAACGGGCCTGGAGCGCCGGGGAGCAGTGGATTCACACCGCGGCTCGCGCCTTCGATTGCCTGGCCGTCGCGGCACTGCGGCATGGATCTGCGCGTGCCTGCCGACCACGCACCACGGCGTGACGGGCCTGTGAATTTGGATACGAACGCGGTCGCGGCTTGCGCTACTCTCGACGCCGATTCCATTTGGAACCCGTCGATTGAAGCGCCTGTGCCGTTGGTGCTGCCTGTTGCTGTGCCTGGGGATGGTCGGGTCGGCGCTGGGGCAGGAACTGTTGTTGCAACGGCTGGCCGCCGATCCGCCGGCGCAGGAGGTGGTGGCGGGGCGCCACGATGCCGCCTTCGCCGATGCCGGCCACGGCGCGACGCTGTACGAGCGCAGCAAGCAGCCCACCTGGTGGCGCATCCGCGCCGACCGCGCGATCGGCAGCGAGGGCCAGCCGCAACTGGTGCTGCAGTCGCCGTATCTGACCCGGGTCGAGGCCTGGGTGCCGGGACGCGCCGGGCCGACCCGGCACGCGATCTATGGTGCCGACGCCGACCTGCGCTACTCGACCCGAGCGCTGGTCATCGCCTTGCCGCAGGGGCTGCCGGCCGGTGCCTCGATCTGGCTGCGGGTGCATGCGCCGGCGGCGATGCCGATGCCGGTGGGCATCGTGCCGCTGGCGCAGGTGCAGCGCGAGGACCTGCACTACGTCGGCTGGCGCGCCTTCATCCTCGGCTCGACCGCGGTGCTGGCGATCCTGGCGATCGCGTTGTGGGCGCGTCTGCGCGAGCCGATCTACGGGTACTTCACCGCCAACGTGATGTGCGTGCTGCTGTATTTGCTCGGCCTCGGCGGCGAGGCGCGCGCGGTGCCCGGCCTGGCCAGCGTGTTCGCGTCCTCGCCGACGCCGATGCGCATCGTCGCCGCGCTCGGCGGCTTCTTCATCATCACCTTCCAGCGCCGGCAACTGGAGATGCACCGGCAACTGCCGCGGCTGGACCGGGTGCTGCGGCTGTGCGCGCTGTTCCTGCTCGGCATCGCCGTGGCCTGTCTGCTGTCGGATTCGCCGCTGCTGAGCCTGCTCGGCAACCTCGGGCTGATCGTCGGCGCGGCGCTGCTGCTGCCGTGTTGCCTGCTGCTGGCCTTGCGCGGGCAGCGCTACGCCTGGCCGCTGCTGGCCTCGTGGACGCCGCTGTGGATGCTGTGCGTGCTGCGCTGCCTGGAGCTGACCGGCTGGTTGCGCCTGGATCTGGCCGCGCCGGTGCTGGCACACGGGATCAGCCTGGCGCTGGCGAGCTCCTGCCTGCTGGTGACCTTCGGCCTGGCCGAGCAGATCCTGGAACTGCGTCGCGACCGCGACCGCGCCAGCCGCATGGCGACGGTGGACGAACTCACCGGCATGCTCACCCGCGCAGCGCTGCAGCAGCGCCTGGCCGAGGCGCTGCAGGACGCGGCCCGCGGCGAACGGCCGCTGGCACTGGCCTACATCGACATCGACCATTTCAAGCGCATCAACGACATCCATGGGCACGCCGGCGGCGACGCCTGCCTGCGCTGGGTCGCCGCCTGCGCGCGGGCGCGCCTGCGCAGCACCGACACGCTCGGCCGCCAGGGCGGCGACGAGATGCTGCTGTTGATGCCCGGCGCCACCCTGGAGGCGGCGCGGCGCGTGGCCGAGGACATCCGTCAGCACGTCGCCGCGCAGCCGCTGCCGCGCGAGGGCCAGGCGCTGTCATGCACGCTGAGCGTCGGCGTGGCGCAATGGCAGCGCGGCGAGAGCGCCGCGGCGCTGTTGCAGCGCGCCGATGCCGCGCTCTACGCCAGCAAGGCCGCCGGTCGCAACCGGGTCAGCGTGTCCACCCCCCACCGCGTCACTCACCAGGAGCCTCAGCCATGACTGCACAGCCCGCTTTGCCCGCGTTCGCTCCCGATCAGTTGCAGGTCGGCGACATCCTCTTGCAACTGGGCTGCGGCCCGGTCTCCGAACTGATCGCCTGGTGCGGCGACAGCATCTACAGCCACGCCGCGATCGTCGCCGATCAGGGCGATCTGATCGAGGCGGCGGCCAGCGGCGTGCGCCGCTATCCGCTGTCGCAGCGGCTGACCGACACCACCAACTACCTCATCATCGACGCCTATCGTCCGCTCAGCTACGCCTGCGTGGCGCTGGACGACGCCGACCGCGCCAGCGTGCTGGCGAAGGCACAGTCGCTGCTGGGCGTTCCGTACCCGCTGGACAGCCTGGCGACCCTGGGCCTGCTGGTCGCCATCCGCGGCAAGTGGCCGCAGCACTGGCTGGCGCGGATCGTGGTGCGCGAAGCGCTGGACCACCTGGTGCGCGACAACCCCTCGCACATGGTGTGCAGCGAGGTGGTGTACCGCGCGCTGGCCGAATGCGACGCGACGCCGCCGGGTCGCCTGGCCCCGCAGATCGTGCTCAGCGGGCCGACCCACATGGCATTCCCGGACCTGGACTGGAAGGCGCTGTGGGAGGAAGTGTGGCAACTGCTGCATCCGCACCGGCAGCAGGCCCTGGGCGACATCGCGCAGCGCCTGGCGGCGGTGGAAGGCGCACCGGCTAGCGTGGCTGCCTCGGCGCTGACCACGGTCGCCGACGCCGACCTGCTCAACCGCGCCAACCTGGTCCGCGCCGGACTGGGCCTGCCGCCGCTGCCGCCGGTCACCGGCCAGGTGGAAGACGACGGCACGCTGCTGCGCGAAGCCGGCGAAGAGGCCCCGGGTACGCCCTTGCCGCATCCCAATCCCAAGCTGGTGATGCCGCTGGACCTGGCCAACAGCCCCTCGCATGTGGTGCTGGGACGCCTGCTGGAGATGGTCACACCGGCGTAGCGGAAAGGCTGCGGGCAGCAAGCCCCTCTCCCCTCGGGAGAGGGGTTGGGGTGAGGGTGCGGCTTCCCTACACAGCGCCCGCGCCGCGCGTCAGTGAACCGCGCCACGCAACGGTGTCGCATGCGCAAATGATGAACGCGCCGCCGCGCGTCAGTGAACCTGGCACATCAGTGCTTCAAGGCTGCTTGGTGCGCTCCAGTACCAGCAACGGGTCGATGCGGACGTCGAACCAGTTCATCCCCCAATGCAGATGCGGCCCGGTCGCACGACCCGTGGCCCCCACGGCGCCGATGACCTGGCCCTGGGCGATGCGGTCGCCGACGTTGACGTCGATCCGCGACAGGTGCAGGAAGTTGGAGCTGACGCCATAGCCGTGATCGAGCAGCACGGTGCCGCCGGTCAGGTACAGGTCGGGGGCGGCGAAGGTGACGACGCCGGCGGCCGGGGCCTTGACCGGAGTGCCGGTGGGCACGGCGATGTCCATGCCGGAATGCCCGGCGCCCGGCTGGCCGTTGTAGACCCGGGCGTTGCCGAAGCGGCCGCTGATGCGGCCCTGCACCGGCCAGATGAAGGGCGCGGCGAAATCGGTGCGCGGGTCGTCGCGGTCGCGCGCGGCGGTGACCTGGGCCTGTTCGCGCTTGATCCGCTCGGCGATCGCCGGCGGCGGGTTCACCGTCTTCGGTGGCACCCCGTTGACCTGTTCCAGCGGCCAGTCGCGCGGCGTCACCGCGATCTCGACGGTCTCGCTGCCGCCGTCCGGACGCTGCACGGCGATGCGCAGCGGACCGCGCTCGTCGCGGCCGATGCCGAACACCACGCTGCCGTAGTCGCTGACCCGCAGGGTGCGTCCGGCGTACTGCACACGGCTGCCGGGCGCGACCTTGCCGATCACCAGCGCGCCCTGCGAGGCGCTGCGCGGGAACACGCTGCGCGCCTCGGCAGCGGCCGTGGCCGGCGTCTGTGCATGCAGCGCCGGGGCGACCGGCGCGGTCAGCAGGACCAGCGCCAGTGCGGCGCCGGACAGCAGGGCACCGCGCATCAGCGGTCGAACGCCAGGCGCTGCCCGTTGGGGCTGCCGACCAGGCGGGTCCCGTCCCAGGCGAGCACGCCGTTGACCCAGGTCGCGGCGATCTTCGAGCGGAAGCTGCGGCCTTCGAACGGCGACCAGCCGCACTTGGACAGCACATCCTCGCGGCGCACGGTGAACGCGGTATCGTCGATCAGCACCAGGTCGGCATGGTAGCCCTCGCGCAGGAAGCCGCGCTCGTGCACGTCGAACAGCAGCGCCGGCGCGTGCGCGAACTTGTGCACCACCTGGGCCACGCTGAGCCGGCCCTCGTGGACCAGTTCCAGCGCCGCGACCAGCGCGTACTGCACCAGCGGCAGGCCGGACGGCGCCTGCGCATACGGCTTGCTCTTCTCTTCCCAGGTGTGCGGCGCGTGGTCGGTGGCGAGCACGTCGATCACGTCCTCGGTGATCGCGCGGATCAGCGCCTCGCGGTCGCTGGCGTCCTTGATCGCCGGGTTGCACTTGATCAGGTTGCCCAGCGTGGCGTAGTCGGCGCGGTCGAAGCGCAGGAAGTGGATGCAGGTCTCGGCGGTGATGCGCTTGCCCTGGATCGGGCCGGGCGTGAACAGCGCCAGCTCGTCGGCGGTGGAGATGTGCAGCACGTGCAGGCGGGTGCCGTGCTTCTTCGCCAGCGACACCGCCAGCTGCGAGGACTTCAGGCAGGCCTCGCGCGAGCGGATGTCCGGGTGCATGTCCGGGGTCAGTGCGTCGCCGTACTTTTGCTTGAACGCGGCCAGGGTCGCGTCGATGGTCGGGGTGTCTTCGCAGTGGGTGATGATCGGGGTGGGCGCGTCGCGGAAGATCGCGTCCAGGGTGTGCGGGTTGTCGACCAGCATGTTGCCGGTGGAGGCGCCCATGAACACCTTGATGCCGGGTGCGGTCTTCGGGTCCAGGGTCTGGATCGCGGCCAGGTTGTCGTTGCTGGCGCCCAGGTAGAAGCCGTAGTTGCCCCAGGCGCGGCCGTGCGCGGCATCGTACTTGGCCTGCAGCGCGGCGGCGTCGAGCGTCGGCGGGTTGGTGTTGGGCATGTCCATGAAGCTGGTCAGGCCGCCGGCCACCGCCGCCGCCGATTCGGTGGCGATGTCGCCCTTGTGGGTCAGGCCGGGTTCGCGGAAATGCACCTGGTCGTCGATCATGCCGGGCAGCAGCCAGCGCCCGGCGGCGTCGACCACGGTCTCGCCCTCGCGCGCGGCCAGCTGCGGGGCGATCGCGGCGATGCGGCCGTCGGCGATGCGCAGGTCGCCCTGGGTTTCGCGGCCTTCGTTGACCAGGCGTGCGTTGACGATCAGAGTGGAAGCGGACATTCAGTGTTTTCCTTGGCAGCGGCAGGGTGGCGGCGCCGTGGGGTCGGGCACCGGGTCGAACCCGCCAGGATGGAAGGGATGGCAGCGGCCGACGCGACGGGCGGCCATCCAGCCGCCGCGCAATGCGCCGAAACGGGCGATGGCGGTCACCGCGTACGCCGAGCAACTGGGCACGAAACGGCAGCGCGGCCCCAGCAGCGGGCTGATGAAGCGCTGGTACAGGCGCAGCAAGGCGATGAGAGCGCGGGCGATCACGCCGCCATGATATGCCACTGTGCTGGACTAGGCAGGTCGCTCGGCGTATACGCCGCGTTGTTGCCGCGGGGGGTAGGGTAGGCTATAAAGGCCCGCTTTCCCGGGCCCCGGGAAGACCAAGGAAGAGCGTTCGTGGCTGCTAAAAAACCTGCAAAGAAGGCCGTCCAGGCCGCCAAGAAGCCCGCCAAGCCCGTCGCCAAGAAAGCGACGGGGTCCGCCGCCAGCAAACCGCTGAAGAAAGCCGTGCCCGCCAAGCCGGCGGCCAAGGCCGCGCCGGCCAAGCCGGCCAGCAAGGTCGTGGCCAAGAAACCGGCGGCCAAGCCGGTTGCGGCTGCCTCGGCCAAGTCCGCTCCTGCCAAGAAGGCCCCGGCCAAGAAGGTGCCCGCCAAGCCGGTGGCACCGGCCAAGGCCGCTGCCAAGCCTGCGCCCGCCGCCAAGCCGGCAGCGAAGACGCCGGCCGCCAAGCCTGCGGCCAAGGTGGCCAAGACCGCGGCCGCTCCTGCCAAATCCAAACCGGCCACCGCCTCCGCTGCACACGCGGTGACCACCTCCGTACCGAAGTCGGCGCCCAAGCCGGCTGCGGCCAAGCCTGTCCCGGTCAAGCCCGCCGCGCCTGCCGCAGCACCGGCTCCCAAGCCCGTTGCCGCCAAGTCCGCCGTGCCGTCGACCCCGCCACAAAAGAATCCCGTGTCCGTTTCGAAATCCTCCGCGAAAACCCCCACCAAGTCCGAATCCACTCCGAAGGCGCCGGTCGCCAAGCCCACCGGCAAGGTCGCCGTGGCCGTGACCGCCAAGTCCAATACCCCGGCCAAGCCGGCCAAGTACAAGGTGGTCGAGTACAAGACCGACGAGGCCACCGGCCGTCCGATCCTGCCCAAGGGCTACAAGCCGGCGGCGGACGAGGAGTACATGAGCGCGCTGCAGCAGGAATACTTCCGCCAGCGCCTGCTCACCTGGCGCGCCGACCTGGTCGAGGAATCCAAGCAGACCATCGAGAACCTGCGCGACGAAGTCCGCGACATCGGCGACGAGGCCGAGCGCGCCACCCGCGAGACCGAGAACTCGCTGGAACTGCGTACCCGCGACCGCTACCGCAAGCTGATCGGCAAGATCGACAGCACGCTCAAGCGCCTGGACGCCGGCGACTACGGCTACTGCGTGGACACCGGCGAAGAGATCGGCCTGGAGCGCCTGGAAGCGCGCCTGACCGCCGAGCGCACCATCGACGCGCAGGAGCGTTGGGAGCACCTGCAGAAGCAGCAGGGCGACTGAGTCCTCGCCCCCCTCCGTGTTTCAAGGCAAAGCCCCGCTTGCGCGGGGCTTTGCGTTTTTCGTCACTGCCGGTCCAACGGGTGCGCCTGCTGGCGCGTGGCGCATGTCGACGAGGCGATGCCGCCTCGGGAGGTCGGCGCTCGCGGCGTTGGTGCCTGACGCGTTGCCGTGGGCCGGTCCTGCTGCTGGAGCCCACGGCGGCGGCGTGGGTGGTGCGTCGCGTGGGGCCGCGTCGCCGCCTGGGCGACGGCGCCGTTCAATGCACGCCGTTGACCAGTCTGCTCTGCATGTCCTTGCTCAGTTGCAAGCCCGGCAGGGCGAAGCTGTCCAACTCCTGCTTGCTGCTTGCCAGGTCCAGGCCGATGACGGCCGAGGTATCCGGATCGACCTCCAGGCCCAGCGGCATCGCGGCGAACTGCACGTAGTCGTGGCTGGCGTTCCATTGCGGCTGGCCGCCGATCGCCTGCAACACGCGATCGACGTGGGTGCCGGCCGGCTGGCCGAGCAGATCGAACGGCAAGGGAACGCCGGGATTGGCGAAGGCGATCAGGTTGGTGACCCGGTCGTGGCGAAAACGCACCGCCAACTGGCTGTAGGCGAGGGCGGCGGCCGGCCGTGGTTGCTGCGCCAGTTGCGCATTGAACCCACGCGGGTACAGATACACGACGCTGAGCGTGTCCGGATGCGCCGCATCGCTGCGGGTGATGTCCGGCTGGCCCAGCGCGGCCAGGACCTGCTGCTTGCGCATGCCGAGCGCGACCGGGCCCAGACGCGCGCATGAGGTCGGCAGGGTGGCGGCGCTGCTTGAGCCCGCAAAGGCCTGGTGCAGCGCGCGCGTGCAGGCCGCCGCATCGCTGCCGGCGGCATGGGCCTGCGAGAAGGCCAGGCCGAGCGCGAGCAGGCCGAACGGCGAAAGAAACCGGGATGCCATGAGAAATCTCCGTGACGGATCATGCGTGGCGAGGACGGGCGCGTTCCCGGCCTCGCATCGGTGTGGAGTGGATTGCCGTGCCAGCCTTCGCTGTGCCCGCAGGCGCTGATGGATGCGTTGCGCTGGTCGCTGCTCAACGATCCCCACTGATCGGACGGGGTCAGTCCCGAATGGGTGGTGATCGTGGTGATCATCTCCGAGGTCGGATTTTTGTTCGGCGGCGACCAGGTGGTGACGAGGTCACTCAGCGTGGCGGTGCCGCCGGCGTTCGGCATCGACGGCGCCAGCGCCTGCCCGGCGATCACATCCGCTGCGCCGTCGTCGTCCCCTCGCTGGAGCACACCAAGGTCAGATCCAGGCGACGTACCGTCCAATGCGACGGCGTGTCGATCGTCCCGGTCGCATGGACGCGATAGGCAGGGCAGTCCGCGTCTTCCTCCGGATTGTTCTTGATGTCGCAGTTGCCTTCGATCAGGAAGGCGTTGCTCGCTTCGGCGCCGGTGTGGGCGAACTTCAATGCAGGACAGTCCCCGAACAGCCTCGACAGAGCGATGTCGTTCTTCAGTACGTAGGCGATGGCCTGTTCGCCGTCTGCGTGGCGAGGCGTTTGCTTCGCCTGCAAGGATCCCTGCACGACAACGGCGAGCGCCAAGGCCATGCAGATGCGGGGTAACCGGAAGGACGTCATGCGAAGCGCTCCGAGAGGCGAGTGTGTCCTGGGCTGGCAGTGCCTGCCCGGGAGCGGGTGGGATGCGGGTTACTGACGGGCACGCCACCATGGTGGCGGTGATGCCGAGGGCGGCGAAGGTCCATGCCTGGGTCGGAGAGTGGAGTCGCCAGTCGCGCCGTCCCCAGCCATGCCTGACGTCGGGCGTCCACTGTCTCGTCACCGAAAAGCGCACGTTCCATTCGGTTGATTCCATTCGTGTTGCGTCCGGGAGCCGCGCGCTTGGATGCGCGGCCATTCTCGAAAAGCAGGTTGAAACTTAATCCTTGGTAGATAATTTCAGGGGCTTCTTTCGTCCTCCTTTCGGGGTTTGCAGGCGTTTCATCTTGTCTGCGAAAGGCATTCTCATGGTGGCGGTCAAGGGTGGGTTTGACCTGGGAATTCCAATGCGGATCGCATGAATTTCAGTATCCTGGAGAGCTGCCGAGGGGCTTTAAATGTGCCTGTCATGACGATGTCGCATAATGAATGGTGTGGTCTATCGCCATGTCGATGCCGGCAATCAATGTCATCGCTTGAAAATTATTTCCATTGTGTATCCCGAGCTGCATCGATAATGGAGCGCCGCGCTTGAGCCGCCATGCAGACGTGGCCGGGTCATCCGTGCGCAAGCGCGGCCGCCGCTGGCGCTTGCCGATCCTGATCGCCTTGTCATTGCTGGCGGTCGTCGCGCTGGGGCCGCGGGTCAGCGTGGCGCTGCCGCAGGTGGCGGCGCCGGCGGTGCCGCAGGATCCGCTGGCGCTGCAGGCCTGGATCGATGCGCGCGAGCGCGCCACGTCGGGGCTGCGTCCGGACAACCAGGCGCGGATCGTCTGGGCCGATCCGGCGCATCCAGGGCGGCGCGCCTGCGCCATGGTCTATCTGCATGGCTTCACCGCCAGTCAGGGCGAGGGCGCGCCCACGCATGTGCGGCTGGCGCGCAGCTTCGGCTGCAATCTGTATCTGCCGCGCCTGCCCGGGCACGGACTGGTCGCGGCCGACGCGCTGCGCGGCGTCGATGCCGGGCGGCTGCTCGCCGGCGCGGCGGAGGCGCTGGCGGTCACCCGGGTCCTGGGCGACCACGTGGTGGTGATCGGCAATTCCATGGGCGGCGCGCTGGCGGTGCAGGCGGTGGCGGCGAATCCGCGGCAGGTGCAGGCGCTGGTGCTGTGGTCGCCGCTGGTGCGCGAGTACGGCGATCAGCTGCAGCCGATGCTGTGGCCGTGGGGCGCGCAGTTGCTGGCGTGGATGCACAATGGCGGCGATCCGATCCTGCGCTATCCGGTCGACAGCGGCTACTGGGCCGACGCCACCCACCTGGACGGCTATCGCGCGCTGGCGGCGCTGACGCGCGGCGGCATGCAGCCGGCGACCTATGCGCGCATCCATGTGCCGGTGTTCCTCGGCTACTACTACCGCGATCGGCAGCATCAGGACCGCACGGTGTCGGTGGCGGCGTTGCAGGCGATGTTCAAACAGTTGGGGACGCCGCCGGCCCTGCGCCAGGCGGTGGACTTTCCTGGGGCGGACAATCACGTGCTGGCCTCGCCGATCCGCTCGCATGCCGTGCCGGCGGTGTTCGCCGCCACCTGCCGGTTCCTGGCGGGGCAGGGCGGCCTGGTACAGCCGGCCGGCGTGCCGGATTGCGCGCATGCCTGGGCCGAGGACGAGATGCAGGCGCGCGCGGTGGCGGCCGCGCGCTGAGCGTGGTCGTTGTGGCGAATCGAGGAAGCAGCGCGGTGCGGATCATGCATCGGCGCCAGGGCGCGTGATGCATGAGGGGCGGGGTCGTTTCGCGCCCGAGAGGCGACGACGCGCACGCGCGCCGTCAGCCGGCCTACTGCAGGTCGCGCAGATCCAGATTGCGCAGCTTGGGCGCTTTCCACGCGGTGATGCCGACCACGCCCAGGGTCACGCAACCGCCCAGCACCACCGCCGGTACCAGGTGAATCAGTCTTGCCATGACGCCGTCGTAGAACGCGCCCAGTTCATTCGACGAGCCGATGAAGATGCCGTTGATCGAGGACACGCGACCACGCATCGCGTCCGGCGTGGCCAGTTGCAGGATGGTCTGGCGCACGATCACCGAGACGCCGTCGCACATGCCGTAGGCGAGCAAGATCGCCGCGGACAGCCAGAAGTGCCGCGACAGGCCGAAGGCGATGGTGCACAGGCCGAAGCCGGCCACCGCCAGCAGCAGCACGCGTCCGGCGTTGCGCTGCAACGGGTGCCGGGCCAGCCACACGCCGACCAGGATCGAACCCAGCGCCGGCGCGCCGCGCAGGATGCCCAGGCCTTCCGGACCGTAGTGCAGGATGTCGTGGATGAAGGCCGGCAGCATCGACACCGCGCCGCCCAGCAGCACCGAGAACATGTCCAGGGCCATCGCGCCGAGCATGATCTGGTTGGAGAACACGAACTGCGCGCCTTCGGCGATGCTGCGGAAGATCGGCGCGCGCGGGCCTTCGTGGACCGGCTCGGCGACGTGGAGTAGCCACAGCGCCAGCAGCGCCGCGGACGAGGCGCCGATGGCGGTGCCGTAGGCCAGGCTCTTGCCGCCCCAGCCGACCAGCAGGCCGCCCAGCGCCGGGCCGATCACCATGCCGGCCTGGAACGCGACGCTGCCGACGCTGGCGCCGCGCGCATAGGCCTCGCGGGGCAGGACGCGGGCGAACAGCGCGTTGTACACCGGCGACAGGAACGCACGCGCCGCGCCGGTCAGCGCGATCGCCGCGTAGATCGGCCACACGCCTTGCGCGGACAGCCAGCCGCGGCTGACCGCCAGCAGCACCGCGGCGGTGGCGATCAGGCCGACGCTGGCGAGCATGCCGAGGTAGCGCCGCGGCAGGTGGTCGACCAGGTAGCCGGCGAACGGGGCGATGCAGAAGAACGGCAGGATCTCGGCCAGCCCGATCAGGCCCAGCGAAAACGGATCGCGGGTGATCTCGTAGATGTGCCAGCCGACCGTGACCGCGACGATCTGGTAGGACAGCATCGCCAGGATGCGGTAGGCCAGCACCAGGGCGAAGCCGGGGTGCGCCAGCAGCGTGCGCAAGGTCTGCGGCGGGGTAGGCAGCGGCGCGCTCATGCCTGCTGGGCGCGTGCGGTGTCCTGGATGAAGGCCAGCAGCGCGGCCAGGCCGTTGCTGCGGGTCGGCGACAGGTGCTTGCCCAGGCCGATGGCGGCGACGAAGTCCGGCGCGGTGGCCAGGATGTCCGCGGCGCTGCGCCCGGAATAGACGCGCAGCGCCAGGTAGATCAACCCGGAGACGATCGCCGAGTCGCTGATCGCATGGAACACCAGGCGCTCGGCATTGCCCTCGGGCACGATCCACACCATCGACTGGCAGCCGTGCAGGCGGTGCTCCTCGGTCTTCCAGTGTTCGGGGAAGGCGGGCAGCTTGCGGCCCAGGTCGATCAGGTACTGGTAGCGCTCGGACCAGTCGCCGAAGAAGCCGAATTCCTCGGCGATGGCGCGCCCGGCCTCGACCGCGCTGGGCTCGGTCGGGAACATCAGCCGCGCCGCCAGCGCACGCCCTGCGCCGTGTCTTCCAGCAGCACGCCTTCGGCGGCCAGCTGCTCGCGCAGCGCGTCTGCGCGCTGGAAGTCGCGCGCCTTCTTGGCCGCGCTGCGTTCGTCGACCAGCGCCTGGATGCGCGCCTCGTCGTCGCCGCCGCGGCCGAACCAGGCCTCCGGATCCTGCTGCAGCAGGCCCATGATTCCGCCGATGGCGAGGATCTGCGCCTTCAGCCGGCGCTTGCCGTCCGCGTCCTC
>JBEVKG010000061.1:0-13049 GCA_040509765.1 Xanthomonas sp.
CCTTCAACTACACCCTGCTGTCGCCGGAAATCATCGGCCTGATGGAGGTCTACAAGACCCCGGAAGCGCGCATCGACGAAGGCTCGATCGGCGGCACCGTGATCGTGCACACCCGCAAGCCGCTGGACCTGCCGAAGAACACCATCCGCGGCTCGATCGGCTACAACTACAACGATCGTTCGGAAGAAGGCAATCCGCGCGGCTCGGCGCTGTGGAGCTGGAAGAACGACGACGAGACCTTCGGCGCGTTGATCTCCGCCACCCACGACAAGCAGGACCTGTCGCGTGCCGGCATCGAGTTCTTCGGCTACAACACCGGCGCCGGCATCCCGCCGACCGCACGCATCTCCGGCGACGGTGGTAACGTCGCGACCGCCAAGATCCCGGTCGGCATCAACAGCGCCTTCTTCCAGCAGACCCGCGAGCGCAACGGCCTGCAGGGCGCGCTGCAGTGGAAGCCGAACGATCAGAACGAGTTCAACCTGACCGGCATCTACATCAAGGGCAAGTACAACAACTTCAGCGAATCGCGCTACGTCTGCCCGGGCTGCGGCGACCAGGACAAGATCACCAGCGCGACGGTGCAGAACGGCTACGTCACCCAGGCCACGGTCACCGACGGCGCCGGCAACGGCAAGCAGCCGTACGCGCAGCTGGACACCAACTACCGCGAAAGCACCGTCACCACCAAGAGCCTGAACCTGCGCCACGACTTCTACGGCGACAAGTGGGTGTTCACCTCGCAGGTCGGCACCACCGAGGCCACCGGCGGCAAGAACCCCGAGTACCTGATGAAGTTCCTGCTGAAGGACGGCGGCTACAACTTCGGTTACGACGGCAGCCATACCGACGTCAACTACGACAACGCCAGTGCCGCGAACTGGGGCCTGGTCGGCTCGCCGGCCGGTCTGGCGCCCGGCTCCACCGCCGCGTCGGCGATGCAGGCCGGCGGCATCTACTACGCCAAGAGCACCGACAAGGAGAAGTACTTCCAGTTCGATGCCGCGCGCGATCTGGACTGGGGCCCGCTGAACAAGCTGCAGCTCGGCTACAAGTACATCAACCACGACAACGGCGTCGACGCCCGTGGCAACCGCATCAACACCACCGACGCGATCTCGCTGACCGACTTCAACCCGGGCAGCACCCCGAGCGGCCTGTACGACGGCCTGGGCGCCAGCGGCGACCTGACCAACTGGCCGACCGCCAACCTCAACTCGGTGATCAGCTACCTGCGCGGTCAGCCGCAGGGTCCGTACAACCGCGACTACGGCTCCTCGTTCGACGTCAAGGAAATCACCAGCGACCTGTACGCACAGCTGAACTTCGAGTCCGGCGCATGGCGTGGCAACCTGGGCGTGCGTTATGTGGACACCAAGGACAAGTCGCTGTACTGGCAGAGCGCCGATGGCGGCGGCACCTACAGCCAGACCCAGGTGAGCAAGCAGTACTACAAGCCGCTGCCGAGCTTCAACCTGGCCTACGATCTGGACACCGACAAGGTGCTGCGCTTCTCCGTGGCCAAGGTCATGGCGCGCCCGCGCTACGGCGACCTGGCCGGCTCGTTCACCATCAACAGCGCCAACGGCAACCTGACCGCCAGCGGCGGCAACCCGGACCTGAAGCCCTACGAGTCGACCAACTACGATCTGGCCGCCGAGTGGTACTTCGCCCCGTCCAGCATGCTGTCGGCGGAAGTGTTCTACCGCGACATCAGCTCGTACATCGTCACCACCACCTCGCAGCAGCAGCTGACCGATGCGGTGAGCGGGGTGAGCGGCCTGTTCACGGTGACCTCGCCGATCAACGCCTCCGACGCCAAGGTCAAGGGCGCCTCGCTGAACTACCAGCAGGCCTTCGGCTACGGCTTCGGTCTGCAGGCGAACTACACCTACGCCACCGCCGACGCCAGCACCGGCCTGAACCTGCCGTACCTGTCGAAGAACACCTACAACGTGATCCCGTCCTGGGAAAACGGTCCGTGGATGGTGCGCGTCAACTACAGCTACCGTTCCAAGTACTTCACCCAGGTCGGCCGCCTGAACTCGCAGGTGTTCACCGACGAGTACAAGCAGCTGGATCTGACCGCTTCGTACGAGATCAACGACTGGATGAGCGTGAGCTTCAGCGCGACCAACCTGCTCGACTCGACCTACTACTGGTACAACGAGGTCAAGTACGCGCCGATCGGCATGTACAAGAACGGCCGCGGCTACCAGGCGCAGCTGAACTTCAAGTTCTGATGTAGCACCGGCGCGCCACCGGCCCTCCACGGGGGCGCGCTTTTTCGTGTCCGGCGCGGCGGCGCCGGCAGCGTCTTCCGCAACAAGGAGTGCCGTTCCATGACGACCGAGACCCGCCCCCGTGCGGACCGATCCCGCCACGCCGGAGCCGCACGCCAGACCCTGGCCAGCGCACTGGCCCTCATGCTCGCGCTGACGGCCCTGCCCGCCGGCGCCGCGGACGCGCCGTCGCCGACAGCGCCGACCGCCACCACCCTCAGTCCGGAACAGATCGACCGGCAGTGGCTGCAGGCCACCGCCAAGTACGCGCCCGAACGCGCGCGACTGGTGCGCGAAGCCAACGCTGGCGCGCGCGGCGGACCGTTCCGACCCGACTGGACCTCGCTCAAGCAGTACCGTTCGCCGTCCTGGTACGACAACGCCAAGTTCGGCATCTTCATCCACTGGGGCGTGTTCTCGGTGCCGGCCTTCGGCAACGAGTGGTACTCGCGCAACATGTACCAGCAGGGCAGCAAGGACTACCTGCATCACCGCCAGACCTACGGCCCGCAGTCGCGCTTCGGCTACAAGGACCTGATCCCGCTGTTCACCGCGCCCAAGTTCGATCCGCAGGCCTGGGCCACGCTGTTCCGCGACGCCGGCGCCCGCTACGTGGTACCGGTGGCCGAGCACCACGACGGCTTCGCGATGTACGACTCGCAGCTGTCGGACTGGACCGCGGTCAAGATGGGCCCCAGGCGCGACGTGATCGGCGAGCTGTCCAAGGCGATCCGCGCGCAGGGCCTGCATTTCGGCCTGTCCTCGCACCGCGCCGAGCACGACTGGTTCTTCGACGGCGGCCGCCAGTTCGACTCGGACGTCAACGACCCGCGCTACGCCGGCCTGTACGGCCCGGCGCAGGTCCGACTGCCGGGCAAGGACGACGCCGACGTGCACAACGACTGGACCCCGGTGTCGCAGGCCTGGCTGGACGACTGGCTGGCGCGCACCACCGAGCTGATCGACCGCTACGATCCGGACCTGATCTATTTCGACTGGTGGATCGCCCACCCAACCTTCCGCGGCACGCTGCCGACCATGCTGTCGTACTACTACAACCACGGCGCGGCCAAGGGCGGCGTGGTGGTCAACTACAAGCTCGGCGCCTTCCCCGAGGGCGCCGGCACCCTGGACATCGAACGCGGCCAGCTCACCGGCATCCATCCCACGCACTGGCAGACCGACACCTCGGTCAGCAACGCCTCGTGGGGCTATGTCGAGAACGACACCTACAAGACCCCGACCTTCATCATCCACATGCTGGTGGACGTGGTCAGCAAGAACGGCAACCTGATGCTCAACATCGGGCCGCGCGCCGACGGCTCGATTCCCGACACCGAACGCGCGATCCTGCTGTCGATCGGCGCGTGGCTCAAGACCAACGGCGAGGCGATCTACGACAGCACGCCGTGGCGCACCTACGGCGAAGGCCCGACCGAAGTGGTCGGCGGCACCTTCCAGGACACCAAGACCAAGCCCTACACGCCCGAGGATTTCCGCTTCACCACCGGCCACGGCGCGCTGTACGCGATCGAGCTGGGCTGGCCGGCCAACGGCCAGGCGCTGATCCGCTCGCTGAAGCCGGCCGACGGCGTGCGCGGCGTCACCCTGCTCGCCGACGGCACGCCGGTGCCGTTCGAGCAACGCGCCGACGGCCTGCACCTGCGTCTGCCGGCCAAGCCGGTGGGCGAACACGCCTACGTGTTCCGCATCGACCTGAACTCCCCCACCCCGCCAACGGATCCCTCCCGATGATGAAGCGTTTCGCAGGGCTGCTGTTCGCCCTCGCCCTGGCCTGCGGGCCGGCCATGGCCAAGAACCCGACCGCGCTGTTCTATCTGATGAACACGCAGAAATCGACCAATTCGTTCCTGGCCCACCTCGACAAGATCGACGTGGTGGTGCCGACCTGGTACGGCGTCGACCAGAGCGGCCTGGTCAACGGCACCCCGAACATGTACCTGTACGAGATCGCCAAGCAGCACAAGCTGCGGGTGATGCCGATCCTGTCGATGACCGCCGGCCGCGACGGTTTCCACAAGCTGCTGCACGACGAAGACGCCAAGCAGCGCATGATCCAGGCGCTGCTGATCCACGGCCGCAAGCACGGTTACTACGGCTTCCAGTTCGATTTCGAGAGCATCGCCTGGACCGACCGCGACGCCTATTCGCTGATGGTCAAGCAGACCGCCGAGGCGCTGCACAAGGCCGGCTTCAAGCTGTCGGTGGCGGTGGTACCGAACGCGCCGGGCTATGCCGAAGGCGGTGCGTTCGCCAAGTGGATGTGGGAGTACTGGCGCGGCGCCTACGACCTCAAGGCGCTGAGCGCCTCGGCCGACCTGATCAGTCTGATGACCTACGACCAGCACACCCGCTGGACCACGCCCGGCCCGGTCGACGGCATGGTGTGGATGAAGAAGCACCTGGACTACGCGCTGACCCAGGTGCCGAAGGACAAGCTGTCGCTGGGCATCGCCACCTACGGCTACCGCTGGTACACCGGCAATCCGGTCAAGGCCGACGGCACCGAGGCGTCGAACATCACCGCCGACTACATCGATGCCGACGAGTCGTTCCCGCTGGCGGAGGAACAGCACGCCACCGTGCAATGGGACCCGGTGGAGCAGGAGTCGTGGTTCTACTTCTACCGCGACGACATGCGCGAGTGGGTGTTCCGCCCGGACGCGCGCAGCTTCCGCGCCCGCTACGATCTGACCAAGCAGTACGGCCTTGAAGGCTTCAGCTGCTGGGTGCTGGGCGCCGAAGATCCCAAGGTCTGGGACGAGCTGCCGCCGGCGACGCGCTGAGCGGCCGCCACGATCGCGATGCGGAGGCAGTGCACGCCGTGCGCGGCGACGGCGCGCTCACCACACGCTACCCCACAGCCTCTACGATACGCATCTCGATCGCTTGAGGTAGACCGATGACTGGAGTGGGTGCACACCCCCGATTGCCACACCGCCCGATGCCCGCCACCGCGCGCATCGCGGCGGCCTCCCGCAACGCCTGGCTGGGGTTGTCCCTGCTCGCCTGTGGCAGCCTGCTCGGTGGCTGCGACCGCGCCCCGCCGCCTCCGGCGCCGGCGGCCAAGCCCGCCGTGGCGCCGCCGCCGGCCCCGAAACACGATGACGACGACGACAAGACGCCGTTGCCGCTGATCCCGGCGCCGGCCAAGGCCGAGCGCGACGGCGGCACCCTGACCATCGGCACCGGCGCGGTGCTGTCGGTGCCCATCGACGATCCCGGCGCGCAGCGCGTGGCCCAGCAACTGTCGCAATTGCTGAGCAAGACCCGCGGCCTGTCGCTGGAGGTGCGCGCGGAGACCATCCCCGCCGACGGCAGCATCCGCCTGCAGCTCAATCCCAATACCGAGGTCGCGCAGGCCGAGGGCTACACGCTGGACGTGGACCCGCGCACCATGCTGATCCAGGCGCGCGAGGAACGCGGCCTGTTCTACGGCGCGATCAGCGCCTGGCAGTTGATGACCCCCGACGCCGGCAAGGGCGAGGTGGACGTGCCGCAGGTGCACATCCGCGACTGGCCGCGCTTCGGCTGGCGCGGCGTACTGCTCGACGTGGCGCGGCACTTCCATGGCCCGGATACGGTCAAGCGCCTGCTCGACGCGATGGCCCAGCACAAGCTCAACGTGCTGCACCTGCACCTGACCGACGACCAGGGCTGGCGCATCGAGATCAAGCGCTATCCCAAGCTCACCGAGATCGGCGCCTGGCGCACCCCGCCCGGTGCGGGCACCCATGGCCTGCCCGATCGCTACGGCGGCTTCTACACCCAGGACCAGATCCGCGACCTGGTGGCTTACGCCGCCGAACGCCACATCACCATCGTGCCGGAACTGGACATGCCCGGGCACGCGCAGGCGGCGGTGGCCGCGTATCCGGAGCTGGTCGGGGTGACCCGGCAGCGGCCCAAGGTGTCGGTGGACTGGGGCGTCAATCCGTACCTGTTCAATACCAACGACAAGAGCATGACCTTCATCCGGGGCGTGCTCGACGAAGTGCTGCAACTGTTCCCCTCGCCGTACATCCACATCGGCGGCGACGAAGCGGTCAAGGACCAGTGGGAACGCTCGCCGGCGGTGCGCGCGCAGATGCGCAAGCTCGGCATCAAGGATGCGCACGCGCTGCAGGGCTGGTTCAACCAGCAGCTGGCCGACTACCTGACCCAGCACCAGCGGCGCCTGATCGGCTGGGACGAGATCCTGGAAGGCGGGCTGCCGGCGAGCGCGTCGGTGATGTCCTGGCGCGGCGTGGACGGCGCGGTCGCCGCCGCCAAGCAGGGCCACGACGTGGTGCTGGCGCCGGCCGGCTGGATGTACCTGGACAACCTGCAAAGCGCGCGCAACGACGAGCCCAACGGCCGCCTGGCGACGCTGCCGCTGCAGAAGGTCTATGGCTTCGACCCGGTGCCGGCCGCCCTCAGCGCCGAGGAGAGCAAGCACGTGCTCGGCGTGCAGGCGGCGCTGTGGAGCGAGTACATCCCCTCCGCCTGGCATATCGACCATGCGCTGTTCCCGCGGCTGAGCGCGGTGGCCGAGGCCGGCTGGTCGCCGATGGCCGCGCGCGACTGGAACGGCTTCCTGCAACGCCTGCCGGCGCAGTTGGACCGCTACCGCAGCCAGGGCATCGCCTACGGCGACGGCGCCTTCGCCCCGGACATCGCCCTGCAGGGCGGCGACAACGCCGCACTGGACAGCGGCCAGGCCACCGTGGTGCTGGGCAACCAGGCCAAGTTCGGCAGCTTCCGCTACACCACCGACGGCAGCGAACCCAAGGCCGACTCGCCGCGCTACAGCGCGCCGTTCGCGGTGACCCTGCCGGTGACCGTGCGCGCGGCCACCTACGCCGACGACGGTCGCCTGCTGGCCGCGCCGCGCAGCCGCATCCTCGACCGCGCCAACCTGCTCGGCCGCGACACCCAGGGCCTGGCCTCGTGTGCCGGCGGCGAGCTGGGCCTGCGCGTGCCGCTGCTGCCGGACCTGGCCGATCAGGACACCCCGGTGTTCAACATCGACCTGTTCAGCAGTTGCTGGCGCTACGCCGACGCGCGCCTGGACGGCATCGACCGTATCCGCATCGACGCCGCACGCCTGGCGCGCAACTACGGGCTGGCGCACGACCAGGCCAAGGTCAAGCGCTACCCGGCGCACAGCGCGCGCGGCGAGTTCGAAGTGCGGCTGGGCGACTGCAAGGGCAAGTTGCTGGCACGGCTGCCGCTGCCGGCCGGCAAGACCCTGGGCGACCAGTTCGCGCTGGAAGCACGGCTGCCCAAGCAGACCGGCGTGCACGACCTGTGCCTGCGGTCCACCGCGCCCATCGCCGGCCCGTACTACGCCATCGGCGCCGTCCATCTGATCGACACCGCGGCGCAGGCGCCCCCCGCCGCCGCGCACTGACCCCGGAGACCTCCGCATGACCCAGCCGCCCCGCCGCTCCCGTTCCGCGCCGCGCCCGCGCCTTCCTGCCCGCCTCGGGCTGCTGCTGGCGCTGGCCTTGCCGGCGCTGGGCCAGGCGGCGACGCCGGCGACGCTGTCGCTGCAGCAGGGCTGGCAGGTGCGGCTGGCGCCGGGCGATGCCAACGCCAAGGCGCATCCGAAGGCGGCGCAATGGCTGCCGGCGCAGGTGCCGGGCACGGTGCAGACCGACCTGATCGCCGCCGGGGTGGTGCCCGATCCGTTCTATCGCGACAACGAAGCGCAGATCCAGTGGGCGGGGCTGAGCGACTGGCAGTACCAGACCCATTTCCAGGTGGACGCGGCCTTGCTGGCGCGCCCGCACCTGGAACTGGTGTTCGACGGCCTGGACACCTTCGCCGAGGTCTATCTCAACGGCAAGAAGCTGCTCGCCGCCGACAACATGTTCCGGCAGTGGCGAGCCGACGCCAAACCCCTGCTCAAGCGCGGCGACAACCTGCTGGAAGTGCGCATCGCTTCGCCGATCAAGAAGATCCAGCCATGGCTGGCCAAGCAGCCGTATGCGTTGCCCGGCGCCTACGACTCGGCGTTCGGCGACGAGCCGGTGGCGCGGCACAGCTCCACCTACGTGCGCAAGGCGCCGTACAACTTCGGCTGGGACTGGGGCCCGCGCATCGTCACCGCCGGCATCTGGCAGGGCGTGCGCCTGGAAGCCTGGGACGAGCTGCGCGTGGACGGCCTGCGCATCGCCCAGCAGCGCGTCGACGCCGACGCGGCGCAACTGCTGGCGCAGGTGCAGGTGCAGGCCGGCCGCAGCGGCGAGGTGCAACTGGACCTGGACGTGCTCGGCCCCGATGGCCAGCGCGTCGGCCAGTTCAGCCAGCGCGCGGTGCTCGACCCGGGCGCCAACACCCTGACCGTGCCGGTGCGCATCGCCAAGCCGCAGCGCTGGTTCCCGGCCGGCTACGGCCGCCAGGACCTGTACACGTTCAAGGCGCAGCTGCGCGATGCGGCCGGCGAACGCCTGGACGCACAGCGCGTCACCGGCCTGCGCAGCGTCGAGCTGCGCCGCGAGAAGGACCAGTGGGGCAAGAGCTTCGCCCTGGTGGTCAACGGCATCCCGGTGTTCGCCAAGGGCGCCAACCTGATTCCGTTCGACAGCTTCCCCACCCGCGTCGACGCCGCACGCATGCGCGGCTTCCTGCAGTCCGCGCGCGACGCCAACATGAACATGCTGCGCATGTGGGGCGGCGGCCATTACCAGCCGGACAGCTTCTACGAGGACGCCGACCGCCTCGGCATCATGATCTGGCAGGACTTCATGTTCGGCGGCGCCATCCCGCCCTACGACGTGGCCTTCCGCGAGAACACCCGCGCCGAGGCCGAGGAGCAGGTCAGGCGCCTCGGCGACCATCCCAGCATCGTCATCTGGTGCGGCAACAACGAAGTGCAGACCGGCTGGGAGAACTGGGGCGACCGGGTCAAGTTCAAGCAGTCGATCGACCCGGAGGAGCGCGAGCGCATCGTTCGCGGCATGACCACGCTGTTCGGCACGGTGCTGCGCGAGGCGGTACAGAAGTACGACAGCGACACCCCGTACTGGGCGACCTCGCCGGGCACCGATTTCGACGGCGCCGCCGACCAGCCTGACGACGGCGACATGCACTACTGGAAGGTCTGGGGCGGCCCGGCGCTGCCGGTCACCGAGTACCTCAACGTGACCCCGCGCTTCATGTCCGAATACGGCCTGCAGTCGTTCCCGGAGATGCGCACCATCCGCGCCTTCGCCGAACCCGGCGACCTGCAGCCCGAATCGCCGGTGATGCGCGCGCACCAGAAGTTCGACAAGGGCAACGGCAACCAGCGCCTGCTGCTGTACATCCGCCGCGCCTTCGGCGAACCCAAGGATTTCCCCAGCTTCGTCTACCTCAGCCAGATCATGCAGGCCGAGGGCATCAGCCTGGCCGCCGAGCATCTGCGCGCGGCACGCCCGCAGTCGATGGGTTCGCTGTACTGGCAGCTCAACGACGTGTGGCCCGGTGCGTCGTGGTCGAGCCTGGACTACTTCGGCCGCTGGAAGGCGCTGCAGTACCACGCGCGCCGCTTCTACGCGCCGGAACTGATCGCCGCGCTGCGCAACGACCAGGGCCAGACCCAGGTGTCGCTGGTCTCGGATCGCACCACGCCGCTGGCCGCGCGCTGGCGCATGCGGGTGATGGACCTGTCCGGCAAGGTGCTGAGCAAGACCGAGAAGCCGGTGACGCTGGCCCCGCTGTCGAGCGTGCGCGTGGGCAGTTTCAGCGATGCGCAACTGCTGCGCCGCGCCGATCCCCGCCGCAGCGTGGCGGTGTTCGAGCTGCTCGACGGCGAGCGCGTGCTGTCGCGCAACCTCGTGTACTTCGACGCGGCCAAGCGCCTGCAATGGCCGCAGGCCGACATCCGCAGCGAACTGCGCGCGGACGGCGACGGCTATGCGCTGACCCTGAGCAGCGCCACGCTCGCCGCGCAGGTGTGGCTGAGCTTCGGCGACCTCGACGTGACCCTGTCCGACAACGCCTTCGACCTGCTGCCGGGCGAACCGCTGACCGTGCGCGTGCACAGCAGCGCCACGCTGGAGCACCTGCGCGCGGCGCTGCAGGTGCGCGACCTCGGCGGGACCATGGCCGGCGCGCCGGCCGAACCGGCGGAGGCGAAGTGATGCGTGGGGAGATGGGCGGTTCAAAGGGACCATTGTGGGAGGGACTTCAGTCCCGACGTGGCGTTACCGGTAAAGCGTCGGGACTGAAGTCCCTCCCACAAAGGCGCATGTCCCTGGCGCTGTGCGCGATCGGCCTGCTCGCCGCTCCCCTCGCCCACGCCGACGAGGCCGAGGACCGCGCCGCCGCGCTGGTGGCGCGGATGACCCGCGCCGAGAAGATCGCGCAGGCGATGAACGATGCGCCGGCGATCCCGCGCCTGGGCGTACCGGCCTACGAGTGGTGGAGCGAGGGCCTGCACGGCATCGCCCGCAACGGCGAGGCCACGGTGTTCCCGCAGGCGATCGGCCTGGCCGCGACCTGGAACCCCGAGCTGCTGCACGCCGTCGGCACCGTCACCTCGACCGAGGCACGGGCCAAGTTCAACCTCGCCGGCGGCCCCGGCAAGGACCATCCGCGCTACGCCGGGCTGACCATCTGGTCGCCCAACATCAACATCTTCCGCGATCCCCGCTGGGGCCGCGGCATGGAGACCTACGGCGAGGACCCCTACCTCACCGGACGGCTGGCGGTCGGCTTCATCCACGGCCTGCAGGGCGACGATCCGGCGCATCCGCGCACCATCGCCACGCCCAAGCACCTGGCCGTGCACAGCGGTCCGGAACCGGGCCGCCACGGCTTCGACGTGGACGTGTCGCCGCACGATTTCGAGGCCACCTACTCGCCGGCGTTCCGCGCCGCCATCGTCGACGGCCAGGCCGGCTCGGTGATGTGCGCGTACAACTCGCTGCACGGCACGCCGGCCTGCGCCGCAGACTGGCTGATCAACGGCCGCGTGCGCGGCGACTGGGGCTTCAAGGGCTTCGTGGTGTCCGATTGCGATGCGATCGACGACATGACCCAGTTCCACTACTACCGCGCCGACAACGCCGGCTCGGCCGCGGCCGCGCTCAAGGCCGGGCACGATCTGAACTGCGGCTACGCCTATCGCGACCTCGGCCTGGCCTTCGACCGCGGCGAGGCCGACGAAGCGCTGCTCGACCGCTCGCTGGTGCGCCTGTTCGCTGCGCGCTACCGGCTCGGCGAGCTGCAGGCGCCGCGCCACGATCCGTATGCGCGGCTGGGCGCCCGCGACATCGACAACGCCGCGCACCGCGCGCTGGCGCTGCAGGCCGCGCAGCAGTCGCTGGTGCTGCTGAAGAACGCCAACGCCACCCTGCCGCTGCGCCCGGGCCTGCGCCTGGCCGTGCTCGGCCCCAATGCCGATGCGCTGGCCGTCCTGGAAGCCAACTACCAGGGCACCTCGGTGCAACCGGTGACGCCGCTGCAAGGGCTGCGCACGCGTTTCGGCGCCGCCCAGGTCGCCTATGCGCAGGGTGCGCCGCTGGCCGCGGGCGTGCCCGGCATGATTCCCGAAACCGCCCTGCGCAGCGACGGCAAGCCCGGGCTGCGCGGCGAGTACTTCGACAACCTGGACCTGGCCGGCGCGCCGCGCGTGCAGCGCCAGGACCGCGTGGTCGGCTTCAACTGGGACCACGTGGCCCCGGCCAAGGGCGTGGACAAGGACCGCTACTCGGTGCGCTGGAGCGGCGAACTGCTGCCGCCCGGCCCGGGCGACTACACCCTGGCGGTGCGGGTGGCGCGCTGCTTCGATTGCGCCGGCCACGACCCGGTGCGCCTGTACATCGACGACCAGTTGGTGGTCGCCGGCAATGCCGAGGACAAGCACGTGCCGGCCGGCATGCACAACGCCGACGGCCGCAACGTCGAGACCGTGCTGCATTTCGACGACGCGCGGCCGCGGCGCATCCGCCTGGAGCTGGAACACCGCGGCCAGGACCAGGGCCTGCGCCTGGAATGGCTGGCGCCGCCGACGCTGCAGTTGGCCGAGGCGGAACGCGCGGTGGCGCAGGCCGACGCGGTGGTGGCCTTCGTCGGCCTGTCGCCGGACGTGGAAGGCGAGGAACTGCGCATCGACGTGCCCGGCTTCGACGGCGGCGACCGCAACGACCTGGCCCTGCCGGCCGCGCAGCAGGCGCTGCTGGAACGGGCCAAGGCCAGCGGCAAGCCGCTGGTCGTGGTGCTGATGAGCGGCAGCGCGGTGGCGCTGAACTGGGCCAAGCAGCATGCCGACGCGATCATCGCCGCCTGGTATCCGGGCCAGTCCGGCGGCACCGCGATCGCCCAGGCGCTGGCCGGCGACATCAACCCCGGCGGTCGCCTGCCGGTGACCTTCTACCGCTCGACCAAGGACCTGCCGCCCTACGTCAGCTACGACATGAAGGGCCGCACGTACCGCTACTTCAAGGGCGAAGCGCTGTTCCCGTTCGGCTACGGCCTGAGCTACACCAGCTTTGCCTACAGCGCGCCGCAGCTGTCCACTGCAACCCTGCAAGCTGGCAGTCCGTTGCAGGTGACCACCACCGTGCGCAACACCGGCGCGCGCGCCGGCGATGAGGTGGCGCAGGTGTATCTGCAATATCCGCAGCGCCCGCAGTCGCCGTTGCGCAGCCTGGTCGGCTTCCAGCGTGTGCACTTGCAGCCGGGCGAGCAGCGCACGCTCACTTTCACCCTCGATGCGCGCGCCCTGAGCGATGTGGATCGCAGCGGGCAGCGTGCGGTGGAAGCCGGCGATTACAC
>JBEVKG010000062.1:0-3128 GCA_040509765.1 Xanthomonas sp.
CACTTCCAGCGTCACCGTCTGCGGCAGTTGCACGGCCACCGGCTGGTCGTCGATCACCTGCACGTAGATGCCGGTCAGCCCGTCGATGATGTAGCCGGCATCGGTGCCGATCACATCGGCGTCGAGGGTGTAGGGGGTGTAGTCCTCGTCGTCGAGGAACACGAAGGCCTCGCCGTCCTTGTAGGAGAAGGTGGACTGGCGGCGCATCAATTCGACCTCGCGCAGATCGTCGTCGCCGTCGAAGCTGGCATCGAGCTTGTTGCCGCCCGGCACGCTGTACATCACGAAGCGGAAGCGCACGTTGCCGCCGCGGCCCTGCGGCGAGCTGCGCTCGATGTCGCGGATCTGGTACACGCCGTTGTTGTATTCGACGACGTTGCCTTTCTTGATTTCGTTGGCTTTCATGGAGGCTGGGAATCGGGAATGGAGAGTAGGGAATCGGACAGGCGTCAAGCGGACGGAGAGGATCGGGGCAGGGATGCGCGTTGCCATTCCCCATTCCCGATTCCCCATTCCCGGCTACTTGGGCGCCAAGCGCACCGCGCCGTCCAGGCGGATGGTTTCGCCGTTGAGGTAGCGGTTGCGCAGCAGGAACATCACCGTGTCGGCGAATTCGTCCGGGCGGCCGAGACGCGAAGGATACGGGATCGAGGCGGCCAGCGACTGCTGCACGGCCTCGGGCATGCCGTCGACCATCGGGGTCCAGAAGATGCCCGGGGCGATGGTGTTGACGCGGATGCCGAAGCGCGCCAGTTCGCGTGCCATCGGCAGGGTCATCGCCACCACGCCGCCCTTGGACGCGGCGTAGGCGGCCTGGCCGATCTGGCCTTCGTAGGCGGCGACGCTGGCGGTGTTGACGATGGCGCCGCGTTCGCCGTCTTCGCCCGGGGCGTTGTGCTGCATCAGGTCGGCGGCGGCCTTGGCGACGTTGAAGCTGCCGACCAGGTTGACCATCACCGTGCCCTGGAAGGTGGCCAGCGGCATCGGCGCCTCCTTGCCGAGCACGCGGCCGGCGCCGAGGATGCCGGCGCAGTTGACCGCGGCGTTGAGCCCGCCGAGGAAGGCGTGCGCCGCGCCGAGTTGCGCGGCCACCTGGGCCTCGTCGCTGACGTCGGTGCGCAGGTAGCAGGCGCGGTCCGCGCCCAGGGCGGCGACCGCAGCCGCGCCCTTGTCGTCGTTCACGTCGAACAGCGCCACCTTGCCGCCTTCGGCGACGATGCGTTGCGCCACCGCCAGGCCGAGCCCGGACACGCCGCCGGTGACCACCGCTTTCAGATCGGCAAGCTGCATGGATGTTCCCTCCCAGGAAAACGCCCAGTTTAGAGGCTGCCGCCTATCGCGGCGAGATCGGCGACGGGCTGCGGCGTGCAGGCGCGGTCGCCGGGTGCGGGCCTGCCGGGGCTCAGGCCTCGGCCGCCAGCGCCTGGCCGACCTTGCTGCCGGTCGGGCGGCCGAGTTTCTGTGCCAGCCAGCGGCCGGTCGCGGCCAGCGCCGGCAGGTCGATGCCGGTCTCCACGCCATTGCCGTGCAGCAGGTAGACCACGTCCTCGCTGGCCACGTTGCCGCTGGCGCCCTTGGCGTAGGGGCAGCCGCCGGCGCCGGACACGGCGGCATCGACCACGCGCACGCCTTCTTCCAGGCACGCGGCGATGTTGGCCAGGGCCTGGCCATAGGTGTCGTGGAAGTGCACGGCCAGCGCCGTCATCGGCACCGCCGCGGCGACCGCGCGCAGCATCGCCCGCGCCTTGCCCGGCGTGCCCACGCCGATGGTGTCGCCCAGCGAGATCTCGTAGCAGCCCATCGCATGCAGCCGCTGCGCCACCCGCACCACATCGGCCAGGGGCACGTCGCCCTGGTAGGGGCAGCCGAGCACGGTGGAGACGTAGCCGCGCACCTTGACCCCGTCCGCGGCCGCGCGCTCCAGCACCGGCGCAAAGCGCGCCAGCGATTCGTCGATGCCGGCATTGGTATTGGTGCGGTTGAACGCCTCCGAGGCGGCGGTGAACACGGCCACCTCGCGCACGCCGACCGCGGCGGCGCGTTCGTAGCCCTGCAGGTTCGGCACCAGCACCGGATAGTCCACGCCCGGCACCGGCGCGATGCCGGCGTAGACCTCGGCCGCATCGGCCAGTTGCGGGACCCATTTCGGGCTGACGAAGCTGGTCGCCTCGATGCTGCGCAGGCCGGTGCGCCCCAGCCGCGCGATCAGTTCGATCTTGTCGGCGGTGGCGACCCAGGCCTTCTCGTTCTGCAGGCCGTCGCGTGGGCCGACTTCGACGATGCGCACGCTGTCGCTCATCGGTGGAATTCCTGTGCCGTTGGCCGGGCACTGCGCACGCGACGGGAAGCAACGATGGTCATGGGGATTCCTGATAGGAAGAGGCAGTGACGCGGCGACAGGCAGGGCCAGCGCCGTGCGCGCGTTTGCGACGCGGCAGCGCGGATCAGGGCGACGCCGGGCGGTGGCAGACCGCTTCGATGTTGTGGCCGTCCGGATCCAGCAGGAACGCGCCGTAGTAGTCGGGGTGATAGTGCGGGCGCAGGCCCGGTGTGCCGTGATCGCGGCCGCCGGCGGCCAGGCCGCCGCGATGGAACGCGTCGACTTGTTCGCGGCTGGTGGCGACGAAGGCCACGTGCACGCCGTTGTCGCCGGCGTCGCGGCCGCCGTCGGCGATCCAGAAGCTGGGTTTGCCGTCGCGGCCGAAGCCGACGTGGCGCTGGCCGCCGCTCTCGGCGGCGCTCACCTGCATCACCACGTCCAGGTCCAGCGCGGCCAGGGCGGCGCGGTAGAACGCCAGGCTGCGGTCGAGATCGCTGCAGCGCAGGCCGAGATGGTCGATCTGATTCATGGGCTGGCCCTCCAGGCCGGTTCGCGTTTCTCCAGAAACGCATTCAGTCCTTCCTGGCCCTCGGCCGAGACCCGCAACTGCGCGATCAGCGCCGCGTTGGCCTGGTCCAGCGCATCGCGCTCGCCGCCGGCGGCGACCCGCCGCACCAGGGCCTTGGCGCCGGCGGCGGCCAGCGGGCCGGCCTGGCCGACCAGGGCGCCCTGGCGTTGTACCGCCGCGTCCAGCGCCTCCGGCGCCACCGCCTGGTGGACCAGGCCGATCTGCGCGGCGGTGGCGGCG
>JBEVKG010000063.1:0-4132 GCA_040509765.1 Xanthomonas sp.
GGCGATGGCAGCGGACGGACGCTCAAGGCTGCGGCGTGGTCGCCGGCTTGCCGTCGACCGGCTTCCCTTCGACCGGCGTGCCGTCGGTGGACGGCGGCGCGGCGTTGACGTCCTTGCCGTCGCGCACCTGCGCGCGCACCACGCTGTCGATCCGGCGCAGCATCGAGGCCGACATCTCGCGGCGCAGCTCGTCGGCGAGGATCTCGCGCTCGGTCGTGGTGCCGGTGGCGTCGGTCGGCGGCGACACGTAGTCGCGCGACAGTTCGATCACCTGCTGCGGCACCAGCACGCTGCCGTCGGCGCGCAGGAACACGAAGATCGCCGCGTAGCGCAGGCTGTATTCCTGGGCACGGCCCTCGGCGTCGAGCGCGATCGGCAGGTCGCCCCAGCGCTCGGACAACACTTCCAGGCGGGCCACGCCGGTATTGACGTCCTTGGGCGCGATTTCCGCGCCGGCCGCGCGCAGGCCGCGCTCGAGCAGCTTGGCCAGCTCGCTGTACGGCGCCGAGGACACCACCTTCACCGACGGCGTGTCGGCCGGCAGGGTCAGCTTGTTGCGCAGGTGGAAACCGCAGGCGGTCAGGGACGCCGCGAAGACGAAAGCGAGCAGGAGTCGGGTCATGGACACAGTCTGGAGGAGCCGGCTGGGCGCGGCAACAGGCGGCTAGCCTGCCGGACGCCGCGTGAACGCGGGTTGAGACCTGCCGCGCCGTGCGGCCGCGGCGCGGCCGGAGCGGCGCGCCGGCTCACGCCGCCACCAGGTTCACGATCTTGCCGGGCACGATGATGATCTTGCGGATGCTCAGGCCTTCCAGGAACTTGGCCGCATTCGGCTCGGCCTGGGCCAGCGCCTCGATCTGCTCGCGCGGGGTGTCGGCAGCGACCTCGATGGTGCCGCGCAGCTTGCCGTTGACCTGCACCGCCAGGGTCACCGCGTCGCGCACCAGCGCGGCCGGGTCCGGCTGCGGGAACGGCACGTCCTCCAGCAGCGTCGGCGCATGCCCCAGCGCCTGCCACAGCGCGTGGCTGGCGTGCGGGGTGATCGGATTGAGCAGCAGCACCGCCGCTTCCAGCGCTTCCTGGCGCACCGCGCGGCCCTGTACGCTGGCGTCGTCGAATTTGGCCAGCGCGTTGGTCAGCTCCATCACCGCGGCGATGGCGGTGTTGAAGCTGTGGCGGCGGCCGTAGTCGTCGGCGACCTTGCCGATGGTCTCGTGGGTCTTGCGCCGCAGCGCCTTGTGCTCGGCGTCCAGCGCGGCCGGGTCCAGCGCCGGCGCGACACCGTCGGCGACGTGCTTGTGCACCTGTGCCCACAGCCGGCGCAGGAACCGCGCCATGCCGTCCACGCCGGCCTCGTTCCACTCCAGCGACTGCTCCGGCGGCGCGGCGAACATCGAGAACAGGCGCACCGTGTCGGCGCCGTACTTGCCGACCATCGCCTGCGGATCGACGCCGTTGTTCTTGGACTTGGACATCTTCTCGGTGCCGCCGATCAGCACCGGCTGGCCGTCGCCGCGATGCACCGCGCCGATCACCCGCGCCTTGTCGTCGCGCTGCACGTCCACGTCGGCCGGATTGATCCAGTCCTTGGAGCCGTCCGGGTTCTGCCGGTAGAAGGTCTCGGCGATCACCATGCCCTGGGTCAGCAGGTTGGTCGCAGGCTCGTCGCTGTCCACCAGGCGCGCGTCGCGCAGCAGCTTGTGGAAGAAGCGGAAATACATCAGGTGCAGGATCGCGTGCTCGATGCCGCCGATGTACTGGTCCACCGGCAGCCAGTAGTTGCCGCGCTTGTCGACCATGTCCTTGGCGCCGGGCGAGGTGTAGCGCGCGTAGTACCAGCTCGACTCCATGAAGGTGTCGAAGGTGTCGGTCTCGCGCTCGGCCGCCGCGCCGCACTGCGGGCAGGTGGTCTTGCGCCATTCCGGGTCGGTCTTCAGCGGCGAGCCGGTGCCGCTCAGGGCGACGTTCTCCGGCAGCAGCACCGGCAACTGGTCTTCCGGCACCGGCACCGCGCCGCCGCTCTGGCAGTAGATCACCGGAATCGGGCAGCCCCAGTAACGCTGGCGGCTGACGCCCCAGTCGCGCAGGCGGTAGTTGACCCGGCGCTGGCCCTGGCCCTTGCGCTCGAAGCGCTCGGCCAGCGCCTCGAACGCGCCCTGGAAGTCCAGCCCGTCGAACTCGGCAGAATTGACCAGTTCCAGTTCGCGGGTCTTGTCGCCGTACCAGTCCTGCCAGCGGCTCGGGTCGTAGCGGCGCTCGTCGTCGTTCTTCGGCGCCTTCAGCGCGATCACCTGGCGGATCGGCAGGGCGTACTTGCTGGCGAATTCGAAATCGCGCTGGTCGTGGCCCGGCACCGCCATCACCGCGCCGGTGCCGTAGCCCATCAGCACGAAGTTGGCGACCCACACCGGCACCTGCTCGCCGCTGATCGGGTGCACCGCGGTCAGGCCGGTGGCCATGCCGCGCTTTTCCTGGGTTTCCAGTTCGGCCTCGGAGACGCCGCCCTGCTTCAGCTCGGCCAGCAGCGCGGCCAGCTCCGGGTTGGACCTGGCCGCGTGCAAGGCCAGCGGATGCTCGCTGGCGATGGACACGAAGGTCACGCCCATCAGCGTGTCCGGACGCGTGGTGAACACCCGCAGCGGATCCAGCGCGCTGCCGTCGGCGTCGCGCACGTCGAACTGGATCTCCAGGCCCTCGGAGCGGCCGATCCAGTTGCGCTGCATGGTCTTGACCGACTCCGGCCAGCCCGGCTGCTGGTCCAGGCCGTCCAGCAGCTCCTGCGCGTAGTCGGTGATGCGCAGGAACCACTGCGGGATCTCGCGCTTTTCCACCAGCGCGCCGGAACGCCAGCCGCGGCCGTCGATGACCTGCTCGTTGGCCAGCACGGTCTGGTCGATCGGGTCCCAGTTCACCACCGCGTTGCGGCGATAGGCCAGGCCCTTGCGCATCAGCCGGGTGAACATGCGCTGCTCGTGCACGTAGTACTCGGGCCGGCAGGTGGCGAACTCGCGCGACCAGTCGATGGCGTAGCCCAGCGACTTGAGCTGGCTGCGCATGTGGTCGATGTTGGCGTAGGTCCACTTCGCCGGCGCGGTCCTGTTCTTGATCGCGGCGTTCTCGGCCGGCAGGCCGAACGCGTCCCAGCCCATCGGCTGCAGCACGTTCTTGCCGATCATGCGCTGGTAGCGGCTGATCACGTCGCCGATGGTGTAGTTGCGCACGTGGCCCATGTGCAGCGCCCCGGACGGGTACGGCAGCATCGACAGGCAGTAGAACTTGGGCTTGTCGGAGGTCTCGTCGACCTCGAAGGCGCGGGTGGCGTCCCAGAACTGCTGGGCGGACGATTCGACCTGCTGCGGGTCGTAGGCGGTGGGCTCGACGGCGGACATGGAAACGGGCAAGGGCCAGGCGGCAACAAAGCGGCCAAGGGTACCGTAGCGCGGCAAGCCGCTCCAATCCCGGCGACGGACGGCGGCGGCGCGGGACGCCGCAGTGCCCCCCGGCGAGCGCCGGAACCGCGGCCGCGGCGCCATCGGCGCCGTGGGCGGACGCAGCGGGGCCCGGCTGCGCCGCAGCCCGCCGCGCCGGCCGAGTGCGCAAGGCCGGCAGGGTCAGGCGCGCTGCGGCCCCGCCTGCGGTCCCGGCCAGCAGGCCAGCAGCGCCAGCCAGCCCCACCACAGCAGGAACACCAGCCGCTGCGCCAGCGCCGGCGACAGCAGCCGGTCCAGCGCGAACGCGCCCAGCGCGACCAGCGGCGCCAGCGCCAGCGCCACGGCGGCCCAGCCGCGTGCGGCGGGATCGCGGCGCGCGCCCAGCCCCAGCAGGGCCGCGGCGGCCACCAGCGCCACCACCCACAGCAACCAGGCACTGGCATGCATCTGGGTCGCGCGCGCCTCCAGGTCGGCCGGGTCCAGCGGCAGCAGGCCCATGCCGGCGCAGGCCAGCCCCGCCAGCAGCAGCAGTTGCCCGCCGACCCGCAGCGCCCAGGGCGCGTGGCGGCCGGCGCGGCGCAACAGCCGCAACGCCAGCGCCATCGCCAGCCCCCCGGGCAGCACGAACGCCAGCAGGTTGAACGCCCAGGCATGCGGGATGCCGCGCGCGCCGAGCAGGGCCAGCGGATGCGACCACGGCA
>JBEVKG010000064.1:0-19016 GCA_040509765.1 Xanthomonas sp.
TCGAAGAGGTCAAGCTGGCCACCACCGGCATGGGCGCGGCCGGCATCTCCTGCGTCAACATGCTGGTCTCGCTGGGCCTGAAGCCGGAGAACATCCTGGCGCTGGACCGCGACGGCGTGATCCACACCGGCCGCACCGACCTGGACCCGGACAAGGCGCGCTACGCCCGCGACACCGACAAGCGCACCCTCGCCGAGATCGTCGAGGGCGCGGACATCTTCCTCGGCCTGTCCGCCGCGGGCATCCTCAAGCCGGAGATGGTGGCGACGATGGCGCCGCAGCCGGTGATCTTCGCCCTGGCCAATCCCAATCCGGAGATCACCCCGGAGGCGGCCAAGGCGGTGCGTCCGGACGCGATCATCGGCACCGGCCGTTCGGACTATCCGAACCAGATCAACAACGTGCTGTGCTTCCCCTATCTGTTCCGTGGCGCCATCGACGTCGGCGCCACCGGCATCAACGAGGAGATGAAGGTCGCCTGCGTCAAGGCGATCGCGGCGATGGCGCGGCGCGAAGCCTCCGACCTGGGCGCGGCCTACGGCGGCGAGACGCCGAGCTTCGGTCCCGACTACCTGATCCCGCGGCCGCTGGATCCGCGCCTGCTGGTCGAATTGTCCTCGGCGGTGGCGCAGGCGGCGATGGATTCGGGCGTGGCCACGCGCCCGATCGCCGACATGGACGCCTACCGCGACAAGCTCAGCCAGTTCGTCTACCGCACCAGCCTGATGATGAAGCCGGTGTACGACCGTGCGCGCGCCGACAAGCAGCGCGTGGTCTATGCCGAGGGTGAAGAGGAAGTGGTGCTGCGCGCGGTGCAGAGCGTGATCGACGAGGGCCTGGCGTTCCCGATCCTGATCGGCCGCCCGGACGTGATCGAGGCGCGCATCCAGCGCCTGGGCCTGCGCATCACCGCCGGCGTGGATTTCGAGATCACCAACATCCACGACGATCCGCGCTTCAACGACTACTGGCAGTACTACCACGCGCTCACCGAGCGCCGCGGCGTCACCGTCACCGCGGCCAAGGAGCTGATGCGTTCGCGGCCGACGCTGATCGCGGCGGTGATGGTCGCGCGCGGCGAAGCCGATGCGCTGCTCACCGGCGTGGTCGGCCGCTTCCACAAGAAGCTCGGCTATGCGCGCAGCGTGATTCCGCTGGAGCCGCGGGTCAGCTCGACCTCGGCGATGACCGGCGTGATCAACCAGCAGGGCGCGTTCTTCTTCGTCGACACCCACGTGCAGGAAGATCCGAGCGTGGAGCAGATCGTCGAAGCCACGCTGCAGGCCGCCTATCGCCTGAAGCTGTTCGGCATCGAGCCGAACATCGCGCTGCTGTCGCATTCCAACTTCGGCAGCCACGATTCGCGCGATGCGCTGAAGATGCGCCAGGTGCGCGAGGCGCTGCTCAAGCGCAAGCCTGAGCTCAACATCGACGGCGAGATGCAGGGCGACACCGCGTGGGACGAGGCGCTGCGCAAGCAGATCATGCCCAACAGCACGCTGAAGGGCCGCGCCAACCTGTTCGTGCTGCCGAACCTGGAAGCGGCCAACATCGCCTACAACCTAGTGCGCGTGTTCACCGATGGCGTGGCGATCGGCCCGATCCTGATGGGCATCTCCAAGCCGGTGCACATCCTCACCACCAGCGCCACCTCGCGCCGGGTGATGAACATGACCGCGATCGCCGCGGTCGATGCGCAGATCCGCAAGCAGCTCGAAGCGGACAAGTAAGCCGCGCCGCCGGCGCCGCGCGATGCGGCGTCGGCTGCCTCGTGCCCGGTTGCGCCACCGTCGATATCCCGGAGCGCTGCCGCCGTTGCGGCGGCGGCACGCGCGTGCGCGGCGCGAAGCGCCAGCAGGGGTGGTGTCATGCAGGCGTGGCGTGCGCGGCAGTACAGGGCGGCGGCAAGAGCGGAATCGGATCGAGGGGGCGGGGCGCCAGCGCGTACGACAAGCGCCCGCCAGTGCAGGAGGCGGGCGCGGGGACGATTCGCTAGGGGAACAACGGCAGGAGTGCGACTGGAAACGCTTTCATACGTGGGCGACAGCAAGAGTCGCAGTGCCATCCGCATCGTTGCGCGCGCGGCCGGCACGGAGGCCACGCGAGGGAAGGCTGGGCACGAGGGCGGCGCCGACGGCGCCGCGCCGCGCTCAGGCCATGCGCTTGCCCACCGGCAACGGCAGGTTGTCGCTGTCGGTCTGGTTCAGCTTGGAGGGCTTGCCAGTCAGCAGCACATAGGCATCGACGCCGGTAAGTTCGGCAATCTTCAGCAAATGCCGGGCATTGGGAACAGAACGATTGTTCTCCCAGTGACCCAGGGTGCTATGCGCCACGCCCAGCAAGGCGGCAAGCTCGCGCAGTGTGAAACCGGCATTTCGCCGCGCCTGCATCAAACGCACACCTATATCCACGAGACACCTCAAAGCGGCATGTCGGCGCCGCGTGATGCCAGCATAGTGGTGCGCCGGTTCCGTATCAAGCAGACCGGAAAGGCGCGTGAAAGGGCCGGCCGCGCGCGGCGGCCGCGGCCCGCCGCCGCGCTGGGGCGGAGCGGGCTGCTAGAATCGCCTGTCCCTTTCGCCGTGTCCCCACCGCCATGAGCCATACCGCCACCGCGCCCGCCAATGCCCAGACGCGCTACGAGGTGCGCCGCGCCGACCTGCCGCTGAGCTGCCCGACGCCGGAGATGGCGCTGTGGAACTCGCATCCGCGGGTCTACCTGCCGATCGAGGACGAGCCCGGTCTGGAAGCCAAGTGCCCGTACTGCGGCGCGGTCTTCGTGCTGATCGACTGATCCGGGTTCGATGCACCGCCTGACCGTGGTGCAGCTGCTGCCGGCGCTGGAGTCCGGTGGCGTCGAGCGGTCCACGCTGGAAATCGCCCAGGCCCTGGTCGATGCGGGGCATCGCGCCGTGGTGGTCTCGGCCGGCGGCCGGCTGCTGCCGGCGCTGGCCGCCACCGGCGCCGAGCACGTCGCCCTGGACATCGGCCGCAAATCCTTGCTGACCCTGCGCCACGTGCCGGCACTGCGGCGTCTGTTCGTGCGCGAGCGCGCCGACATCGTGCACGCGCGCTCGCGGCTGCCGGCCTGGCTGGGCTGGCGCGCGCTGCAGGGCATGCCGGCGGCACAGCGCCCGCATCTGGTCACCACCGTGCACGGACTCAATTCGCCGAGCCGCTACAGCGCGGTGATGACCCGCGGCGAGCGGGTCATCTGTGTGTCCGAGACCGTGCGCGCCTACGTGCTGCAGCACTATCCGCAGACCGATCCGGCGCGCCTGCGGGTGGTGCCGCGCGGCATCGATCCGGCGCAGTTCCCACGCCGTCCGTGGCCCGATGCGCAGGCGCGGGCCTGGGCGGTCGGCCAGGCGCCGGCGCTGGCCGGGAGCGGGCCGTTGCTGTTGCTGCCGGGGCGCGGCACCCGCCTGAAGGGCCACGCCGATGCGCTGCGCCTGCTGGCGGCGCTGCGCGGCGAGGGCCGCGACGCGCGGCTGTGGCTGCCCGGCGCCCGCGAGGCCGGGCGCGAGGCCTATATCCGCGAACTAGAAGCCGAGGCGGCGACGCTCGGCGTGGCCGACGCGGTGGCGTTCACCGCGCCCACGGCGCGCATTGCCGATGCCTACGCCGCCAGCGATCTGGTGCTGCAGCTCTCGCGCAAGCCCGAGGCGTTCGGCCGCACCGTGGTCGAGGCGCTGGCGGTCGGGCGGCCGGTGCTGGGCTGGGCGCATGGCGGGGTCGGCGAACTGCTGGCCCAGCTGCAGCCCGCCGGCGCGGCGGCGACCTTCGATGCCGCGGCCCTGCTGGCGGCCGCGCGCGCGCTGCTGGCGCAGCCGCCGGCGCCGCCGGCGACGCTTCCCTATACCCTGCAGGCGATGCAGCGCAGCACTCTGGCGATCTATGACGAACTCCGGCCCTGACCGTTCCCTGTCCGCTTCCGCATTGCCCGAGGTCCGCGAACGCTGGGCGCCGGTCTGGGTGCTGGCGTTCGTCGCGCTGTGGCCGGCGCCGGGCCTGGCCGCGGGGGTGCTGGCGCTGGGCTCCCTGGTCACCCTGGCGCGGCTGCTGCACAGCCGCTTCCGCGGCGGCGCGCGCCTGCTCAGCGGCCCGGCCTGGGCGCTGACCACGCTGCTGTTCCTCACCTACTGGCTGCCGCAGCCGCTGTCGGCGCTGGGCGCGGTGGACGTGGCGCTGGCGTTGCGCGAATCGGCGGTGGACCTGCGCTTCCTGCCGTTCCTGTGGCTGGTGGCGATGGCGGTGGCGACGCCGCGCGGGCGCCGCACCACCTTCAACGGCCTAGCGGTGATCGCCGCGCTCTGGACCGTGGATGCGCTGGCGCAGGCGCTGTGCGGCACCAGCCCGCTGTTCTGGTCGATGGACCAGCTGAAGTGGGCGATCAGCCACCACGGCCTGTGCACGCCGCAGGAGACCGCCCTGGCCGATCGCCTCAGCGGCGTGTTCGGCCCCTGCAACCTGAAGTTCGGCCAGGTGCTGGCCAGTGTGTCGCCGTTCCTGCTGTGGCTGGCCGCGCGCCGCGGCGGGGCCTGGGGCTGGCTGCTCGCCGCCGCCGCGGTGGGCGTGGTGCTGGTGCTGGCCGGTTCGCGCGCGTCGTGGATCACCTACGCCGTGCTGCTGGTGCTGTCGGGCTGGCGCCTGCTCGGCGCGCGCAAGCTGCTGGCGCTGGGCGTGGCCGCGCTGCTGGTGGCCGGCGTGCTGGGCGTGGTGTCGCCGCAGGTGCACGACCGCTTCGAGCGCACCGCGCGCGCGCTCAGCGGACATCCGGCCGACCTCAACGCGGCGCTGACCGGGCGTGCGCAGATCTGGACCGCGGCCTGGTGCATGATCCGCCAGCATCCGCTCAACGGCGTCGGCGTGCGCGGCTTCCGCGAGGCCTACGCCGGCTGCGACCCGGATCCGACCCATGCCGGGGAATGGGGACGCGAGCCTGCCTTCCATGCCCACCAGATCGTGCTCGAGGTGCTCGCCGAGACCGGCGTGATCGGGCTGCTGCTGTGGCTGGCCGGTGCCGCGCAGGCCTGGCGCGCCTGGCGCTACGCGTCGGCGCAGGCGCGCGAGCGGGCGCGTCCGGCGATGCAGGCCCTGCTGATCACGGTGTTCCCGTTCAACACCCACCTGGCCTTCTATTCGTCGTTCTGGGGCGGGCTGACCATGCTGCTGATCGGGCTTTATGCCGGCGCCTTGCTGGCGAACGACCCCGAACCGGGCGAGCGCGCCGACGCCGCGGCGCCGCGCTGAGCGCTCAGCCGCGCTCGTAGAAGTCGCTGCGGCCGCCGGGCTGGCGCTTGAAGCGGCGGTGGATCCACAGATACTGCGCCGGCGCTTCGCGCACCATCGCCTCGATGGCGGCGTTGACCCGCGCAGTGTCGGCGACCATGTCCTCCGACGGGAAGTCCTCCAGCGGCGGGGCGATGCGCAGCACGTAGTCGGCGCCTTCGCGGCGGTGGAAGTACGGCACCACCGCGCAGCCGGTCAGCCGCGCCAACTGGTGGGTGGCGGTGATGGTGGCCGCGGGCATGCCGAAGAACGGCACGAACACCGTGTCCTTGCCGCGCATGTCCTGGTCCGGGGCGTACCACAGGAAGCCGCCGCGCTTGAGATGGCGCACGCTGCCGCGCAGGTCCTCGTTGGCGAACATGGCGCAGGCGTAGCGCAGGCGGCCGCGCTTGACCGCCCATTCGAACACCGGGTTGCGGTGGCGCCGGTACATCCCGGCCAGCGGCACGTACTGGCACAGCAACCGGCCGCAGATCTCCAGGGTCATGAAGTGGCCGGACACCAGCAGCACGCCGCGGCCCTGCGCCTGCAGCGCCTGCAGGTGTTCCAGGCCCTCGATGCGGGTGCGCCGGCGAATCGCGCCGATGCCGCCCCACCAGGCGCGGGCGAACTCGAACACGCCCACGCCCAGCGCATCGAAACTGTCGCGCAGCAGGCGTTCGCGCCAGGCCGCGCTCTGCTCCGGGAAGCACAGTTTCAGATTGACCTCGGCGGCATGGCGGCGGGTGCCGGCCAGGCGCAGCGCCAGCCAGCCGATGCCGCGGCCCAGCGCACGCTGCAACAGCCAGGGCAGGCGCGCGGCGATCACCGCCAGGCCCAGCAGCAGCCAGGTGAGCCAGTGGCGGGGCGAGCGCGGCGGCGGTGCGGCGTGGGTGGCGGAGGCGGGCGGAGTGGGGGCGGCAGACATGCGCCAAGTTTAGCCGGGCACGCGCACGACCGCGTCGGCGCGCCCCGTGGCGCGCAGGGCGATCGTCTGCCGCCGGCTGCGTGCAACCGGCTATGCTGTCCGGATGCGCAACGATTTCATCGAGCGGCTGCTGCGCGGCCTGTACTCGGCCGTGCTCTATCTGCTGCTGCCGGTCACCGTCTATCACCTGGTCTGGCGCGGCTTTCGCGTGCGCCAGTACTTCCAGCGCTGGGACGAGCGCTACGCCTCGTACTCGCAGGCGCGCGGCCGCCCGCGGGTATGGCTGCACGCGGTCTCGGTGGGCGAGGTCAACGTCGCCGCGCCGGTGGTCAATGCGCTGCGTGCGCAGCGCCCGGACATCCGCTGGGTGATCACCACCATCACCCCGACCGGCTCGGAGCGGGTGCGCGCGCTGTGGGGCGATGCCCTGGACCATGTGTATCTGCCCTACGACGTGCCCGGCAGCGTCGGCCGCTTCCTGCAGCATTTCCGTCCCAGCCTGGCGCTGATCCTGGAGACCGAGCTGTGGCCGAACATGCTGTTCGGCTGCCGCGACCGCGGCATTCCGGTGTACGTGCTCAATGCGCGGCTGTCGGCGCGTTCGCTGCGCGGCTATCGGGTGCTGCGGCCGTTGATCGGGCGCGCGCTGCGCACCGTCACCTGCGTGGCGGCGCAGTCGCAGGAGGACGCCGAGCGCTTCGTGGCGCTGGGTGCGCGCGCCGAGCAGGTGCGTGCGCTGGGCAACCTGAAGTTCGACATCGCCGCGCCCGCGCACCTGCCGGACGTGGTCGCGGCGTTCCGCGAGCGCGTGCCGGCCACGCGTCCGGTATGGATCGCCGCCAGCACCCACGACGGCGAGGAGGCGGCGGTGATCGAGATGCACCGGCAACTGCGCCGGCAATGGCCGGACCTGCTGTTGCTGTGGGCGCCGCGGCATCCGGAACGCTTCGCCAAGGTCGAGGCGCTGGCCCGCGATCAGGGCTGGCGGGTGGCCACGCGCCGCCAGCAGCAGTGGCCGGGCGCCGACGATGCGGTGTTCGTGATCGATACGCTGGGCGAGCTGATGGCGTTCTACGCCTGCGCCCAGGTGGCCTTCGTCGGCGGCAGCCTGCAGCCGATCGGCGGCCACAACCTGCTGGAGCCGGCCGCGGTCGGCACGCCCTCGGTCACCGGCCCGCACCTGCACAACTTTTCCGAGATCTCGCGGCGCATGCGCGAGGCCGGCGCGGTGGCCATCTGCGAGGATGCCGGTGCCGTGTGCGCGGCGCTGCAGACCCTGCTGGCCGACGCCGAGGCGCGCAAGCGCATGGCCGAGGCCGGCTGCGCGCTGGTCGCAAACGGCCGCGGCGCGCTGCAGCGGACCCTGCAACTGATCGCGCCGCACCTGCCGCCGCTGGCGGACGGCACGAGCGTGGAGGACTGACGCGGGTCGCACGGGGAAGCAGGTAACTGCGCCGCGCACCTCTGCAGGAGCGGCTTCAGCCGCGACGGGCCTCCCCATGAAAACCAGTCGAGGCTAAAACCACGTTCCTGCGGTTCCTGCGGTTCCTGCGACGATAGCGTTCTTCCGTGGTCCGGAAAGACCGAGTGCGGGAGCGGCGCCAGTCGCCACCCATGACGCTCGCTGCCCCTCTCATCCCATCGCGCAGCGCGTCGGGACTGAAGTCCCTCCCACAGGGCGCGTCTGGATCGCCGCGGCATCGGCCAGGGCCGCGTGTCCGCCGCGGCATCGGGCATGGTCCGACGTCGCAGGACCCATGTCGCAGTGCGATGCGCGCACCCGGAGGAGCGGCTTCAGCGGCGACCGGCAACCGGGGCGCCGACACCTCGCCCCGCGCCGCCCCAACGCAAAAACGGCGGACCCGAAGGCCCGCCGTTCTGGCGTCAGGCACGTGTGCGTGCGCTTACTGCGTGCTGCTCGCGGAGTTGAGCTTGGACTCGGCGCTCTGGGTCAGCAGCGCATTGATCGACTGCACCTCGGCCACGTCCAGCGCGCCCAGCGCCTGGCTCAGCAGCAGGCGGTTCTGCAGGAAGTTGTAGCGCGCCTGCGCGTAGGCCAGCTGCGCCTGGTACAGGGTGCGCTGGTTCTGCACCACGTCCAGTACGGTGCGGGTGCCCACTTCCAGGCCGACCTGCGAGGCATCGAACGCGGCCTGCGCCGAGACCACCGCCAGGCGCCGCGCCTCGATCTCGCTGATCCCGGCCACCACCGTCTGGTAGGCGTTGCGGGTATTGCGGTCGAGCGCGCGCTTCTGCAGCTCGTAGGTGTCTTGGGCGATGTCGCGCTGCGCCAGGGCCTGACGCACGCTCGACTGGGTGGCGCCACCGGCGAAGATCGGGATGTTCAGGGTCAGGCCGATGGTGTTGCTGTCGGCGCGCGGAGTGCTGCCGCTGCCGGAGACGCTGTCGCCCCAGTTCGCGTCGCGGCCGGCGCTGGCCGACAGGCTCAGCGTCGGCAGGTGCCCGGCGCGCGCCGCCGAGACGCTGGCCTCGGCCGCCTGCACCTGGTACTGGTAGGAACGCAGCGACGGGTTCTTGTCCAGCGCCGAGGCGATCAGGCTGTCGATGTCGCCGCCGGTGGCCGGCAGCTGCGGACGGAAGTCCTCCGGCAGGCCGCGCAGGTCGCGCACCGGCTGGCCGGTGATCTCGGTCAACGCCTGGTACAGGTCCTGCAGCGAGTTGCGCGCGGTGATCGTGTCGGCACGGGCCTGGTCGTACTCGGCGCGCGCTTCGTGCACGTCGGTGATCGGCGCCAGGCCGACTTCCAGGCGCTTGTCGGCGTAGTCGAACTGCTTCTTGGCGGCGGCTTCGTTGGTCTCGGCGGCGACCAGCGACTCGATCGCCACCAGCACGTTGAAGTAGGCGGCGGAGGTGCGCACGATCAGGTCGTCGTTGGCCGAATCCAGGGTGTAGTCGGCGGCCAGGCTGCGCGCCTTCTGCGCACGCAGGTTGGAGAACTGCGCGAAGTTGACCAGGGTCTGCTGGCCCTGCACGGCGTAGCTGCGGCTCTTGCCGGTGCCGGCCAGTTCGCCGCCGCCGCGCTCGACTTCGCTATGGCTGCGCTGCAGCGACGCGCTGCCGTTGATCTGCGGCAGCAGCGCGGCACGCGCCTGCACCTCGCCTTCCTTGTCGTACAGCCGGGTCGATTCCGCGGAGGCCAACTGCGGGTCGCTGTTGCGGGCCATTTCGTAGACTTGCAGCAGGTCCGTGGCGTTGGCGGCCAACGGAGACAGCGCGGCGGCCAGCGCCAGGACGAGGGATCGGCGGATCATTGCGGCTTCCTTGATGGATCAGAATGTGAACTGGGGGACTGGCGCGGCGCCTCGCAGGTAGTACGCCAGGTCGGTTTCGAACAGCGATTCCGTGCGCGGCGCGCCGGCGTCGGCATGCACCAGCACCGCGTCCATGACCGGCGCGCGGCCGCGGATCGCGAACAGGCGTCCGCCGGGGCGCAGCCAGGCCAGGAACTGGGCCGGGATCTCGGTGACCGCGGCGGTGACGCAGACCACGTCGAAGCGGCGCTCGCTGTGCCAGGCGAAGGCGTCGGCGGTCTCGATGCGGACGTTGCTGCCCAGGCCGGCGGCGTCCAGGTTGGCGCGCGCGGCGGCGGCCAGGGCCGGCTCGATCTCCAGGCTGACCACGTCGCGGCCGAGCTCGCCCAGGCAGGCGCTGACGAAGCCGCTGCCGGTGCCGATCTCCAGCACGTCCTCGCCCGGCTGCAGGTCCAGGGCCTGCAGCATGCGGCCTTCGATCACCGGCTTCATCATGAACTGGCCGTGGCCCAGTGGAATCTCCAGGTCGGCGTAGGCCACCGCGCGGTGCGCTGGCGGCACGAAGGTCTCGCGCGGCAGCCGCGACAGCACGTCGAGCACGCGCAGGTCCAGCACGTCCCAGGGACGGACCTGCTGTTCCACCATCTTTTCGCGGGCTTGGGAGTAGTCGATCGTCATTTCGGGCATCCAACGCGGAGGGCCGGGCATTTTAGCCGGCACGGAGGCCGGGCGTATGCCGCAGCATCGCCGCCGGACGGCCCGGCGCGCAGTGCCGGAAGTCATCGGCAGGCGCGGACGGCCCCGCGGCCGGGCTAGCGCGCCGCATAGGCGCGCAGGAAGAAGTCGATGCTGGCCTCGACATGGGCGCGGATCCGGTCCTGGCCGGCGTCGCGGCACAGGCCGCACATCATCAGCGAGTACAGTTCGCCCTTGACCAGGCAGAAGAACTGCGAGGCGGCCAGGTTCAGGTCGGCGATGTCCAGTTCGCCGGCGGCGACGTGGGCCTGCAACAGCGTCGCCAGGTCCTGCTGGGTGCGCTTGGGGCCGGCGTTCCAGAACATCTCGCGGACGTGGTCGTCGCCGGTGCCGGGGGTCAGCATCATGCGGTGGGTGGCCATCGCCGCCTCGCTGCTGATCATGGCGAAGAACGCCAGGCCGATCTCGACCAGCTGCGTGCGCAGCGGCCCCTTCAGTGCGTGCCCGAACAGGTCGTCGGGCAGCAGCGCCTGGCATTGCGCGCGCACCGCCTCGGCGAACAGGGTTTCCTTGTCGCCGTAGTGGCTGTAGACGGTGAGCTTGGAGACGCCGGCGCGGGCGGCGATGCCGTCCATGCTGACGCCGCCGAAGCCCAGTTCGGTGAACATCTCCCGCGCCGCTTCCAGGATCGCGGCGCGTTTGCCCATGTCCTTGGGGCGGCCGGGCCCGGCAGGGCGGGGGGAGGATTTGGCGGCGGGCGATTTGCTGACCATGAGGCAATACTAGACCAGTCGGTTCGATATTTATACTAGACCCGAGGGTTCATTATTGTGACGCTGCGTTCGTCCGGCGTCGCGTCGGGGCCGGCGAGGGAGGCGCCGGCTGCTTCGGGGGCGTTTCCGGACGTCAGGAAGTCCCTGACATCGGCGGCGAACAGGCGGTGATAGATTAGCCATCTGCCCACAGGGGGTACCGCGCGCCGTTGCCGGTGTGATTCGGAAAGGGATGGAACAAGGGGATCGGCGTCACGATAGTCGCGACGGCGCGTATGCGCTGTGTCGCCGTGTGGGTGTGATGCTGTGCCTGTTACTGGTGCTGTATTGCGCCAGCGCCGCCACGCGCGCCGCCGACCCGGCCGCGCCGCTGACCGAGCGCGCCGTGCTCGACCGTCCGGTGATCGCGCGCTGGACCATGGAAGAGGGGCTGCCGCACAACCTGGTGCATGCCTTGGCCCAGGACCGCGACGGCATGATCTGGGTCGGCACCTGGGAGGGCGTGGCGCGCTTCGATGGCCGCGCCTTCACCGTCTTCGATCGCCAGAACACCCCGGGCATGGAGTTGTCGGGGGTGTTCGCGCTGCTCGCCGAGGCCGACGGCGGCATGCTGGTCGGCACCGCCTACGACGGCGTGTTCCGCTATGCGGCCGGGCGCTGGGAGCATCTGGGCGAGGCGCGCGCGCAGCGGCTGCGGGTCACCGCGATGCTGCGCGATGCCGACGGCGGGCTGTGGGTCGGCAGCGAGGAGGGCCTGTTCCGGATCGAGGTCGACGGTCGCCTGGTCGACGCCGGCGCCGCCGCAGGGCTGGGCAAGGCCCGCATCGCCACGCTGCTGCGCTACCGCGATGCGGTGCTGGTCGGCACCCCGCAGGGACTGTTCCGGCTGACCGCGCACGGCACGCGGGCGCAGCGCTGGGGCGCGGCGGCGATGCGCACGGCGTCGATCCGGCGGCTGGCCCCCGACCGCCACGGCGGCCTGCTGGTGGCCAGCGACGAGGGCGTGTTCTGGCTCGGCGCCGACGGCGGCCTGCAATGGCTGCGGCGCGGTCAGCGCGTCGATGCCGCGCTGCAGGACCAGGACGGCCAGCTGTGGATGAGCCTGTCCAGCGGGCAACTGCTGCGGCGCGCCTCCAACGGCGCCAGCGAGGAAGTGCTGTCGATTTCCGGCGTGGTCAGCCCGGCGCTGATCGAGGACCGCGAAGGCCTGGTCTGGGCCGGCAGCACCGACGGCCTGTTCCGTGTCGCCAAGGGCGATGCCGGTGGCCTGACCCGCCGGGACGGGCTGGGCAGCGACTACGTGCGCGTGGTCCAGCAGAACGCTGATGGCGCGATCTGGATCGGCCATGCCGCCGGCCTGGACCGCTGGCAGGGCGGCCGCATCCGCCCGCTGCGGCTGAGCGAGCGCCCGGGCCGCGATCCGTCGGTGCTGGCGCTGGCCGCCGCCCGCGACGGCGGCATGTGGGTGGGCACCTACGACCAGGGCGTGCTGCTGCTGTCGGCCGACGGCGCGATCCGGCAACGCCTGGGCGTGGCCGCAGGCGTGCCGCGGACCATGGTGCGCGCGCTGCTGGCCGATGCCGACGGCGGCCTGTGGATCGGCGGCAACGAGGGGCTGCTGTACCGCAAGGGCGATCGCACGCGTGCCTACGGCACCGCCGACGGCTTGCCCGGGCGGCAGGTGCAGGCGCTGTACCGCGACCACGCCGGGGTGCTGTGGATCGGCACCAACCAGGGCATCGCCACGCTCGCGGCCAACGGCGTGCTGCAGGCGCGGCCGAGCGGCCATGGCTTCCCGGCGCAGAACGCCTTCGACTTCCTCGAAGATGCCGACGGCACCCTGTGGGTCGCCAGCGATCGCGGCCTGCTGCGGCTGCGCGGCGGGCAGTGGCGCATCTACGATCATCGCGTCGGCCTGCCGCGCGACAAGCTGTTCCGGCTGCTCGACGACGGCAACGGCAATCTCTGGGCGAACAGCAATCGCGGCGTGCTGCGCATCGCGCGTGCGCGTGTGGCCGAACTGGACGCGGGCCAGCGCAACACCCTGGCGGTGGACGTGGTCGACCGCAGCGACGGCATGCCCGGCGGCCAGGGCAACGGCAGCAGTGCGCCGGCCGGCTGGCGCAGCCGCGACGGCGTGCTGCTGATCCCGACCTCGGCCGGGCTGGCGCTGATCGATCCGGCGTTGCCGAGCCGGCGCAACGTGGGTGCGCCGCCGCTGGTGATCTCCCACGTGCAGGTGGATGGCGTGGCGCAGCCGCTGCGTGGCGACTACCGCCTGCACGGCGGCGTCGCCCGGCTGGCGATCGGCTATGCCGGGCTGAGCTTCCGCTCGCCGGACAAGGTGCGCTACCGCTACCGCCTGCAGGGATTCGATCGGCAATGGGTCGACGCCGGCAGCAGCGAGGAAGCGGTCTACACCAACCTGCCCTCGGGCAGCTACCGCCTGGACGTGCAGGCGATGACCAGCCCGCTGGACTGGTCGCGCAGCGAACGCATCGGCAGCGCCTCGCTGCGCCTGCAGTTGGTGCCGCCGTTCTGGGAACGCTGGCCGTTCGTGGTGCTGGTGGCGCTGTGCGTGACCGGCCTGATCCTGTGGTGGTACCGCGGTCGCAGCCGTCGTTACCGGCGCCGCCAGCGCCGGCTCAACACCATCATCGCCGAGCGCACCCACGAACTGAAGGCGAAGAACCTGGCCTTGAAGCTGGCCAACCTCGAGCGCGAGGACCTGGTGCGCAAGCTCGCCTACCAGGCCGGCCACGACGCGCTGACCGGCCTGCCCAACCGGCGCACCGGCGATCCCTACCTCAACACGGCGCTGGAGCGGGCGCTGAACACGCGGACGCCCTTGTGCGTGGCGCTGCTGGACATCGACCACTTCAAGAAGATCAACGACGCCTACGGCCACGAGATCGGCGACGAGGTGCTGCGCCGGGTCGGCGAGGCGCTGCGCGCCAGCCTCGGCGAGCAGGCCTTCGCCGCGCGCCACGGCGGCGAAGAGTTCCTGCTGGTACTGCCGGGCCTGGATCAGGAACCGGCACGCGCGCGCCTGGACGCACTGCGCGTGCGCCTGGCCGATCTGGTGCTGTACGACGACGAAGGACGCGCGGTGCGCTTCACCGCCAGCATCGGCTTCGCCTGCCTGTCGCCGACCCTGCGCACCCGCCGCGACCTGCTGGTGAAGGCCGACAAGCACCTGTACCAGGCCAAGCGCGAAGGCCGCGATCGGGTGGTCGGCTAAGGCCTGCCCGGGAATTGGTGGCAGGCCCTAGGCCGCTGCGGCCGCGACGCAGGCGCCGCGCGCCGTCCGCGACGGCAGCCCTGCGCAGGCAGTGCAGGCGCGGCTGCCCTGCAGGCGCAGCGCACAGACGAGGCGTTCCGCACCGCCGCATCGTTGCGGCGGGCGGCGGGCGGTCGGCGCCGGCGCGCCGCCGCGACTCAGGCCTGCAGGCGCGGCAGCACCGTCTGCGTGGCGGCCTCGGTGGAGATGCCCTGGCCGGGTGCGGCGAGATCGGCGGTGAACGCCCGTGCGTCGAGCGCGGCATTTACGGCCTGCTCGATCGCCGCCGCTTCGGCTTCCAGGCCCAGCGAGTGGCGCAGCAGCAGCGCCGCGCTGAGGATGGTCGCGTAGGGATTGGCGATGCCCTTGCCGGCGATGTCCGGCGCCGAGCCGTGGATCGGCTCGTACAGGCCGATGCGGCCTTCGCCCAGCGAGGCAGAGGGCAGCAACCCCAGCGAGCCGGCCAGCATCGAGGCTTCGTCGGTGAGGATGTCGCCGAACATGTTCTCGGTGACGATCACGTCGTACTCGCGCGGCTTGGCCAGCAGGTGCATGGCCATCGAATCGACCAACTGGTGCTCCAGGCGCACGTCCGGGAACTCTTCGCGGCCGATCCGCGCGGCGACGTCGCGCCACAGCCGCGAGGTCTCCAGCACGTTGGCCTTGTCCACCGAGACGACGTGGTTGCGGCGCTGCCGGGCCAGGCGGAACGCGCTGCGCAGCACCCGCTCGATCTCCGCGACGGTGTAGCGGCACAGGTCGCTGGCGTCGCTGGGGCTGCGGGTCTTGTCGCCGAAGTAGATGCCGCCGGTCAGTTCGCGCACCACCACGATGTCCACGCCCTGCAGCAGGTGCGGCTTGATCGGCGAGGCGTCCAGCGCCGCCGGGTGCGGCTTGACCGGGCGCAGGTTGGCGAACAGGCCCAGGCCGCGGCGGATCGCCAGCAGGCCCTGCTCGGGGCGCACCTTGGCATTGGGATCGGACCACTTCGGTCCGCCGACCGCGCCCAGCAGCACCGCGTCGGCGCCCTGGCAGGCGGTCAGCGTCGCCGCCGGCAGCGGCTCGCCGTGGCGGTCGATGGCGATGCCGCCGATGTCGTGTTCGTGGAACTGGAAGTCGTGGCCGTGGCGCGCGGCGACGGCGCGCAGCACCGCGACCGCCGCGGCGGCGACTTCCGGACCGATGCCGTCGCCGGGCAGGACGACGATGTCAGCGTGCATGGGTGGCCTCGTAGCGTTCGATGTCGGGTTGGCGCAGCAACAGGTAGCCCATCTCGTCCACGCCCTCGAGCAGACAGGTCTGCGAGAACGCGTCCAGCGGGAAGGCGTAGACGCGGCCGTCGGGCGTGCGCAGCTCGCGCGCGGCCACGTCCACGGTCAGTGCGTCGTCCGGGCGCTGCATCAGCGTCTGCACGTCGTCCTCGGCCAGCACGATCGGCAGCAGGCCGTTCTTGAGGCTGTTGTTGCGGAAGATGTCGGCGATCTCGCTGCTGACGATGGCGCGCAGGCCCAGGTCGGTCAGCGCCCAGGGCGCATGCTCGCGCGAGGAACCGCAGCCGAAGTTGCGCCCGGCCAGCAGGATCTGGCGGTCGGCGTTGTGCGCCTGGTTGAAGGCGAACTCCGGGTTCGGCGCGCCGTCGGCCTGCCAGCGCCAGTCGTTGAAGGCGTGGCGGCCGAGGCCGGCGCGTTCGGTGGTGGACAGGAACCGTGCCGGGATGATCTGGTCGGTGTCGATGTTGGTCTGGCGCAGCACCACGCTGCGCGAGGTGAGGGTGGCGAAGCCGGCCATCACGGGGTCTCCTGGGAAGCGACGGAGTCGGGGGCGTGCGCCGCGGCGTCGGCCGCCGGCGGCAGCGCCGCGGGCGGCGCATGCGGCGGCAGCAGCGGCTGGTGGCGGTGCGCGAAGGCGCGGGTGGTGGCGGCGACGAAGGTCAGCGTGGCCGCGAACGCGGCGATGTGCGGTGCCATCACGCGACCTCCGCGAACAGCGCGCGCGGATCGCTGACCTTGCCGTTCACCGCCGCCCAGGCCGCGGTCAGCGGCGAGGCCAGCAGGGTGCGCGAGCCCGGGCCCTGGCGGCCTTCGAAGTTGCGGTTGCTGGTGCTCACCGCCAGTTGCCCCGGCGCCACCAGGTCGCCGTTCATGGCGATGCACATCGAGCAGCCGGACTCGCGCCATTCGGCACCGGCCGCGCGCACCACCTCGTGGATGCCCTCGGCCTCGGCCTGGCGCTTGACGATCTCCGAACCCGGTACCACCAGCATGCGCACGTGCGGCGCCACCTTGCGGCCGCGCAGCACCTGCGCCACCTCGCGCATGTCGCTGAGCCGGCCGTTGGTGCAGGAACCGACGAACACCACGTCCACCGGCGTGCCGATCAGCGCATGCCCGGCTTCCAGGTGCATGTAGTGCAGGCCCTTCTGTGCGGCCGGATCCTGCGCGGCCGGGATCGGCACGTCCACCGCGATCGCGGTGCCGGGGTGGGTGCCCCAGGTCAGGGTCGGGCGGATATCGCGCGCATCGACGCGCACCTCGGCGTCGAAGTGCGCGCCGGGATCGCTGCGCAACTGCGACCAGCGCTGCACGGCGGCGTCGAAGTCGGCGCCCTTGGGGCCGCGCGGGGTCCTGGCGACCCAGTCGAAGGTGACCTGGTCCGGCGCGACCATGCCGGCGCGCGCGCCGGCCTCGATCGACATGTTGCACAGGGTCATGCGCTGTTCCATGTCCATCGCTTCGATGGTGGAGCCGCGGTACTCCAGCACGTGGCCGGTGCCGCCGTTGACCCCGATCACGCCGATGATGTGCAGGATCACGTCCTTGGCGCCGACGCCCGGCGCCAGCGGCCCGTCGACGGTGATCGCCATCGTCCTGGCCTTGCGCTGCAGCAGGCACTGCGTGGCCAGCACATGGCCGACCTCGCTGGTGCCGTTGCCGAACGCCAGCGCGCCGAACGCGCCATGCGTGGAGGTGTGGCTGTCGCCGCAGACGATGGTCATGCCGGGCTGGGTGAAGCCCTGTTCCGGCGCGATCACGTGGACGATGCCGCGGTTGTCCGAGCCCATGTCGAACAGCTCGATGCCGTAGTCGGCGCAGTTGCGCGCGAGCATGTCCACCTGCGCCTCGGAGGCCGGGGTGTAGTACGGCAGCTTGCCGTCGGCGCCGCGCGGCAGGGTCGGCGTGGAGTGGTCCATCGTCGCCTTGGTGCGGTCGGGCCGGCGCGGCGTCAGGCCGCGCGTCCTGAGTTCGGTGAACGCCTGCGGCGAGGTCACTTCGTGGATCAGGTGCAGATCGATGTACAGCACCGCCGGTGCGGCGGCGCTTTCGGGGACGACGACGTGCGCGTCCCACAGCTTGTCGTACAGGGTGCGGGGAGTGGCGGACATTGCGGAACTACCTGGCAGGAAAGCTGGGCGGGGGAGGGAAGCGAAGGCGAGCGTGCACGACGACCATGACCGTGCTGTGGCCGCTCAGGCCAGCGCGTCGGCGGCGGCCGGCGCGCCCTGGCGCTGGCGCAGCACGCGGTTGGCCACGTCCAGCCAGGCCAGCGCGCTGGCCTCGATGATGTCGCGGCTGGTGCCGGTGCCGTCGTATTCGATGTCGCCGTGGCGCACGCTGAGGTTGGCCTCGCCGCGCGCATCGGCGCCGATGCCGACGCTGTGCACCTGATAGCTGTCCAGCACCAACTGCACGCCGGTCGCGGCCGACAGCGCGGCGAACAGCGCGTCCACCGGGCCGTCGCCCTCGGCGCGCTCGCTGACCCGCTGGCCGTCCGGATCGGACAGCTCGACCTGCGCGCTGGCGCGCTGGCCGCGGTCGCTGACGGTCATCGACGACAGGCGATAGCCCTGGCTCTCCGGCGCGTCCTGCATCATTGCCTGCAGGTCGCCGTCGTTGACCACGCGCTGCTGTTCGCACAGCGCCTTGAAGGCATCGAAGGCGATGTTCAGCTCGGCCTCGTCCAGCACGTAGCCGAGTGCGCGCAGGCGCTGCTCGACCGCGGCGCGGCCGCTGTGGCGGCCCAGCACCATCTGCGAGGACTCCCAGCCCACGTCTTCCGGGCGCATGATCTCGTAGGTGCCGCGGTGGCGCAGCATGCCGTGCTGGTGGATGCCCGACTCGTGGGCGAAGGCGTTGCCGCCGACGATCGCCTTGTTGCGCTGCACCGGCATGCCGACCAGGCGCTGCAGCAACTGCGAGGTGGCGACGATGCGCGGGGTGTTGATCGCCGTGTCCAGTTCGTAGAACGCGTTGCGCACCTTCAGCGCCATCGCGATCTCTTCCAGCGCGCAGTTGCCGGCGCGCTCGCCGACGCCGTTGATGGTGCATTCCACCTGCCGCGCGCCGCCTTCCACCGCGGCCAGCGAGTTGGCCACGGCCAGGCCCAGGTCGTTGTGGCAGTGCGCGCTGAACACCACCCGGTCGGCGCCGGGGACATTGGCGATGATCCGCGCGAACATGCCGCGGATCTCTTCCGGGGTGGTGAAGCCGACCGTGTCGGGCAGGTTGATGGTGGTGGCGCCGGCGGCGATCGCCACGCTGGCGACCTCGGCCAGGAAATCCTCCTCGGTGCGGGTGGCGTCCTCGGCCGAGAACTCCACGTCGTCCACGTACTGGCGCGCCAGGGCGACGTGCTTGCGCACCGACTCCAGCACCTGCTCGCGGCTCATCCGCAGCTTGTGCTCGCGGTGCAGCGGGCTGGTCGACAGGAACACGTGCAGGCGCGGATTGGCCGCCGCTTCCAGCGCCCGGGCCGAGGTCTCGATGTCGGCGGCGAGGCAGCGCGACAGCACCGCCAGG
>JBEVKG010000065.1:0-23686 GCA_040509765.1 Xanthomonas sp.
CCACCATGTCTCCGACTGTTCCGCGGCCCGCGCCTGGCCGCAGCGTGGCGCGCCCCGCGCGTCGTGCCGTCCGACGGGTGCCGTGAACGATGGCGGACGGAATCGGTCATCGCCCACGCGGCTTCGTGCGCATGTTCCAGGCGACCGTCTGGTCCTGCCAGGGCCTGCGTGCGGCCTGGCTGCACGAGTCCTCGTTCCGCCTGGAGGTGTGCCTGTTCCTGATCCTGGCGCCGCTGGCGCTGTGGCTGGGGCAGGGGCCGGTGCAGCAGGTGCTGATGATCGGCTCGCTGCTGCTGGTGCTGGCGGTGGAACTGCTCAATTCGGCGATCGAAGCGGTGATCGAGCGCTACGGCCCCGAGCATCACGAACTGGCCGGGCGCGCCAAGGACATGGGCTCGGCCGCGGTCTTCGTGATGCTGGCCAACGTGGTGCTGTGCTGGGGCCTGATCCTGCTGCCGCGCCTGCTGTGATCGCCCCCCGTTTCTTCTTCTGTTAAAGGACCCGACGCCATGGCCCTCGAGTTTCTCGCCGACCCCAACACCTGGCTGACGCTGTTGACGCTGAGTGCGTTGGAGATCGTGCTGGGCATCGACAACCTGGTGTTCATTTCCATCGCCGTGGGCAAGCTGCCGGAAGCGCAGCGCCCGGCCGCGCGCAGGTTCGGCATCGCGGTGGCGTGCCTGACCCGCATCGCGCTGCTGGTGTCGCTGGCGTTCCTGGCGCGCATGCAGGGCGAGCTGTTCAGCGTCGCCGGCATGGGCATCTCGATCCGCGACCTGGTGCTGATCGTCGGCGGCCTGTTCCTGCTGGTGAAGGGCACCATGGAGATCCGCGAACTGATCACCGGCGGCGACGATGCCGACCCCACCACCAGCAAGGCCTCGGGCGTGTTCTGGATGGTGATCGCGCAGATCGCGGTGATCGACATCGTGTTCTCGCTGGATTCGGTGATCACCGCGGTGGGCATGGCCCAGCACATCCCGGTGATGATCGCCGCGGTGCTGCTGGCGGTGGCGGTGATGCTGCTGGCGGCCAATCCGCTGGGCCGCTTCATCGACGCCAACCCGACGGTGAAGATGCTGGCGCTGGCCTTCATCCTGATGATCGGCGTGGTGCTGATCCTGGACGGCCTGGACGTGCACGTGCCCAAGCCCTACATCTACGCGGCGATGGGGTTCTCGGTGCTGGTGGAGTGGCTGAACCTGTTGATGCGCCGCCGCGCTGCCGCGCACCAGGTGCCTGGCGCCGGGAAGTGGTGAGCGGCTGAGCCGATCGGCGGCGCAGGCTGCGTTTTCACCGGGCGCGTGGCAAGCTGCGCGCAGTCATCCGCCGGAGTCATCGCATGCGCCTGTTGTCCCGCTCCCTGTTCCTGGCCGCGCTGGCGGTGTTGCTGTCCGGCTGCGGCTACAACGCGATCCAGCAGAAGGACCAGGCGGTCAAGGCCGGCTGGTCGGAAGTGCTGAACCAGTACAAGCGCCGCGCCGACCTGGTGCCGAACCTGGTCAATACGGTCAAGGGCTATGCCGACCAGGAGCGGCAGGTGCTGACCGACGTGACCAACGCCCGCGCCCGCGTCGGCCAGGTCCAGGTCAACGCCGACGACGCCGCCTCGCTGCAGCAGTTCCAGCAGGCGCAGGGCCAGCTGTCCAGCGCGCTGTCGCGGCTGCTGGTGGTCACCGAGAACTACCCGAACCTGAAATCCGACCAGGCTTTCCGGGACCTGCAGGCGCAACTGGAAGGCACCGAGAACCGCATCACCGTGGCGCGCGGCCGCTACATCCAGGCGGTGCAGGACTACAACACCTACATCCTGTCCTTCCCGCAGGTGCTCACCGCCAAGCTGTTCGGCTACAAGGAAAAGCCCAACTTCTCGGTGGAGAACGAGGCGCAGATCTCCGAGGCGCCGGCGGTGAACTTCGGCGGCCAGCCGGCATCCGCGCCGCAGCAGCAGCCGCAGCAGCCGGCGCCGGCGCACTGAGCGCCGCCGCGGGCGGGCCCGACCATGCGTTCCACCTCCGTGGCGGCTGAGTACGCTGCCGCATCGGCGACCTCGCGCGACGTCGCCCGCCGTGCGTCCGGCCGCCGCCACGCCTGCGGCTGGCTGGTGCTGCTGTTGGCGCTGGTGCCCTGGCTGGCCTGGGCGCAGGCCGAGGCGCCGATCCCGCCGCTGGATGCGCCGGTGGTCGACACCACCGGTACGCTGACCCCGAACCAGCGCCTGGAGCTGGACCGGCAGGCGGTGCAGTTGCAGCAGCGCAAGGGCAGCCAGTTGCAGGTGCTGGTGGTGCCCAGTACCGCGCCGGAGAGCATCGAGCAATACACCCAGCGCGTGTTCGACCAGTGGAAGCTCGGCCGCAAGGGCGTGGACGACGGCGTCCTGCTGGTGGTGGCCAAGAACGACCGGCGCGTGCGCATCCAGCCCGGCTACGGCCTGGAAGGCGCGATTCCCGACGCCACCGCCAACCGCATCATCCAGGAGTACCTGGCGCCGCGCTTCCGTGCTGGCGACTACAGCGGCGGCATCGCCGAGGCGACCGCGATGTTGGTCAAGCTGATCGACGGCGAAGCGTTGCCGGCACCGGTCAGTGCGCACGCGTCGGCGTCGCGCGGGAGTGGCATGGGGCTGGGTTTCTTTGCCGGCCTGTTCGCGTCGATCGTCGCGCAACTGCTGTTCGCGCGCCTGTCGCGTCCGCTGCGCGCCGTGCTGAGCGGCGCGGTCGCTGGTGGCGTCGGTCTGCTGCTGAGCCTGTCGCTGTTCGTCGGCGTCCTGACCGGCGCGATCGGGCTGATCCTGGGCCTGTTCGTCGGGATCTCGCCGGGCCGCTCGGCTGGCGGCGGCGGATGGGGCGGGGGCGGTTGGGGAGGCGGCGGCTTCGGCGGCTTCGGCGGAGGCTGGGGCGGCGGAGGCGGTGGAAGTTGGGGTGGCGGCGGAGGCGGCTGGGGTGGTGGCGGTGGCAGTTCCGGAGGCGGTGGTGCCTCGGGGAGCTGGTGATGCGCCTGTTCCGGCACCTGTTCGGGCCCTCGGCACAGCGTCTGTTCCCTGCGGCCAGCCTGGAACGCATCGGCGCGGCGATCGCCGAGGGCGAGCGCCTGCACAGCGGGCAGGTGATGTTCGCGGTGGAGTCGGGCCTGTCGCCGGCGCAGGTGCTGCACGGCATGACGCCGCGGCTGCGTGCCGAGCAGGCCTTCGCGCAGTTGCGCACCTGGGATACCGACGCCAACAACGGCGTGCTGCTCTACCTGCTGCTGGCCGATCACCACATCGAGATCGTCGCCGACCGCGGCCTGCACGGACGCGTGGACGCGGCGCAGTGGCGCCAGGTCTGCACGCTGATCGAGCGCGACATGCGCGCCGGCCAGCCCGAGCAGGCGGTGATCGCCGGCGTCGGCGCGGTCTCGGCGCTGCTGGCCGCGCACTTCCCGGCGCAGCCGGGCCAGCCGGGCGAGAACGAGCTGCCGAACCTGCCGCGGGTGCTGGATTGAATCTGCTGCGGCGCTGGGTTTGCGCTGCCAGCAGGTGAGATACGGCGTCTTGTCGTTTTCGCTGCTGTGAACGCCCGGGGCGTTGCTCCTGCAGTGCGCGATGCGGTGGTGTTGTGGGAGGGACCTCAGTCCAGCCCCGATCGTGCCTGGTTGGGCCTGATGGTTCTGCGCGTCGCGGCTGAAGCCGCTCCTACATTGGGGCGATGCCGCTTTTGCATCGGCGCGAGCTGCGGTGTTGTGGGAGGGACTTCAGTCCCGACGCGATCGTGCCGGATTGGGGTCTGGCGGTTCTGCGCGTCGCGGCTGAAGCCGCTCCCACATGGGTAATGCCGCTCCTGCATTGGCGCGATGGGTGGCGATACTGCTGGGTTGGGAGCCCATGGCTCTGCTCGTCGCGGCTGATGGCTTGGAGGCCACATTGGCCATTCCCCCCAAGCAAGGGAAGGGACGCGGGGCGTTTGGGCGGCGCAGGTGTCTTGAAGTCGATAACCGGCGCATGCCCCTGCCCACAGATGAAAGGCGCCTCCGGCTGTGCCGTCCGCAAGCGCGGCAACGGGCTAAGTCAGTGGCAGACGCGTGCGCCTGCCGGCAGATGAAGCGTCACCCCGACATGCCGTCCGTAAGCGCGGCAAGGAGCGAAGTCAGTGGCAGAATAGGCACTCTTTGCCCCCCGGCCGACGCTTGCGCATGACCTATCTCCACCAGATCGATCCCATCGCCTTCTCGCTCGGGCCGGTGAAGGTGCATTGGTACGGGCTGATGTATCTGGCCGGCTTCATCTCGGCGTGGTGGCTGGGCCGCCGCCGCATCCGCGCCGGACGCCTGCCCGGGGTGAACGAGGACGGCTTCTCCGATCTGCTGTTCTACGCGATGCTCGGCGTGGTGCTGGGCGGGCGCATCGGCTACATGCTGTTCTACGCGCTGTCCGATTTCCTGGCCGACCCGCTGCTGATCTTCAAGGTGTGGGACGGCGGCATGAGCTTCCACGGCGGCCTGCTGGGCGTGCTGGCGGCCTGCCTGTGGTGGACGCGCAAGGCGCGCCTGCATTTCTTCGACACCGTCGATTTCATCGCGCCGCTGGTGCCGCTGGGCCTGGGCTTCGGCCGTATCGGCAATTTCGTCGGCGGCGAGTTGTGGGGCAAGTTGACCCATGCCGGCTGGGGCGTGATCTTCCCGCACGCGCCGATACAGGACGGCGTGGCCAATGCGCCGGCGTTGGAGAGCCTGAAGAGTGCCGCGCAATTGCAGCAGCAATACGCCGCGGGCATGCTCGATCGTTATGCGCGCCATCCCTCGCAGCTGTACGAGGCGGCGCTGGAAGGGCTGGTGATGTTCGTGGTGCTGTGGACGTTCTCGATGAAGCCGCGCGCGCGCTATGCGGTGTCCGGACTTTTCGCGCTGCTGTTTGGCGTGTTCCGCTTCGCCGTGGAGTTCGTGCGGGTGCCGGATGCCCAGCTCGGCTACCTGGCGTTCCATTGGCTGACCCGCGGCCAGCAGTTGAGCATCCCGCTGGTCCTGCTCGGCCTGTTCCTGCTGTGGCGCTCGCGCAGCGCGCCGGTGTTGCAGCCGGTGCCGCCGCCGGAGGTGACCAAGTGAAGCAGTATCTGGAACTGCTGCAGCACGTGCTCGAGCGCGGCGCGGAGAAGTCCGACCGCACCGGCACCGGCACGCGCAGCGTGTTCGGCTGGCAGATGCGCTTCGACCTCAACGATGGTTTCCCCCTGGTCACGACCAAGAAGCTGCACCTGCGCTCGATCGTGCACGAACTGCTGTGGTTCCTGAAGGGCGAGACCAACATCGCCTATCTCAAGGACAACAAGGTCAGCATCTGGGACGAGTGGGCCGATGCGCAGGGCGAACTCGGCCCGGTGTACGGCAAGCAGTGGCGGCGCTGGACCGGCGCCGACGGCCGCGAGATCGACCAGATGCAGTGGCTGGTGGACGAGATCAAGCGCAACCCGGACTCGCGGCGGTTGGTGATCAGCGCCTGGAACGTGGCCGAATTGCCGCAGATGGCGCTGATGCCGTGCCACAGCCTGTTCCAGTTCTACGTGGTCGACGGCAAGCTCAGCTGCCAGCTGTACCAGCGCAGCGGCGACATCTTCCTCGGCGTGCCGTTCAACATCGCCAGCTACGCGCTGCTGACGCACATGGTGGCGCAGGCCACCGGCCTGGGCGTCGGCGATTTCGTGCACACGCTGGGCGATGCGCACCTGTATTCCAATCACTTTGCGCAGGCGCGCGAGCAACTGGCGCGTGCGCCGCGGCCGCTGCCGCGGTTGCGGCTGAATCCGGCGGTCACCGAGCTGTTCGCCTTCACCTACGACGACATCGCCATCGAGGGCTACGACCCGCATCCGGCGATCAAGGCGCCGGTGGCGGTGTGAGCATCAGCTGGGAATCGGGTATGGAGAATCGGGAATCGGCGAGCGCCGCCGTCGCGACGGGGGCGGAGGCGGTGCCGTTTACACGCCCCCCTTTGCGGTTGAGCCTGATCGCGGCGCTGGATCGGGCCAATGCGATCGGCCGCGACAACGACCTGCCGTGGCGCCTGCCGGACGATCTCAAGCGCTTCAAGGCGCTGACCCTGGGCAAGCCGGTCTTGATGGGTCGCAAGACCGCGCAGTCGCTGGGGCGCGCGCTGCCCGGGCGCTTGAACCTGGTGATGACCCGTTCCGGGCAGGTGCCGTTCGCGGACATGCAGGCGGTGGCGTCGCTGCAGGCGGCGATCGACGCCGCGCGCCAGGCCGGCGCCACGGAACTGGCGGTGATCGGCGGCGGCGACATCTTCGCCCTGGCCCTGCCGTTGGCCGAGGTGCTGTATCTGACCCATGTCGACACCGTGGTCGACGGCGCCGATGCGCAGTTTCCCGCGTTCGACCCGGCGCAGTGGGAGGTGGTGGCGCGGCAAGCGCATCCGGCCGATGCGCGGCATGCGCTGGCCTTCGACTTCGTGGATTACCGGCGCCGGCCTGCCGCGGTGTAGGGCCGGCTGGCGGATGCCGGCGCAACAAAGCCTGGATTGTCGCAGGAGCGGCTCAGCCGCGAAGGGCGTTGCCTGGACCGCTTGTCGCAGCTGGAGCCGCTCCCGCGACATCGCCACGTCTCGCGGGAGACCTCATTCCTGCTCCTGCTCCGGCGCAGATGCAGCGGGCGCCTGTTGTCCACGGTTCGGCGTGCCGCGGCGGCGCGGCGTGCCGCTGCGTGCCGCCGGCGGCGGTCCCTGCACCGGCCGGCCGGGGACCTGCACCACCTGCAGGTCCTCGCTGTCCAGGCGCAACGCGGTGAGCTTGCCGCCCCAGACCGCGCCGGTGTCGATCGCGTGCACGCCCTGGGTGATGGTCAGGCCCAGCGTCGACCAGTGCCCGCAGACGATCTTCAGGTCGCGCTCGACCCGTCCCGGCACCTCGAACCACGGGTACAGGCCCTGTGCCTGGGTGCCGGGCGTGCCCTTTTCCTCGATCGCGATGCGCCCGCGCGGGGTGCAGTAGCGGGCGCGGGTGAACAGGTTGATGATCGCGCGCGAGCGGTCGTAGCCGGTCAGGCCCGGCGACCACGCCGGACGATCGCCGTACATGTTGCGGAACAGCTTGCGGTAGCCGTTGCCGTGCAGTTGCTGCTCGACCTCGCGCGCATGCTTTTCGGCCAGTGCGGTGGTCCACTTCGGCGCCAGGCCGGCGTGGATCAGCATCCAGCCGAGCTGGCGGTCGGCGTGCAGCAGCTTCTGCATGCGCAGCCAGGTCAGCAGTTCGTCGCGGTCCTCGGCCAGCACGATGCGCTGCAGGTCCGGATTGACCTTGCGCTGTTCGTCCGGGCTGCGCTCGCCGATCGCCAGCAGCGACAGGTCGTGGTTGCCCAGCACCACCACACTGTAGTCGCGCAACGAGTGCACCAGGCGCAGGGTCTCCAGCGACTGCCCGCCGCGGTTGACCAGATCGCCGCAGAACCACAGCCGGTCCACCGCCGGATCGAAGCGGATCTTCTCCAGCAGGTGCTGGGTGATGTCGTAGCAACCCTGCAGGTCGCCGATGGCCCAGACCGCCATCAGTGCAGGGTCCGCGGCACGGACAGCACGAACGGCGCGATCGCGGCGATGAAGTGGGTGCCGTCGTCGGCTTCCATGTCGTAGTGGCCGCGCATCGTGCCGTGCTCGGTCTCCAGCACCAGCCCGGAGGTATAGCGGAAATCCTCGCCGGGGCGCAGCCGCGGCTGTTCGCCGACCACGCCATCGCCGTCCACGCGTTCGATGCGGCCGTTGCCGTCGGTGATCTCCCAGTGCCGGGCGATCAGGCGTGCGGCGACGCGGCCGCGGTTGTGGATGCGGATCGTGTAGGCGAACGTGTAGCGTCCGTCCTCCGGCGCCGATTGGTCGTCGAGGAATCGGGGCGACACTTCGACCTCGATCCGATAGGGGGCGTCATCGTTCATCCCCACAGTTTAGAGCGTGTTTTGCCGTTTGAGGCGAGATGCATGGGCGCTTGCCGTTGCGAAGCGGGTGAGGCGCGGTAACGGCCGTGTCCGCGGCCCTGGCGCGCCGCGCGGGAGGGCCTCGTGCCGCGGGCGGCCAGCGTGCGGGAAACGCGGATCGTGGCGTACAGGATCTGCGTCGCGCGTCTTGTCGCGACGTGGTTCGGGCGGCCGTTGCCACGTCCAGGCGTGCGCTGGGTCGTCGCGGTGCCGGCGCCGCCGCGCTCGTGGGGCGCCCGGCGACGCGTGAGCGGCGCGAAGCGGGAGCGTCTCAGGCCAGCGGCAGGTTGGCCAGGCGCACGAAGTCGGCGACCTCGAGTTGCTCGGCGCGCGCGTCCGGGCGCACGCCCGCGGCCTCGAACTGCGCGGCATCGCAGACGCCGTTCAAGGCGTTGCGCAGGGTCTTGCGGCGCTGGCCGAACGCGGCGCGGACCACATCGGCGAAGCGCTTGGGATCGGCGATGCCGACGGTCTGCGGCGGCCGCGGCACCAGCCGCACCACGGCCGAATCCACCTTCGGCGGCGGCCGGAACGCCCCCGGCGGCACCACGAACAGCGAGGTCACCTCGCAGTACGCCTGCAGCATCACGCTGAGCCGGCCGTAGACCTTGCTGCCGGGGTCGGCGGCCATGCGGTCGACCACTTCCTTCTGCAGCATGAAGTGCATGTCGGCGATCGCCGCGGCGTGGTCCAGCGCATGGAACAGGATCGGCGAGGAAATGTTGTAGGGCAGGTTGCCGACCAGGCGGATCCGCGCGCCCTCGGCCAGTGCCGCGAAATCCACCGACAGCACGTCGCGGTTGAGAATGGTCAATTCGCCGACGCCGGCCGCCGCCGCGGTCAGCGGTGCGATCAGATCGCGGTCGAACTCGATGACGGTGAGCTGGCCATGCCGGCGCAGCAGCGGGAAGGTGATCGCGCCCTGGCCAGGGCCGATCTCGACCAGCCGATCGCCCGGTTTGGGATCGACCGCGCGCACGATGCTGTCGATGTAGTGGCGGTCGCTGAGGAAGTGCTGGCCGAGGGATTTCTTGGCCGGGGCGCCGAAGCCGGAAGAGGAAGTCATGCGGACATGTTATCGGGATAGGGCCGGGATGGCGCGCGCTGTACCTGCAGGAGCGGCTTCAGCCGCGACAGTGCGATATCGGGAAAGCCCGGTCGCGGCTGAAGCCGCGCCTACGCAACCGCTGTGCGCGCAGCCAGTTGCGCGCACAGCGCGGTGGCGGCGAACAGGCTGGACGGATCGGCCACGCCGCGGCCGGCCAGCTCCAGCGCGGTGCCGTGGTCGACCGCCACGCGCGGGTAGGGCAGGCCCAGGGTCAGGTTCACCGCCTGCTCGAACCCGCTGTACTTGAGCACCGGCAGGCCCTGGTCGTGGTACATCGCCAGCACCGCGTCCACGGTCGCCAGCTTCTGCGGCAGGAACGCGGTATCGGCCGGCAACGGGCCGAGCAGGCGCATGCCCTCGGCGCGCAAGGCGTCCAGCACCGGCTGCATCACCTGGATTTCCTCAAAGCCCAGGTGGCCATCCTCGCCGGCATGCGGGTTCAGCCCCAGCACCGCGATGGTCGGCGCGGCGATGCCGAACTCGCGGCGCAGCGCGGCCTCGGTGATGCGCAGGCTGCGTTCCAGCAGGGCCGGCGTGAGCGCATCGGCGACCGCGCGCAGCGGCAGATGGGTGGTGACCAGGGCCACGCGCACGATGGCGTTGGCCAGCATCATCACCACCTCGCGGCCGGCGTGGTGGGCCAGCAGTTCGGTGGTGCCGGTATAGGCGATGCCGCCGGCATTGATCGCGGCCTTGTGCACCGGGCCGGTGACCACGCCGGCCAGTTCGCCACGCAGGCAGGCGTCGGCGGCCTGGGTCAGCGCGGCGATCACCGCCGCCGCGTTGGCCGGCTCGGTCGCGCCGAAGCGGCTGGGCACGTCATTGGCGACCGTGCGCAGGCGCAGGTCGCCAGGGGCGAGGGCGGGGCTGGATTCGGGCAGTAGCTGCAGCGGCAGCGACAGCGCCGCCGCGGCGGCGCGCAAGGTGTCGGGATCGGCGAAGGCCAGGAGCTGGCAGTCGTGGCGCGGCTGTTGCGCCAGCCGCACGCACAGCTCCGGGCCGATCCCGCCCGGCTCGCCCGGCACCAGCGCGAGCGAGGGGCGCATGGGTCAGGGCTTGGCGGCGGGCGCCGGCGCGGGCGTGGCCGCCGGCGCAGTGGCCGCGTCGGTGTTGCCCACGCGCAGGTCGACGTAGGCTTCGCCGCGCATTTCCTGCAGGAAGCGGTTGTATTCCTCTTCCAGCTTGCGGCGGCCGATGGTCTCGCGGACCTGGGCACGCTGGGTATCGCTGGTCACGTCGGTCTGGCGCTCGCCGACGCGCTGCACGATGTGCCAGCCGGCCTCGGTGCGGAACGGCTGCGAGATCTGGCCGTCCTGCAGGCTCGCGACCTGGTGGCCGAAGTCCGGACCGAACGCGTCGGCCGGGAACCAGCCCAGATCGCCGCCCTGGCTGCGGCTGTTGGTGTCTTCCGACGCTTCCTTGGCCACGGCCTGGAAGTCGGCGCCGCCGGCGATGCGCGCACGCAGGGTCTCGATCTTGGCCTTGGCGGCCGCGTCGGGCTGCGCATCGTTGACCCGGATCAGGATGTGGCGGGCGTGGTACTCGGTGACGGTCTTCTTTTCCGGATTGGCCGAGGCGTCGCGCACTTCCACCAGTTTCAGCAGCTGGAAGCCGCTGGGGCCGCGCAGCGGGCCGGCGACCTGGCCCGGCTTCATGTCGCGGATCAACTGCGCGAAGGCGTTGGGGATTTCGTCCAGGCTGCGCCAGCCGAGATCGCCGCCTTCCAGCGCGTTGGGGCTATCCGAATAGCGCACCGCCGCAGCATTGAAGTCGATCTCGCCCTTGTCGATCAGGTTCTTGACCCCGTCGATCTTGCCCTGGGCGGTCTTGATCTGCTCGGCGGTGGCACCCTCCGGCAGGCCCACCAGGATGTGCGCCAGGTGATACTGGGTGCCGGTGGTGGCCTGCTGCGCCAGCGCCGCGTCCACTTCGGCCTCGCTGACGTTGATGTGGCTCTGCGCGAAGCTCTGGCGCAGGCGCTGCACGGTGATCTCGTCGCGCACCGAGTTGCGGAAGTCGGTGTAGGACATGCCGTCGGCGGCCAGCTTCTTGCGCAGGCCGTCCACGTCGGTGCCGTTCTGCTGGGCGATGCTGGCGATGGCGCGGTTCAGTTCGTCGTCGCCGACGCGGATGCCGGTGCTGTTGGCGCGCGCGACCTGCAGCTTGACCAGTACCAGACGCTCGAGCACCTGCCGCTGCAGCACGTTATCCGGCGGCAGCTGCGCCTCGCGGCCGGCATACTGCGCCTTCACGTTGCGGACGGCACGATCCAGCTCGCTCTGCAGCACGACATCCTCGTCGACCACCGCGGCAATGCGGTCCAGCGGTTGGGTTTGTTGCGCGGCGGCCGGAGCGGACACGCCAGCGACCGCCATCAGGGCGGCGAGAAAAACAGAAAGGGTCTTGGTCATGGAATCTGGTTCGGATCGTAAGCGTCCGGATCGGTCGTGGTGTTGCTGGGCGGGACCAAGTACAGGTCGTCGCGGTTATAGCCGAGGATAGCACGGCGCAGAACGCGGTCCGTGTCCTGGCCCAGGGACGACAGGCCCTTGAGCACGAACTCGATCTGGAACGCGGTATCCAGCGCGCCGGTGCGGTTGCGCACGTAGCGCCGCGCCAGCGCCCGCACCGCCAGGCAGCAACTGTCCCACTGCACGCCGAGGATGCTTTCCAGCGGCTTCTTGTCCATCAGCGAGTAGTAATGCCGCCCGACCAGGCTCCAGGTCGGATTGATCGGATACAGGAACGACACGTCGGCCTGTTCCAGCAGGGCGCGGCGATAGCGGTAGCCGAGGTTGACGATGCCGTCGCCCGGCATCAGATAGCGAGCGCGGAAGCTGGCCAGATCCTTGCGGTGGTACTTGGGATCCCACTGGTAGGTGGCGCCCAGGTTCCAGCGGTCGTTGATCATGTAGTTGGCATCGGCCACCCAGGCCGATTTGCCCTGCTCGATGGTGGTGTCGCTGTCCGGCAGGCTGACCCGCGAGTCGCTGAAGTACAGGATCTGGCCGAGGCTGACCGACAGCTTCTCCTTGCCGTCGTCCTGGCGCAGCAGGCGCGAACTCAGCGCCATGGTCAGCTGGTTGGCGTCGTTCTGGCGGTCGGCGCCGGTGTAGCGCGAGTCGCGGAACAGCTGGCCCCAGCTGAAGGTGAACTCGCGGGTATCGAAGATCGGCAGGTCGTTCTGGTTGCGGTACGGCGTGTACAGGTAGAACAGCCGCGGCTCCAGGGTCTGCAGATAGTTGGTGTTGCCCCATTTGACATCGCGGTCGAAGTACACGCCCGCATCGACCGTGGCGATCGGCAGGCTGCGCGAGGGCGTGGTGTCGCCGCCGAGCGTGGCCGCCAGGTCCTTGTCCAACTGATAGGCGGTGTAGCGCCAGGCCAGGGTCGGCTTGAGGAACCAGGCGGCGCCGGCCAGCGGCATCGAGATGTAGGGCTTGAGGTCCAGGCGGCTGCCGCCGGGGCGCGGGGTGACCACGCCGGTGCGTTCGTACGTGCCGTCGGTGGTCTTCTGGTGGATGTCGTCGTGCACGAAGCGCACCGCTTCGCTGTACAGGCCGGCTTCGAAGTAGTTGCCGAACGACTGATCCCAGTTGAAGAAGGCGCGCGGCTGGCGGTTGTACGGCAGCGCATCCTCGGTCAGGGTGTAGTCGGTCAGCTGCCAGCGGTCGGCCATCACGCCCGCGGTCCAGGTCTCGCCGGTGCCGTAGACGCCGATCGTGCTCTGGATATTGGACACCGCATTGCCGAGCAGGCGGTTGGAGAAATCCTCGGTGTAGCGCTCGTCGCTGACCCAGGCCACCGAGGCGCGCGCCTGCCACTGCGCATTGATGTTGTGGTAGCCCTGGTAGCTGAAGCGGCCGCGATCCTTGTCGCGCAGCTTGTCGTCGGGCAGGTAGGCGGCCTGCAGCTCGCCCTTGCCGCCATCGTAGAGATAGCGGAATTCGCTGCCCAGCATCATGCCGCGCCGGGCCATGAAGCGGGGATACAGCGTGGCGTCGTAGTTGGGCGCCAGATTCAGGTAGTACGGCTGCGTGTAGTCGAAGCCGTTGCGGCTGGACATGCCGATCGCCGGGAACAGGAAGCCGCTGGTACGGCGGTCGTCGATCGGGAACTTGAACCAGGGCGCGTACAGAATCGGGACGTTGTAGACCTTCAGGATCGCGTTGCGCGCGGTGCCGAAGCCTTCGTCGTTGTCGACGTCGATTTCCGGTGCGTGCAGTTCCCACACCCGCTGCGAGGGGTCGCAGGTGGTGTAGGTGGAGCGGTGCATCTGCCCCAGCGCACCCTGCAGATCGACCGAGTCGGCCTTGCCGTTGCCGCGACGGGCCAGCAGCTGGTAGCGGATGTTGGTGATCTTGTGGGTGTCGGTGTCCTGATTGCCTTCGGCGCGGTCGGCGATCATGCGGATCGACGAATCCTGGTAGCGAACGTGGCCTTCGGCAATGTAGTTGCCGGTCTCGGTGTCCACCCGCAGGCTGTCGGTCCCCATGAACTGGTCGCCGCGCTTGAGCGCGACGTTGCCGGTGTAGTTCGGGATGGTGGTGGTGCCCGACAGCTGGTCGCCTTCGATGTTGGTCGGCTGCTGGTCGCGGTTCTGCGCGAGCTTGGGGTCCGGCTTCTGCGCGTCGTCGAACTTGGGCAGCACGTCCGGCGTCGGGCACAGGCCCCAGTTCGGCGGCTTTTCAGCCGCCATTGCCGGCAGGCAGAGGGCGATACTGAACGGAAGAGGTAGCAGGCGGAGGGCTCGGCGCACGCGCGTCAGGTATCGGGCTAAAACGGCCGCTAGCTTGCCCCATCCCGTGCATAGGGGCAATGAAGGCGTCCCGGGGGCAGGGGACGGGGTTCATCGGTGACGGGGCGCGCCTCCAGTCGCGAGGACGCCGCATCGGCCTGGCCCGGCCCGAAAGGCGAGGGCGGCGCGCACGACGGCCGCGTCATCGCTCGGGCCTGCGGGCGTCCACGTTCTCGTGGTTCCTTGCTGCGGGCAGGCGCCACTGCAGCGCGGAAGACCTGAGACTGGATGACCCGCCTTCAGCGCAGCGCGTCGACGTGGGCGACGCTGCCCTCGCGCAGTGCCTGCAGGTCGTAGCCGCCTTCCAGCAGCGAGACCACCCGGCCACGCGCGTGTCGCTGCGCCACCGCGCGCAGTTCGGCGGTGATCCAGGCGAAGTCCTCGGTCTCCAGCATCAGGTCGGCCAGCGGGTCGCGCATGTGCGCGTCGAAGCCGGCCGAGATCAGCAGCAATTGCGGCTTGAACGCGTCCAGCAGCGGCAGCATCTGGTCGGCCCAGGTGTTGCGGAAGCGAAAGCCGCCGCTGCCCGGCGGCAGCAAGGCGTTGTGCAGGTTGCCGACACCGCGGTCGTGGACCCCGCCGGTGTGCGGGAACAGCCCGGACTGGTGGGTGCTGAGGTACTGCACCTTCGGCTCGCGCTCGAAGATCGCCTGGGTGCCGTTGCCGTGATGCACGTCGAAATCGACGATCGCGATCCGCTCCAGGCCGTGCGCGTCGCGGGCGTGGGCCGCGGCCACGGCCACGTTGTTGAACAGGCAGAAGCCCATCGCGGTGTCGGCGGTGGCGTGATGGCCGGGCGGGCGGACCGCGCAGAACGCGGTGTCGCTGGCGCCATGCATCACCGCGTCCACCGCGGCCACGCCGGCGCCGGCGGCGCGCAGTGCGGCAGCGCGCGAGCCGGGCGAGATCACCGTGTCCGCGTCGAGCATCTGCGGGCCGTCGAGGTCGGCCAGAACCCGATCGATCAGGTCGCGCTCATGGATCCGGGCCAGGTCGCCGAGCTTGGCCAGCGGCGCCTCGCGCCATTCCAGAGCGGGAAAGGCCTCGCGCAGCGCCGTCGTCACCGCGTCCAGGCGCTCCGGCCGTTCCGGGTGCTCCGGTCCCGGCGCGTGACCGAGGCAGGCGGGATGGGTGTAGATCAGCATGCGGCCGCGGCGCGGGCGTCGCTCAGGCCTGGCGCCGGTCGTGGCGCCACAGCACTTCGCCGTGGCCGTCGGCCCGCGCCAGCACCCGCGCCAGCACGAACAGCAGGTCGGAGAGCCGGTTGAGATAGCGCACCGCTTCCGGGCGCACCGCATCCTGGCGCGACAGCGCCACCGTCTCGCGCTCGGCGCGGCGCACGATGGTGCGGGCCAGGTGGCAGCGCGCCGCGGCCTCGCCGCCGGCGGGCAGGATGAAGTCCTGCAGCGGCGGCAAACTGTCGTTGTAGCGGTCCAGGTGCCGTTCCAGCGCGTCGATGTCGGCGGCGTGGATCGCGGCATGGCCGGGGATGCACAGCTCGCCGCCGAGGTCGAACAACTGGTGCTGGATCGCGGTCAGCAGTTGCCGCACGTCCTCGGCCAGCGGGCAGGCCAGGACCACGCCGATCGCCGAGTTGGCCTCGTCCACGGTGCCGTAGGCGGCGACGCGTGCCGAGTCCTTGCCGACCCGGTTGCCGTCGCCCAGGCCGGTGCTGCCGTCGTCGCCGGTGCGGGTGTAGATCTTGGAGAGGCGGTTGCCCATCCCGGTCAGTGACCGACCGGCTGGCCGCGCTGGCCCAGCCGCGCCAGTTGCTCGACGCCGACCTGGATCGCCGCGGCCAGCGCCACGTAGAGGCTGGCGCTGCCCAGGTACGGCAGCAGCCAGTCGCTGTAGTTCTGCCACCAGCCGGCCAGGGTCGGGTTCGGCACGCTGCGGCTGACCCAGTAGAAGCTGCCCTGCGCCAGCAGGTGGCACAGCGCCACCGCCACCAGCAGGCTGGCGGCGGTCAGGCCCAGGGCGCGCCAGTCGGCGCCGCGGTAGCGCCGCGCCAGCCAGGCGCCGCCGGCCCACAGCACGAAGTAGGCCGGGATCAGGCACCAGTAGGCCGGCGACACGCAGTAGTGCTGCCAGAAATCCAGGCCCTGGCCGCGGATGACCAGGTAGTCGACCAGCACCGCCAGCGCCATCAGCAGCGGGAATGCCCAGCGGGTCCAGCTGCGCAGGTAGAAGCCGCCGACGAAGAACACCGCCCACGAGGCGTCCGGGATCGCCCCGAAGTGGTTGATGCGGGTCGCCGCCAGCAGCGCAGTCAACAGCAACAGGGCGGGGAGGCGGTGGGCGGAAGGCGTCATGGCGGCGGGCACCGGTGCACGTAAGACCCCGGATTCTACTGGAAGCGCGGCGCGCGCGAGTGCCGCGCGCCGGGACCCGGTGGCGGTGCGCAAGCTGGGCGGCAGCGCTCACCGGGCAGACCGGTGCGGGTCGTATCATGGCCGGATGAGCAAACGACATGACGTAGTGATCGTCGGCGGCGGCCTGGTCGGCGCCAGCCTGGCCATCGCCCTGGACCGGCTGGGGATCGACGTGGGCCTGGTCGAGGCCGCGCCGCCGGGCGCGTTGCCGCCGGTGTTCGATCAGCGCAACCTCAGCTTCGCCGCCGCCACCGTCAACGCGCTGGGCGCGCTCGGGGTGATGGAGCGGCTGCGCGTGCCGACCGGGCCGATCCGCCGCATCCACGTCAGCCGTGCCGGCGATTTCGGCCGGGTCCGGCTGGAGGCGGCCGACTACGGGCGCGAGGCCTTCGGCCAGGTGGTGGTCGCGCGCGACTTCGGCGAGGCCCTGGAGGCCAGCCTGGCCGCGACGGTGCGGCTGACCCGCTACCGCCCGGCGCAGTTCGTGGCGCTGGAGGCCGACGCCGAGGAGGGCGTGCGTCGGCTGCGCATCGTGGGCGACGGCAGCGAGCAGGTCCTGCACACGCGCCTGCTGGTCGGGGCCGACGGCAGTGCCAGCGCAGTGCGCGAGGCCGTGGGCATCGCCGCGGCACGCCATGATTTCCAGCAGACTTTGTTCGTGGCGCGGGTGCGCGGCAGCCGCCAGCCCGACGGCACCGCCTACGAGCGCTTCCGCGACGACGGCCCGACCGCCTTGTTGCCGCGCGGCGACCGCCACTACGGCGCGATCCACGCGGTCGCCGCCGAGGACGCCGCGGCGGTGGCCGCGCTGGACGAGGGCGCCTGGCTGCAGCGGCTGCAGGACGCGCTGGGCTGGCGCGTCGGCCGCCTGCTGGGCAGCGGCGAGCGCAGCGCCTACCCGATCGTGCAGGTGCTGGCCGAGCGGCTGACCGACGCGCGCGCGGTGCTGCTGGGCAACGCCGCGCAAACCCTGCACCCGTTGGGCGCGCAGGGCTTCAATCTGGGCCTGCGCGATGCGCTGACCCTGGCCGAGCTGATCGCGCGCGACGGCACCGACCCGGGCGCGCCGGCGCTGCTGCAGCAGTACGCGCAGCGCCGCGAGCAGGATCGCCAGCGCACGGTGGCGTTCTCCGGCGGGCTGGCACGGTTGACCGCCAACCCGACCCCGCTGCTGCGCCCGCTGCGCAGCCTGGGCCTGCTGGCGGCGGCGCAGGCTGCGCCGCTGCAGTCGTTCCTGGTCGGTGGCGCGATGGGCTTCCGCGGCGACGTGCCGCAGTTGTGCCGGGAGACGCGCGCATGAGCCGGCGCGGCGTGCTGGATGTGGTGGTGGTGGGCGGCGGCGTGGTCGGCGCGGCCTGCGCGCTGGCCCTGGCCGGCGAAGGCCTGGCGGTGGCCCTGGTCGAGGGGCGCGAGCCGCCGCGCTGGTCGGCGGACACGCCGGACCTGCGCGTGTACGCCTTCGCCCCCGACAACGCGGCCCTGCTGCAGGGCCTGGGCGTCTGGCCGCAGGTGCTGGCGCAGCGCGCCAGCGCGTACCGGCGCATGCGCGTGTGGGATGCCGGCGGCGGTGGCGAGCTGGCCTTCGACGCCGACACCCTGGGCCGCGACCAGCTCGGCTGGATCGTCGAACACAACCTCTTGGTCGAACAGCTGTGGGCGGCGTTGCCGGCAGCCGGCGTGCAGGTGCATTGCCCGGCGCGCGTGGAGGCGCTGGAGCCTTCGGCCGAGCGCGCGCGCCTGCGCCTGGACGACGGCAGCCGCCTGGACGCGCGCCTGGCGATCGCCGCCGACGGTGCCGATTCCACGCTGCGCGGCCTGGCCGGACTGGACGCGCCGGCGCACGACTACGGCCAGCGTGGCGTGGTCGCCTTCGTGCAGACCGAACAGCCGCACCAGGACACGGCCTGGCAGCGTTTCCTGCCGGGCGGCCCGCTGGCGTTCCTGCCGTTCGCCGACGGCCGCAGCTCGATCGTGTGGACCCTGCCCGAGGCCGAGGCGGCCCGGGTGCTGGCGCTGGACGATGCGGCGTTCGGCGCCGAGTTGAGCCAGGCCTTCGGCGCCCGCCTGGGCGCAGTGCGCGTGCTGTCGCCGCGGCTGGGATTCCCGCTGCGCCGGCAACTGGTGGAGGCGTATCAGCGCGGCCGCCTGCTGGTGCTGGGCGATGCCGCGCACGTGGTACATCCGCTGGCCGGGCAGGGCGTCAACCTCGGCCTGCGCGACGTCGCCGCGCTGGCGGCGCTGGTGCGGCAGGCGCAGGCGCAGCGCGTCGACTGGGCCGCGCCGCAGCGGCTGGCGCGCTGGGCGCGCGGCCGCCGCAGCGACAATACCGTGGCCGCCTACGGCTTCGATGCGATCAACCGCCTGTTCTCCAACGACGACCTGCACCTGACCCTGCTGCGCGGCCCGCTGCTGGGCCTGGCCGGCAAGCTGCCGCTGTTGATGCACGGGTTCTGGAAGCGCGCTTCCGGCGTGTGAGCCCCTGCTCCGGCCGGACGCGGCGGCCGCAGATTCGACCACGCGCGCCGAGCGGCGCCCGTACCCTCATCCGCCCCTTCGGGGCACCTTCTCCCGGAGGGAGAAGGAAGCGCCAGCTTCGGCTGGTTTGCTTGAGCCCCTCTCCCCTCGGGAGAGGGGTTGGGGTGAGGGTAGGGCGCGAAGCGCAGCACGCAGGCCGCGTTCCTGCCATGGAGGACGACGATGCAAGATGCGACACAGACCGTGGATCTGCTGATTTCCCACAGCCAGCTGCAACTGCGCGCCCGCGCCTTCGACGAGGCCGCCTGTCGCTGGGGGCCGCGCCACCTGGAGCAGGGGGCGATCCTGCACCGCGACTATGTGGTGTTCGATCCCTTGCCGGAGGACGCGTTCGGCGCGCAGGTGCACCTGACCCTGGCCGCGGCGTTCGCGCCCGACCCGCGCGCACAGCGGCGCATGCAGGTGCCGTTCCGGGTGGCTGCGGACGCATGCGTGCAGGTGGCGTCTGCCGCCGAGGCCTTCGACGTGACACTGGCATTGCAGCCTGGCGACTACGCGCTGTACTACGAAGTCTGCGAAGGCGACGAGGTGTATTACCGGCTCAGCCTGGTGCCGGCGGCGCAGCCGGTGGCGGCGCGCTATCTGCTGGACGATCCCTGGGGCGGAGTGGAGGATGCGCCGCTGCACGAGGGCACCTCTTAGCGGTCGTCGGCGCGGCGGGCGAGGCAGGAGGTTGGGGGGCGAATGACGCCGGCGGCGCGGCGATCGATGCAGTGGCGATGGCGGCGGCCGCTGCGGTGAAGCGGTTGCGCGATGCTCCGGCTGTCGCGCTGCAGATGTTGGCGGTGTTGTCGCTTCAGAAAACAGTCGCGCCGCATGCGGCAGGAAGGCCGCAGGCGGCGCGAGTGGTGGACAGGACGCGGATGGGAAGGCGCGCGCGACGCGTCACGTCGACATCCAGCCTTCCAGGTCGGCCTTGCTCAGGCGACCATGGTGATGCACGTCGACGGCATCGAACTCGGCGTACAGCGTCGGGTCGGCCTTGGCCTCGGCGCGGCTGATGTAGCCGTCATGGTTGCGGTCAAGCTTGGCGAAATCGATGTGGTAGTCGCCGACGATGGAGTTGGGTTCGACCGAGGTGACGTTGATGATCTGGCCGTTCTGGTGCAGGGTCACTTCGTCCGGCGCCGACTGCGCCATGGCCAGCGCCGGCGCGGCAAGCAGCGCGAACGCGAACGCGAACGGGACGAGACGAGGAACGATGCGGTTCATGGCACGACTCCTGTTGCTGGGAAGGAGTCAAGAACATAGGCCCGGCCGAATTAATCGACACTAAAAAAATCGGGCATTCGCAGGTGCGCGCCTGCGCTGTTTAGCAAACGTTTCCAATTCGCCCCGAAGCGCGACTGCCGGTGCGCCGGCGGTCGCCATGGCGACGCCGGACGGGACCGCTACAGCCAGCCGGCCAGCTGCGCGCGGCTGAGGCGGCCGCTGTGGGTGGTGTCCAGCGCGTCGAACTCGTCGGCCAGCGACGGGTTGGCCTGCGCTTCGCTGCGGCTGATGTAGCCATCGTGGTCGGTGTCCAGCGCCTCGAAGTCGATGCGGTAGCTGCCGGCGACGCGATCGGGCTGGATGCTGCGCACGGTCACCGGCGCTTCGCCGGGCGTCACCGGCAACTGCACCTGGTGGGTGACCACGCCGTTGCTGAGCGGCTGCGCGCGCACGTTGACCGGCGCATCGCGCAGCGGCTCGGTGGTGGCGCTGGAGGTGGGGTTGAGGTTCTGCGCCGCGGCCGGCGCGGCGCAGGCGCACAGACAGCAGAGCAGGGCGAGGGAGCGGCAGGACATGGACACGACGAAACTCCGGTACGGCGATGGATGGCGGCCCCGGCTCAGCCGGGGATGAACGGAAACGCGAGCTTCAACAGCCCCTTCAGTCCGCCCTCGGCGGTGCTGGCGACGGCCTTGGCGCCGAGGCTGTTGAGGGCACGGCGCACGTCCTCCCAGCGTAGCTTGCTCACGTCCTTCTTCAACAGGTCGGCGACCTCTTCGGCGGTGGGCGCCAGCTTCTGCAACGCCTGCGTCACCTTCTCCGGCTCCGGCTGCAGGTAGCCCCAGCGCTCGGCGATCTTCAGCAGCGTGTCGAAGCGCACCGCCATCACATCGCGGTTGCGCTCGTACACGGGCATGGCGCCGACGTCGACGATGGCCTGTTCGAAGCGCTGCTGGTCGTCGGGGTGTTCGATGCGGATCGCCAGGAAGCCGTCCTTCTTGCTGCGCTCGCTGACGTGCTTGGCCCCGGCGCGCAGGTTGTCCTCGGTCAGGACGGTGGCGACGATGCGCTGCAGCGCCGCTTCGTTGTCCTCCGGCACCAGCGCGCGCCAGCGCGCATAGCCGTCGCGGCGCAGGCCCTTGACCTTGGCCGGGGTCACCCGCAGGCGCATCGCCACCGCGTTGTTGGAATCGCTGCGCGAGATCGCGCCGTCGCGTTCCAGCAACACGAAGATCAGCAGTTCCAGGTCGCGCTTGGTCAGCGACTGGAAGCCCTGCAGCAGGGTCAGGCGCAGGAATTCGTCGGCGAAGCCGGCCGGGTTGTTCAGTTCGATCGGCTGCATGTGCGCGGTCCTCCAGTCAGTGCAGCCAGGATGCCAGGCGGCCATTGCGCGGGCTGAGACGCCGCTGCGATACGCATCCCATCAGCGTCCGTGCTCGCGTCCGGGGCGGTCGCTGCGGAAGGTTTCGATCGCGCCGCGGTCCTGCAGGGTCACGTCGACATCGCGTCCGTCGGCGCCGCCGAAGGCCAGGTTGGTGGGCTTGCGGCCCTTGGTCGCGACGTCGTGCAGCAGCGTGCCGTCGGGCGCCAGCACGATCACCTTGCCGGCGTCGTAGCGAGCCACATACAGGTTGCCGTCGACATCGCAGCGCATGCCGTCCAGGCCGGCGTCGGCGAAGCTGGCGAACAGCCGCTTGTTCGACACGCTGCCGTCGGCGGCACGGTCGTAGACCCAGATCCGCCGCTGCACGCTCTCGTTGACGTACAGGCGCTTGCCGTCGGGGCTGACCTCGATGCCGTTGGTGGTGCCCATGCCGGTCTCGAGCAGATGCGCGCTGCGGTCGCGGTCGATGCGCCACAGCTGGCCGCCATCGTGCTTCCAGTCCGGGTCGCTGGCGTACAGGGTGCCGTCCGGCGCCATCGCGATGTCGTTGGGCTGGAACGCGCCCGGCAGCGTGGCATAGACCTCGATGCGCTTGCTCGGCAAGGCGATGCGCAGGATGCGGTGGCGGCCGTAGTCGGCCACGTACATGCGCCCGCGGCGGTCGAAGCGGATGCCGTTGCCGATGCTGCCGTCGGGAAGATCCACGAACAGGCTGGCCTGCGCGCGGCCGGCGGCATCGCGCTGGACCCGGCCGATGCTGCCGTCGTGGGCGAAGTTGACCACGTACAGCGCACCGTCCGGGCCGGTGGCCGGGCCTTCGATGTTGTGGGTGAACACGCCATCGCCGATCAGGTCGCGGGCGTGGAACAGGGTCTCCTGCGCGCCGGCCGGCGCAGTCAGCAGCAGGGCGAGGGCGGCGAGCAGCGGGCGGCAGCGCATCGGGTGTCCGGACGGCGGGGGAGGCGGCAGTGTGCCAGAGGCCCCGGCGCATCGCGCGATGGCGCTCACAGTGCCGATGCCGCGCAAGCGGTTAGGGTGGGGAACCCTCCCGGTCGGAGTTGCGCATGCTGCCGTCCTCGCCGAATCGCCGCCGCCTGCTGCTGGCCGGCCTGTCCGTCGGTGCCGCCGGCCTGCTGGGATCGCCCGCGTGGGCCGCCGCGTCGGCGCGACGGCGCAAGCCGCTGGGCGTGGCCCTGGTCGGCCTGGGCGAGTACGCCAGCAGCCGTCTGGCTCCGGGTCTCACCCTGACCAGGCACTGTCGCCTGGCTGGCATCGTCACCGGCTCGCCGCAGAAGATCCCGCAGTGGCAGGCGCGCTACCGCATCCCGGATCGCAACGTCTACAGCTACGACGACCTGGAACGCATCGCCGACAACCCGGACATCGACGTGGTCTACGTGGTCACCCCGACGCACCTGCATGCACCGCTGAGCATCCGCGCCGCGGCCGCCGGCAAGCACGTGTGGTGCGAGAAGCCGATGGCGCTGCACGCCGAGCAGGCGCGGGCGATGATCGAGGCCTGCGCACGCAACAAGGTGCGGCTGAGCATCGGCTACCGCATGCAGCACGAGCCCAATACCCGACGCGTCATCGCCCTGGCCGGCGAGCGTCCGTTCGGGGCGATGCGCCGCGTGCGCGCCGAGGCGGGCTACGCCGGCTATGGCGACACCGACCCGGCGCAGCGGCCGTGGCGGCTGCGCGCGGCGTATGGCGGCGGCGCGATGTACGACATGGGCGTGTATCCGCTCAACGCGGCGCGCTACATGGTCGGCGCCGAGCCGCTGGCGGTCAGCGCACGCCGTTCCACGGATCGACCGGCGCTGTTCGACGAGGTCGACGAGCACATGCACTTCACCCTGGAGTTCCCGCACGAAGTGACCGCCACCTGTGCGGCCAGTTTCGGCCGCACCATGAACCTGCTGCGCGCCGAGTGCGCGAATGGCTGGTACGAACTGGCGCCGTTCCAGGCCTACGACGGCGTGCGTGGCCGGGCCAGCGATGGCCGCCTGTTCGACGCGCGGGTGCGCCACCAGCAGGCGCTGCAGATGGACGAGGACGCGCTGGCGATCCTGCAGGGCACGCCGCTGCGCGTGCCTGGCGAGGAAGGCCTGCGCGACATGCGCATCGTCGATGCCATCCAGCGCTCGGCGCGGGAGGACGGGGCGCGGATCGTGTTGTAGCGGTGGGCGGAGCCAATGCGCTCTTCGTAGGAGCGGCTTCAGCCGCGTTGGCGTTGCCGATAATGCCCAACGCGGCGGAAGCCGCTCCTGAGGAAAACGGGTGGTTGCGGCCGAGCAGCCGGGGGTAGCCCGCACCGGGATCTCTTC
>JBEVKG010000066.1:0-6823 GCA_040509765.1 Xanthomonas sp.
ACGCGGCGACCGAGGCGCTGCCGCCGCTGCGCGTGGTGCTGGACGCGCAGTTGCGCAGCCTGGCCCAGGCCAAGGTCCGCGACGGCAGCGCGCCGACCCTGTATCTGCACGCGCCGGACTGCGTGCCGCCGGCGCTGGCGCACGCCGCGTTCGCCGCGGTGCCGCTGCACGACGGCCGCTGCGACCTGCACGCGGCGCTGCGCCTGCTCGGCGAGCGCGGCATCAACGAGGTCCAGGTCGAGGCCGGGGCGACGCTGGGCGGCGCGCTGCTGCGCGCCGGCCTGGTCGACGAGGTGCTGGTGTACATGGCGCCGCTGCTGCTGGGCGACAGCGCCCGTCCGCTGCTGGCCGGGCTCGGCATCGAGACCATGGCGCAGCGCGTGCCGCTGCGGCTGCAGGACGTGCGCCAGCTCGGCGACGACCTGCGCCTGCTGCTGCGGCCGGCGGGCGCGGAGGCGGCCTCGCCCTGATCGGGCGCGGTGTGGATGCGCGCCGTGGCGCGCAAGGTTGCCGCGCGCGCCGCGACGCTTTGTCCCACCGGTGGCGCGCTGCGCCGGGCGGCCGCTGCAGCAGCGCCTGCTAGAATGCGCCAGCCGGTTCGCCGGCGACCACAAACGTCTTCAGGGCGGGGTGCGATTCCCCACCGGCGGTAGGTGCGTTCGCGCACGAGCCCGCGAGCGCTTCCCGGCGCAGGCGCCTCGCGCCGGATCGGGAAGGTCAGCAGATCCGGTGCGATGCCGGAGCCGACGGTATAGTCCGGATGAAAGAAGACGGCCTTCGCGCAGCCTTGCGGCTGTGCGCGCGCCTGTTTGCCTTGTGGCGTTTTTCGCTCACCCCATTGCGAGAAACGTAGCTATGTTCACCGGAATCATCGAGGGCGTCGGCCATCTCGCCGCACGCCAGCCGCAGGGCGGCGATATCCGCTTCACCTTCGCCACCGGCAGCCTGCCGTTCGCCGACGTGCGCCTGGGCGAGAGCATCGCGGTCAACGGCGTGTGCCTGACCGTGATCGCCTTCGACGCCGCCTCGTTCCAGGCCGACGCCTCCACCGAGACCCTGGCGCTGACCACGCTCGGCCGCCTGGCCGAGGGCGCGGCGCTGAACCTGGAGCGGGCGATGCGCCCCAGCGACCGCCTCGGCGGGCACCTGGTCAGCGGCCATGTCGACGGGCTCGGCGAGGTGCTGTCGATCCACGACGATGCGCGCGCACAGCGTTGGCGCTTCGCCGCGCCGGCTGCGCTGCTGCGCTACATCGCCAAGAAGGGCTCGATCTGCGTGGACGGGGTCAGCCTCACCGTCAATGCGGTCGACGCCGAAGGCTTCGAGGTCGCGCTGATCCCGCACACCGTGGCCCACACCGCGTTCGCGCAGACCGCCGTCGGCGCGGCGGTGAACCTGGAGATCGACCTGGTCGCACGCTACGTCGAACGCCTGCTGCAGGGCGGCCAGGACTGAACCTGGCCGCGTCCGTCCTTGCGCCATTCCGCCGTGCTGCGCCGCTGCCCGCGGCGCGCGCGGCATCCCCCGTCTTTTCGCGAGTCCCCGCATGTCGCCTTCCGTCACCCCGAGCCTGAATTTCGCCTCCGTCCCCGAGCTGCTGGAAGAACTCCGCGCCGGCCGCATGGTGGTCATCGTCGACGACGAGGACCGCGAGAACGAGGGCGATCTCATCATGGCCGCCGAGCTGGTCAAGCCCTCGGACATCAACTTCATGGTCACCCACGCGCGCGGCCTGGTGTGCCTGTCGCTCACCCGCGAGCGCTGCGCGCAGCTGGGCCTGGCACCGATGGTCCAGCGCAACACGGCGCAGTTCCATACCAATTTCACCGTCAGCATCGAGGCTGCCGAAGGCGTGACCACCGGCATCTCCGCCTACGACCGCGCCCACACCGTGCGCACCGCGGTCAAGCCCGACGCCAAGCCGCACGACCTCAGCCAGCCCGGCCACATCTTCCCGCTGATCGCCCAGCCCGGCGGCGTGCTGACCCGCGCCGGCCACACCGAGGCGGCCAGCGATCTGCCGATGCTGGCCGGGCTGGAGCCGGCCGGCGTGCTGGTGGAGGTGCTCAATCCCGACGGCAGCATGGCGCGGCGTCCGCAGTTGGAGGCGTTCGCACGCGAGCATGGGCTGAAGATGGGCTCGATCGCCGACCTGATCGCCTACCGTCTGGCCACCGAGCACACCGTCGAACGCCTCGACGAGCGCCCCATCGACACCGAGTTCGGCGCCTTCACCCTGGTCACCTACCGCGACCGCATCGCCCACGACCTGCACTTCGCCCTGGTCCGCGGCACCCCGGACGCCGACACCCCGACCCTGGTGCGGGTGCAGGTGGAAAACCCGTTGGCCGACCTGCTGCACTGGCGCCGTGACGACTTCGGCGTGGCCGCCAGCGACGCGCTGCGCGCGATCGCCGCCGCCGAGCGTGGGGTGATGGTGGTGCTGTCGGCACCGCGCGACAGCGAGGCGCTGCTGGCGCGGCTGCGCGCGCAGCCGGAGGCGGCGCACGGCAAGGACGTGGGCCAGTGGCGGCGCAACGGCGCCGGCAGCCAGATCCTCGCCGACCTGGGCCTGGGCAAGCTGCGCGTGCTCGGCACGCCGCGCCGGCAGGTCGGCCTGGCCGGGTTCGGGCTGGAGGTGGTGGAGCATGTGGAGCCGGAAATCGGGAATCGGGAATCGGGATTGGGGAATCGGTAAAGGCTGATTCCGCGCGATTCCCGCCATTGGCGGTGGCTCGGCCTTCTACACGGTCCCTCTAAATGCTTTCCCGGGTCCCGGCCTCCCTGCCTGTTAAACTCTCCCACCCCCTCAAGTTGCCACCGCCATGTCCCACTACGAAGGCGACCTTCGCACTCCCGAGTCGGCGCGTTTCGCGATCATCGCCAGCCGCTGGAACGCCCGCATCACCGACGTGCTGGTCGCCGGTGCGCGGCAGAGCCTGTCCGGCAACGGCATCGCCGATGAGGCGGTGGACGTGATCCGCGTGCCGGGCGCGTGGGAACTGCCGCTGGTCGCCGCGCGCCTGGCCGCGGCCGGCAAGCACGCCGCGATCATCGCGCTGGGCTGCGTGATCCGGGGCGATACCCGCCACTACGAACACGTCGCCGACGGCTGCGCCGAGGGCCTGCTGCGGGTGTCGCTGGACTTCCGCATCCCGGTGCTCAACGGCGTGCTCGCCGTGGAGCAGGTCGAGGACGCCGAGGCGCGCGCCGGCGGCAGCCACGGCAACAAGGGCGAGGAAGCGGCGCTGAGCGCGCTGGAGATGGTCAACCTGCTGGAGTTGCTGCCGTGAACAAACCCGCTGGCCACAAGCACCACCGCCGCGACGGCGTCGATCCGGTCCTGCGTTCGCGCGCACGGCGGCGCGCGCTGCAGGCGATCTACGCCTGGCAGATCTCCGGCGGCAACGCCCAGCACGTGATCGCGCAGTTCGCGCACGAGCAGGCGCACGAAATCGCCGACCTGGTGTATTTCGAGAATCTGGTCGAAGGCGTGCTCAAGCACCGCGCCGAACTGGACGAGGCGCTGGTCGGCTACCTGGACCGGACGGTCGAGGAAGTGGACGCGATCGAGCGCGCGGTGCTGCGCCTGGCCGCCTACGAACTGCTGCACCGCATGGACGTGCCGTACCGCGTGGTGATCAACGAAGCGATCGAGACCGCCAAGCGCTTCGGCTCCGAGCACGGCCACACCTACGTCAACGGCGTCCTGGACCGCGCCGCGCTGCAGTGGCGCGCGGTGGAGTCGGGCGGCTGAGAGCCGGGAATGGGCAATCGGGAATGGGGAATGGCAAAAGCAGGTGCCGTTCTCCTTCGAGATTGCCGGCGTTCCGGCTGTCGCTCCTGCGTCTCACCATTCCCGACTCCCCATTCCCGATTCCCAGCCCCCAATGCCTGAATTCGATCTGATCGAGCGCCTGCGGGCGCGCAGTCGGGCGCGTGCGGATCTGCCGCTGGGCATCGGCGACGACGCGGCGTTGCTGCTGCCGCCGCCGGGGGAGTTGCTGGCGATCACCACCGATACGCTCAATGCCGGGGTGCATTTCCCGGCCGAAACCGCCGCGGCCGACATCGGCTGGAAAACCCTGGCGGTGAATCTGTCCGACCTGGCGGCGATGGGCGCGCAGCCTCGCTGGTGCACGCTGTCGCTGTCGCTGCCGCAGGTCGACATGGCCTGGGTCGATGCGTTCGCCGAGGGCTTCTTCGCCCTGGCCGACGCGCATGCCATCGGCCTGGCCGGCGGCGACACCACGCGCGGGCCGCTGGCGTTGTCGGTCACCGCGATCGGCAGCGTGCCGGCGCCGGCCGCGCTGCGCCGCGACGCCGCGCAGGCGGGCGACGAGGTGTGGGTGACCGGCCAGCCGGGCGAGGCCGCCGCGGCGCTGGCGCTGTGGCAGGCCGGGCGCCTGGACGTGGCCGTGTCGGCCGCCGATCCCGTGCACGAACGCCTGCGCCAGCGCCTGCTGCGGCCGACGCCACGGGTGCAGGCCGGCCTGTGCCTGCGCGGCCTGGCGCGGGCCTGCGTGGACGTCTCCGACGGCCTGCTGGCCGACCTGGAGCACATCTGCGCGCGCAGCGGCGTCGGCGCCGAACTGGACCTGGCCGCGCTGCCGGCGGTCGCCGCCCCGGCCGACGCGGATGCCGCGCAGGTGCACGCCTGGCAACTGGGCGGCGGCGACGACTACGAACTGTGCTTCACGGCGGACCCGGCGCAGCGCACCGCGATCGTGCAGGCGCTGCAGGCGGTCGGGGTCGTGGCGACGCCGATCGGGCGCATCGTCGCCGGCCGCGGCATCGTGGTGCGCGATGCCGAGGGCCGGCCATGGCAGCCGCCACGGCGCGGCTACATGCATTTTCTGAGCTGACCCGCCGCGCGCGGGTGCGGCGCGGCCTGCCGGTGCCGGCCTCCTGGGCCGCAGGCGGACGCGGCGCCGGCATCGCGCCTTCCATACCGTGCCGCACTGCGGCGTGAACATCGCCCGTACCCGGTGGTACGGTCCGCCTGCCCGGCCCCGTGTCGAGCGTTTGTCACCGTCCTGGCATTACCGTTCCGGCAGCCAGCCATTCCGGCCTGGCGCCGCTTGGGAGGCAGTCCATGCGCATGTCCGTGTCACGTCGCATCGCCCTTGGCGCGATGTTGCTGGTGTTCTCCGCCGCCGCGGCCGCGGCCGGCTTCAGCAAGCAGTACCAGAGCATTCCCAGTTTCGACGGCACCAAGCTCGGCGCGCTCGTCCTGGTGCCGCAGGGGCAGGGTCCGGGACCGTTCCCGCTGGTGGTGATGCCGGCCAGTTGGTCGCTGCCGAACCTGGAATACGTGGGCCGCGCCAGCGAACTGGCCAACGACGGCTATGTGGTGGTCAGCTACACCTCGCGCGGGTTCTGGGATTCGCAGGGGCTGATCGACATCGCCGGGGCACCGACGGTGGAGGATGTCAGTTCGGTGATCGACTGGGCGCTGGCCAATACGCCGGCCGACGCCAAGCGGATCGGTGTGTCCGGCATCTCCTACGGTGCCGGCACCAGCCTGCTCGCCGCCGCCCGCGACCCGCGGATCAAGGCGGTGGCCGCACTCAGCGGCTGGGCCGACCTGCAGGCCTCGCTGTACGCCAACACCACGGTCAGCCAGCAGGGCGTGGGCCTGCTGGTCGCCGCCGGTGTGGCCACCGGCCGGCCGGGCCCGGAACTCGCGCAGATCACCGCACATGTGGCGGTGGGCGACTACGACGGTGCGGTGCAGGGGTTCCTGCCCAAGGCCGCCGAGCGCGGGGTGATCAACGAGGTGCAGGCGCTCAACCGCAACGGCCCGGCGGTGCTGCTGGCCAATGCGTTCAACGACGGCCTGTTCCCGCCGAACCAGTACATCAACCTCTACAACCAGCTCAGCGTGCCCAAGCACCTGATGTTCAGCCAGGGCGACCACGCCACCGCCGAACTGCCGGGCGCGCTGGGCCTGCCGAACCAGGTGTACACCGAGGCCACGCGCTGGTTCGACCGCTACCTGAAGGGCCGCGACAACGGCGTGGACCGTGAAGCGCCGGTGCAACTGTCGACCCTGGGTGGCACCTGGCTCAGCTATGCCGACTGGAACAGCGTGCAGGCCGGCGCCACCCGTTACGGCCTGACTGGCCCCAGCGGCCTGCTGCTGCCGACCGGGTCGCTGACCAACGGCAACAGCAGCGGCTGGAACTACCGCATCGCCACCGGCGTGCCGACCCTGGCCGATTCCGGCGTGGTGATGTTGGCTGGCCTGTTGCAGGGCTTCGGCCAGCCGGTGACCACCTCGATCCCGCTGGTCAGCCGCGCCGGCGCGGCGGTGTGGAGCGGCCCGGTGCTGTCCAGCGACAAGCGCCTGGCCGGCGCGCCGTCGCTGCGGCTGACGGTCACCCCGAGCCAGGCGAACGTGTCGCTGTTCGCCTATCTCTACAGCATGGACGGCTCGGGTTCGGCGCAATTGCTCAGCCACGTGCCGTACACGCTGCGCAACGCGACCCCGGGCACGCCGGTGACCCTCGACCTGGCGCTGCAGGCGACCGCGGTCGAGATCCCGGCCGGTCGCCGCCTGGTGCTGGTGGTGGACACCACCGATCCGCGCTACACCTCGGCCAGCCGCTTCGGTGGCACCGTGAGCTTCAGCTCGCCGGCGGCGACGCCATCGTTCCTGAGCGTGCCGTTGCACTGAGGCAGTGGCTTCTCCTTCTCCCACTGGGGGAAGGTGCCCCGCAGGGGCGGATGAGGGTACGGGCGCAGCCTTGCCTGGATAGGTCAGCGCAGCGCTTCGCGCGCCGGACCCTCACCCCAACCCCTCTCCCGGGGGGAGAGGGGC
>JBEVKG010000067.1:0-14520 GCA_040509765.1 Xanthomonas sp.
CGAACGCGCGCGGCCGGCGCTGCGCGGCGGTGACCATGGGGTCGTTGCTGTCGGCGCCGTCGCCGTCGGGGTTCTGCACGCTCAGCACGCGGAAGCGCAGCAGGCGGCCGGCGTGCGCCGGGACGTCGATGCGCTGCACGCCTTCCTGCAGGCGCAGGTGGCCGCGCGCCACCGGCTCGCCCCACTCGCCGTTGCTGTCGCCCAGGTAGACCTCGAAGTCGCGCACCTGGCCGTGCCTCCAGTGCGGGGCGGGGCGCGGCGCCAGCTCGATGCCGTCGATCATCCTGCGTTCGCCGAAGCCGATCACCCATTCGTGCGCGCCGGTGCGCACGGCCTGGTTGCGCACGCTGCGGAACCAGGTGGTCGGGTCGTCGTCGAAGGCGTTCTCCAGCGGGTGCCCGGGTTCCTCGGCCGGACGGTTGACCACCAGCAGGCTGTCGGCGGGCAGCGCGCGGCCCAGCACCGGCGCGGCCGGATAGGCGTCGTCGGCCGCGGCGGCGGCCACCGCGAAGTCCAGTTGCAACTGCAGCGGCTGGCGGATGTCCTGCACGGCGGTGCGCACGTGCAGGGTGCCGCGGCGCTCCCTGGCATCGAAGTACCAGCCTTCGCTGGCGGCGGCGAAAGCCGCGGCGTCGGCGACCACCGGCAGCGCGCGTTCGCCGGCCTGCACCGATCGCGGCGCCTGCCGCGCGAGCACCCGCAGCGCGTAGCGGCGCTGCGGCAACTGTCCTGCGTAGCGGCCCTGCACCGGGTCGATCCACACCTGCACCGGGCCGCTGCCCTGCGCCGGCGCCTGCACGCGCACCACCTGCGTGCTGGATTCGCCCTGCTGGTAGCGGCGGGTGTTGCCGTCGTCCTCGTACAGCGTGTACTGCGAGGCGCCCTGCGGATACAGGTCGAAGGTGACCTCGTCCAGCGGCTTCTCGCCGTCGAACAGCATCGCCGGGTACATCGGCAGGATCGCGCCGGCGCGCACGAACACCGGCAGCGTGGCCAGGTCGACCTGGCGGTCGAGTTGGCGGCCGTCGGCGCCGGCCTGCACGCGGCGGCCGTCCCAGTAGTCGATCCAGCCGCCGGCCGGCAGATGGATGTCGCGCCGCCAGCCGCGGCTGGCGGCCTGGCTGCGGTACACCGGCGCCACCAGCAGGTCGCGGCCGAGCAGGAACTGGGTCTTGTAGGTCTCGTCCTGCGCATGCGGATCGCGCGGGTCTTCCCACATCAGCCCGCGCACCGGTGGCGCGCCGGTCTGCGCGGCGGCGTGCACCAGGCCGTACATGTACGGGGTCAGGCGCATCTTCAGCTTCAGGTAGTCGCGGTTGATGCTGCGGTACGGCTCGTCGTACCACCACGGATGCTTGCGCGCGTTCGACGACCAGCCGCTCATGCCCATCAGCACCGGGGTGAACGCCTTCCACTGCAGGTCGCGGGTGAAGGTCTCGGCGCTGCCGCCGAAGATCGCATCGACGTCGCCGGCGGCATAGGCCATGCCGGACAGGCCCGAGCCGATCAGGGTCGGCACATGCCAGCGGATGTAGTCCCAGCTGCTGCTCTGGTCGCCGGTCCAGGCCACCGCATAGCGCTGGATGCCGGCCCAGCCCATCACCGTCCACAGGAACGGGCGCGCATCGGAATTGTCGAGGATGCCGTCGTAGGCCTGGTGGTTGGCGTCCATCGCGAACTGGTAGCCCTTGCCGGTCCAGGCCACGTCCAGCTTCTGCACGCGGCTGCCGGCCTTGCCGACTTCCCAGGCGATCTTGTCGACGCCGTTCTCGGTCCACAGGCCGGTGCGGAAGCCGTACCGGGCCAGGCCCTGCACGGTCTCCGGCAACTTGGTATAGCCGCAGCCGTAGCCGTCGTTGGGCAGGATCCAGCCGCCGGGCATGTCGTGTTCGCGGTATTGCCGGGCCACGCTGTCGACCACGTCCGGGGTGGTGCCGGTGGGCCCGTCGTGCCAGCCGTCGGGCACGGTGCCGGGCTTCTTCGCGTTGTCGGCGTCGTTGTAGCAATCGGCATCGCCGTAGGACAGCTACCAGCGCGCCAGCATGCTCGGGCGGCCGGTCAGTCGGGTATAGCGCTCGATCAGGCGCGGCAGGTCGGCGCCGACGAAGTAGTAGGCGTCGAAGCGGTCTTCGCGATGCAGCAGCGTGGCCTGGTCGGGCTGGCGCAGGTCGTAGCTGCCGTCGCTCCAGGTGTTGCGCAGCATGCCCCAGCCGCGGCTGCTGAGCAGCATCGGCGCCGGGCTCGGGCGATCGCCCTCTTCCCAGCCGCCGGAATACGACACCTCCAGCTCGCGGCCCTTGAACTGGTAGCGCCCGTTCTGCTGGCCGCCGCCGTAATAGGCTTCGTCGGCCTGCGAGGACAGCACCTGCACGCTCTGCGCGGCATCCAGGTCCAGCGGCTGCAGTTCCTGCCACAGCGCGACCGCGCGGCCCTGCTCCAGGCGCTCCAGGCGCAGCCGCAGCGGTTGCCGCTGCACGTGCAGCACCAGCGCGTCGGTGCGCACGCGCAGTTCCTGCGCATCTTCTTGCAGTTGCGCCTGCACGGCGGCCTTGGGCTGCGGCAGCACGATCGGGGTGGCCTTGTCGCCGGCGCCGGTGAGCGTGTCATGCCGCCCGGCCTGCACGCGCACGATGTCGGCCGCCGGCAGTTCGATGCGCAGGCGCACCCCACGGTCGGTCTGCAGGTCCCAGCCGGGGACGCCGTCGCGGCTGTCGCTGGCGGCGACCGTGCGCAGGTTGCCGATGGGCTCGGCAACGACGGTGGCGGCCACCAGCAGCAGGGCCGGCAGCGCGATCGCCGGCAGCAGCGACGAGCGACGAACGCGGTTCTCCACACGGACCCCCAAACCCGTTTCCCCGGGCGTTTCGAAAGCGTTGCGCCGACTCTAGGCCAGGGATTTGAAAGATGTCAATAAATTGAAAGCAAAAAAGAAGATTTATTTTGGCAAATCGAAAGTTTTCGCCGCACAACGTTTTTCTTTGGTGCGGTGGAATCGGCCTGGATTCCCATGCGACAGCAACAACACGCGTATACTTTCGTTTATGGCGCAGCTCGGTCGGCCAAAAGCTCCACCCCACAAATACTTTCTTTTTTCTTTCGATGTTTGACATTTCGAAAGAAAAGCCGGATCGTGCGCTGGCCCAACAGGAACCGCCGCATGGACCTCCTTCCGCTTTCCGATGCATCCGCCTGGCAGCGCCTGGGCGGAGCCGACACCGCCCGCGAGATCGCCCAGCAGCCGGCGCTGTGGCAGGCCCTGGCGCAGGATCTGGCACAGGCCGGCGACCGCTTGCAGGCCTTCCTCGGCGAGCGCCTGCACGATCCCAACCAGCGCGTGCTGTTCACCGGCGCCGGCAGCTCCGGCTTCATCGCCGAGATGGTGGCCGACGCGATCAATGCGCAGTGGCCGGCCGAGGTGCGCGCGGTGCACACCACCAGCCTGCTGACCCACCCGGCGCTGTACCTGCAGCGCGCGCGGCCGACCCTGCTGGTGTCGTTCGGCCGCAGCGGCTCCAGTCCGGAAAGCGTGGCCGCGGTGGAACGCGTGCGCAGCGACGTGGACGACGCGCGCTTCCTCGACATCACCTGCAACGCCGACGGCGAACTGGCCCGCCGCGGCGCCGGCCGCGCCGACACCTGCACCCTGCTGATGCCGCCGGCCAGCTGCGATCGCGCCTTCGCCATGACCAGCAGCCTGACCTGCATGCTGCTGGCGGCGCTGAGCGTGTTCGACCGCACGCCATGGGCGGCGCGCCGTGCGCGCCTGCAACGGCTGGCCGAGCTGGCCGGCCACGGCCTGGCGCAGTGGGACGGCGCGGTGGCCGCGCTGGCGCAGCGCCCGTTCGCGCGGGTGATCTATCTCGGCAGCGGCCCGCTGGAGGCGCTGGCGCGCGAGGCCGCGCTGAAGGTGCTGGAACTCACCGCCGGCCGCGTGCTGGCGCTGGCCAATACGCCGCTGGGCTTCCGCCACGGCCCCAAGTCCACGCTCGACCGCGGCACCCTGGTGGTGATGCTGCGCAGCGTCCAGCCACTGGCGCGCCGCTACGAACAGGACCTGCTGGACGAACTGCGCCGCGATGGCGTGGCCGGCCAGGTGCTGGCGATCGGCCCGCATGCGGACATCGGCGCCGGCGACGACCACACGCTCGCCGTCGCCGGCCTGGACGATCCGTGGTTGGCGCCGCTGTGGCTGGGCTTCGCGCAACTGTTCGCGCTGCAGCGTTCGGCCGCGCTCGGCCTGACCCCGGACAACCCGTTCCCCGACGGCACCGTCAACCGCGTGGTCCAGGGCGTCACCATCCACCATGGCTGAGCCTGGCGCGCCCACCTGCTACGGCCTGGACGTCGGCGGCAGCAAGATCGAACTGGTGGCCTGCGACGCCGCGCTGCAGGTGGTGTGGCGGCGCCGCGTGGCCACGCCGCAGGGCGACTACGCCGGCTTCCTGCAGACGGTGGTGGCGCTGGTGGCCGACGCCGATGCCGCGCTCGGTCAGCGCGACAGCGCCGTCGGCATCGCCCTGCCCGGCGTGCGCGACCGCCGCAGCGGCCGCCAGCTGAGCGCCAACGTGCCGGCGCTGACCGGCCAATGCGTGGCGCAGGATCTGCAGGCGCGGCTGCCGCGTCCGCTGCACGTCGGCAACGACCTGCAATGCTTCGCGCTGTCCGAGGCGCATGGCGGTGCCGCCGACGGCTACCCGAGCATGTTCGGCGCCATCCTCGGCACCGGCGCCGGTGGCGGCTTCTGCGTGCAGGGCCGCCTGCTCGCCGGCTGCAACGGCATCGCCGGCGAATGGGGCCACTGGAGCGTGCCCGGACACCTGCTGCAGCGCCATCGTCTGCCGCTGCTCGGCTGCGGTTGCGGCCTGCAGGGGTGCGTGGAGCGCTACGTGTCCGGCAGCGGCGTGGCGGCGATCGCGCGCCATCTCGGCAGCGACGCCGCCGACGCCAGCGCGGTGATCGCCCTCGCCGACGCCGGCGATGCGCGCGCGCAGCAGGCGCTGGACATCCACCGCGACCTGCTCGGCCACAGCCTGGCCGCGGTAGTGCTGGCGCTGGATCCGCACGTGATCGTGCTGGGCGGCGGGTTGTCGCAATACCCGCCGCTGTACCGGCAACTGCCCGACGCCATCGCCGCGCATCTGTTCGCCGGCGTGCAGGTGCCGCCGATCGTGCCGCCGCGCTTCGGCGCTGCCGGCGGCGCCCGCGGTGCCGCGCTGCTGGCCTGCCACCCCGCCTATTCCTGAGCCGCCGGAGTTCCCATGTCGCCCTTGCAGACCCTGCTCGCCTCCCATCGCGCCGGCGCCAATGTCGGCCTGTACAGCGTCTGCTGCAGCAACGAACAGGTGCTGCGCGCGGCGATGCAGGTGGCGCTGGCCCACGACACGCTGCTGCTGGTGGAGGCCACCTCCAACCAGGTCGACCAGTTCGGCGGCTACACCGGCATGACCCCGGCGCAGTACCGCGACTACGTCGGCGCACTGGCCGATGCCGAAGGCTTTCCGCGCGCCCGGCTGATCCTGGGCGGCGACCATCTCGGCCCGAACGCCTGGCAGAAAGGCCCGGCCGCCGAGGCCATGGCCCACGCACGCGTGCTGATCGCGGATTACGTCGCCGCGGGCTTCCACAAGATCCACCTGGACTGCAGCATGGCCTGCGCCGACGACCCGGTGCCGCTGCCCGATGCCGTCGTCGCCGCGCGGTCGGCCGAACTGGCCGAGATCGCCGAGCGGACTGCCGCGGCACATGGCCTGCCGCCGCCGGTGTACGTGATCGGCACCGAGGTGCCGATTCCCGGCGGCGAGGCCTCGCTGGCCGGCGGCCTGCAGGTCACCACGCCGGCCGCGGCCGCGCAGACCCTGGCCATCCACGCGCAGGCCTTCGCCTCGCCGCCGCTGCGCGCTGCGTGGCAGCGGGTGATCGCCCTGGTGGTGCAGCCGGGCGTCGACTTCGACCACAGCAGCGTGCACGACTACGACCCGGCCGCCGCCGCGGCGCTGGCCGATTTCCTGGAACGGCAGCCGCGCATCGTGTTCGAGGCGCATTCCACCGACTACCAGCGCGAGGACGCGCTGCACGCCCTGGTGCGCGACCACTTCGCCATCCTCAAGGTCGGCCCCGCCGCCACCTTCGCCTACCGCGAGGCGCTTTACGCGCTGGCCGCGATCGAAGCCGAACTGCTGCCGGCGGCGCAATGCTCGCACCTGCCGCAGGTGCTGGACGCGGCGATGCTGGCGCAACCGGGAGACTGGCAATCCTATTATCCGGGCGACGCGGCCGCGCAGCGCCTGCTGCGCCGCTTTTCCTTCAGCGACCGCTGCCGCTACTACTGGGGCATCCCGGCGGTGCGCGAGGCGGTGGACAGCTTGTTCGCCAACCTGGAAGCGCATGCGCCGCCGCTGGTGCTGCTCAGCCAGTTCCTGCCCGAGCAGTACCGTGCGGTGCGCGCCGGCCGTCTCGCCAACACCCCGACCGCGCTGGTCCAGCACCGCATCGGCCTGTGCCTGGGCGAGTACGCCCGCGCCTGCAGCGCCAATCGCGCCGGCGCGCGCCCGCCGCGCGCGGCCGCGGCTGCCGGCGTCGCGGTGAACGGCTAATCTTCCCGGTCGCCCGCGAATCCGAGAATGGCCATGCGCAACACCCGCTCCCGCCGCCAGCAGATCCTGCAGTCGCTGCTCGAACACGGCACGGTGCAGGTCGCCGACCTGGTCGAACGCTTCGGCGTGTCGGCGGTGACCATTCGCGCCGATCTCAACCATTTCGAGGCGCAGGGCCTGGCCACCCGCACCCACGGCGGCGCCACGCTGATGCGCACGCCGCCGCAGGAGCAGGACATCCACGAAAAGGACGCGCTGAACCTGCCGCTGAAGGAATCCATCGGCGCCTGCGCGGCGCGCATGGTGCAGCCCGGCACCAACATCATCATCGACTCCGGCTCGACCACGATGACCCTGGCCCGGCACCTGCGCGGGCACCGCGACGTCACGGTAATGACCAACGGCCTCAACATCGCCTGGGAACTGGCCAATGCGCCGGGCATCAACGTGCTGCTCACCGGCGGCCAGCTGCGCCAGCAGTCGCTGTCGCTGCAGGGCAGCCAGGCCGAGGCCAGCCTCAACGCCTACGGGTTCGACACGCTGTTCCTGGGCGTGGACGGCCTGGACCTGCAATTCGGCCTGACCACCCACGACGAGGCCGAAGCGCGCCTCAACCACCGCATGGTCGAGCGCGCGCGGCGCATCGTGGTGCTGACCGACGCCTCCAAGTTCGGCCGGGTCAGCCTGCACCGCATCGCCCGCCTGGACCAGATCCACGCCATCATCACCGACGCCGGCATCGACGAGGCCACCCGCGAGGCGCTGCAGCGGCTGGGCATCGAGGTGATCGTCGCCGAGCCCGCGCCATGACCGAGATGCGCTCCCTGCACGGCCGCGTGCTCACTCCGCTGGGCTGGCGCCGTGGCCACGTCCACTTCGACACCCACGTGCGCCGGCTGCAGCTGGACGACCACAGCGGCGGCGACGATCCGCAGCTGCCGCTGATCCTGCCGGGCTTCGTCGACCTGCACGTGCACGGCGCCGCCGGCGTGGACCTGATGCAGGGCGGCGACGCGGCACGGCGCATCGCCCGCACCCACCTGCGCTTCGGCACCACCACCTTGCTGGCGACCACCATGACCGCCGGCCTCGACGAGATCGCGCATGCGCTGCGCGGTGTCGCCGCGACCATGGCCGCCCCCGACGCCGACGCGGCCTGCATCGCCGGTGTGCACCTGGAAGGCCCCTTCATCAGCCCGCAGCGGCTGGGCGCGCAGCCCGACCGCACGGTCGAGGCCAGCCTCGCCCTGGTCCAGCAGTGGCACGCGCTGGCGCCGATCCGGGTGCTGACCCTGGCGCCGGAGATCGGCGCGCACACCGCACTGATTCCGGCGCTGAGCGCACTGGGCATCCGCGTGCAGCTCGGCCACAGCGCCGGCAGCTACGAAGACGGCGTGGCGGCGCTGCAGGCCGGCGCGGCCGGCTTCACCCACCTGTTCAACGGCATGACCGGCGTGGACCACTACCGGCCCGGCATCGCCGCCGCGGCGCTGGCGCATGCGCAGTACGCCGAACTCATTCCCGACCTGTAGCACGTCCACCCCGGGGTGATCCGCCTGGCCGCGCGCGCGATTCCGCGCCTGTACGCGGTGACCGACGCCACCGCCGCCACCGGCATGCCCGATGGCGAATACGCCCTGGGCGAGCAGCGCGTGCACAAGTGCGGCGGCTGCGTGCGCCTGGCCAGCGGATCGCTGGCCGGCAGCGCGCTGACCATGGACCAGGCGCTGCGCAATCTGGTGCAGGCGGGCCTGGAGCTGGCCGATGCCGCGCAGCGCGTGTCCACCTTTCCGGCCGACTACCTGGGCCTGGGCGATCGCGGCCGCATCGCGCCGGACGCCCGCGCCGACCTGGTGGTGCTGGACCGCGCGCTGCGCCTGCGGCACGTGGTGGTGGGCGGGCGCGTACAGGACCTGCACGCGCCGCACTGATCGCCGTGCGCCAATCGCCGTGTGCAACCCGCAGCAGCAGCGGCGCGCAGGTGGCGCCGACCGACGCTGTCGCGGCGACCGCGCCGAGTACACGGCGGGGCATCGGCCAGCTCGCGTGTCGGGACGGAAGGGCAGCCGCCGATCACCCGCTTCGCGTGCGCCGCACGCGAGCCGGATCCAGCTTGCACCGTCGCAGGAGCGGCGGCGGCCGCGGCGGGCCTTGCCGGTAAAGCCCGGTCGCGGCCGACGCCGCTGCTACGACAGGATCACGGGCGATTGAGGCGTCCTGTGAAGTCCCTCCATACCCGGCGTCATCCACTGCAACGCGCGTGCTGCCGGAGCCATTGGATCACGCATAAAAAAGGCGCAGCCTCGCGGCTGCGCCAGCGTGTCGCACGTGCCGGGAGAGAGGCGGCGCGTGCGACCCGTGACCGGGGCTCAGCCCTGGATCACTTCACCTCGAACGTCTGCGGCGTGCCCGCCGCCTGGCCATTCACGGTGACCTCGGCCTTGTACTGGCCAGCCGGCCAGCCCTTGGGATTGGTGAACTCGAAGTTGGTGGTGTCGGCCCCGCTGGTGTTCAGCGTCTCGGTACGCTCGCCGGCGGTCTGGCCGTCCTGGAACACCAGCTTGGCGCCGACGTTGGCATTGGTGGCCGATCCTTCGGTCTTCACCGAGACGATGATCTTGTCCTTGCTGCTCAACGTGGTCAGCGGCGCGACCGACTTGTCGGCAGCGGCGGTGTTGCCGACGGCGACCGCGGCGACGTTCACCGCATTGGCGCTCGTGGCGGCCGGCGCCGACTGCTCCGCCGGAGCGGCGGCCGGGCCGGGCATCTGCTCGGTGGGCGCGGACGAGGTCGGATCGGGCGACACGGTCTGCTGCTGCTCCTGCTTCTTGCAGCCGGCCAGCGCGAGGGTGCCGACCAGGGCGATCAGCAGCGGCGAGAACGGGGACATCGGGCGGATCTTCATCGGGACGAGACTCCTGTCGGGATAGCGAAAAGGGGGCAATGACGGCGCGTCACGCGCCGGCCGGCAGCTTCAGCGTCTGGCCGGGATAGATCTTGTCGGGGTCGACGAGCACGTCGCGGTTGGCTTCGAAGATGCGCGTCCAGGCATTGCCGTCGCCGTAATGCAGCTTGGCGATCTTGGACAGCGAATCGCCGGGCTTGACCACGTAGACCTGCTGCACCTGCTCGGCCGTACTGTCGACCTGGCTCTGCACGGCGGAAAAATCCGCCTTTTGTACGACGTCGGCGGTGGTATCCACCTTGGCGCTGACTGCCGAGAAATCGGCACGCTTGTCGCTGTTCATCGCGTGGCTTCCTGCGTGATGGGACGCTGCCACGGTGTCACAGGATTTGTTAAAACAGGATCGCGCGGCCGTGAACTGCGTAACTGCGGTTCAGGCGTGCCGCGCGCATCGAACGCGGCGACATGTCTGCCGTTCGAATGGTCGGGACACATGCATCGCAACGGCATCGCGAGCACGCGGCACCCGCCGGTCTCGGGCGAACCGCACACGCCGCCGACGCCGCACCATCGCGGTCGCTCCTCGTGGGAGGGACTTCAGTCCCGACTGCAGTGCGGTCGGACGCGTCGATGCTGTCGCTGGTCGCGGCTGATTTTGCAATCGAGGCGTTTTGGAGGTGCCTACTGGCGCAGATCGCGCAGGAAGCTCAGCGGTTCGGCCACGTCCGGCGTCGCGCGCCAGGGATTGATGTCCAGGCCGCCGCGGCGGGTATAGCGCGCCTCCACCTGCAGCGACTGCGGGCGGCACTGCGTCATCAGGTCATGGAAGATGCGCTCGACGCATTGCTCGTGGAAGCCGGCGTGCTCGCGGAAACTGATCAGGTAGCGCAGCAGGCCTTCGCGGTCGATGCGGCCGCCGCGGTAGCGCAGGTGCAGCGTGGCCCAGTCCGGCTGCCCGGTGACCGGGCAGTTGGACTTGAGCAGGGCGCTGGTGAGGGTTTCCTCGACCACCTCGCCGGTGGCGGCGGACAGGAAGTCCGGACGCGGCGGGCCGTAGCAGTCGATGGCGATATCCAGCGCGTCCAGCGACTCGCCCTCGCCCAGCGTGTCCATCGGCGGCAATCCGAATTCCATCGCCACGTCGGCGCCGGCACGTGTCGACAGGTCGGTGACGATGCAACTGCGCAGCGCCTCGGCACTGTTGAAGCGCATCGCGTTGAGCGAGTTGAGATAGAGCTTGAGCGACTTGGATTCGATCAGGTTGGGCGAGGTGCACGGCACCTGCAGGGTCGCGGTGGCGACGCAGGGCTTGCCCTGCGCATCGAGCCAGCTCAGTTCGTAGGCATGCCAGCGGTCCACGCCGAAGAACGGCAACGCCGCCGGGTCGAGGCCGATCTCGCTGCGCGCCGCGGCGCGCGGGATGGGAAACAACAGCGCGGGATCGTACTGCGACGGGTAAGCGACCTCGCGGCCGAGGCTGGAATCCTGGGGGGTGTTCATGCGGTGCAGTGTAGCGGGCGCGTTCTGGCTGGGAGGTGTATGGGGCCGGGAGTGGAGCGTCGGGCGTGGGGAGTGGCAAAGGCGGAACTGCGCCTGCCCGTGCCGAAGCAGCGCCTCAATTCCCGGCTTCGCGCGTCGCGACTGAAGTCGCTCCCACAGGGCGCGTCCAGGATGGGGCTGTAGGAGCGGCGTCAGCCGCGACAGCCTTCCTGAGCACGTCCGTCGCGGCTGAAGCCGCTCCTACGGAGGTCAATCGGTGCCGGACTCTATGCGCGATTCTGCCCGGGCCAATGCGCCGCCGCGCTCCTGCGAATCCGAATCTCGAGTCACTGCTTCAAGTAATCCAACGTCACCTGCAGCATGGCGCGCAGGCCGACGTCCAGGGCGGTCTCGTCGAGCAGGAACTGCGGGGAGTGGTTGCTGGGCGCGGTCGCCGGGTCGATGCCGGGGGCGGTGGCGCCGACGAAGAAGAACATCGACGGCACCTGCTGCGCGTAGTACGAGAAATCCTCCGCGCCCATCTGCAGCGGCGGTTCGTAGACGTTGCCGGCGCCGACCACCGCCTGCAGGCTGGGCAGCATGCGCGCGGTCAGCGCCGGGTCGTTGACCGTGGCCGGGTTGCCGTCCTGGTCGGGCACGTGCGCTTCGGCCTTGGCGCCATGGGCGGCGGCGGTGTGCTCGGCCACGGTCTTGAGATCGGCGAAGATCTGCTGGCGCATGCCCTCGTCGAAGGTGCGGATGGTGCCGACCATCTCCACGTCGTCGGGAATGATGTTGTAGCGGATGCCGCCCTTGATCGCGCCGAAGCTGAGCACCGCCGGCTGCTTGGACAGGTTGGCGCGGCGGCTGATCACGCTCTGCGCGGCGCCGATCAGGTCGGCGCTGGTCACGATCGGGTCGATGCCGTTCCACGGCGCCGAGCCATGGGTCTGGCGGCCGATCACCTTGATGCTGAAGCGGTCCGAGGCGGCCATCAGCGGGCCGCCGCGCACCGCGATCTTGCCGGCCTGGACGCTGGAGAACACGTGCAGGCCGAACATCGCCTGCGGCTTGAAGTCGCGGAACAGGCCTTCCTTGAGCATCAGCGAGGCGCCGCCTTCCTCGTTGCCCGGCGCGCCCTCCTCCGAGGGCTGGAACACCAGCATGACCTCGCCCGGCAACTGCGCGCGCATCGCCACCAGCGCCTCGGCGACGCCGAGCAGGATCGCGGTATGCGCGTCGTGGCCGCAGGCGTGCATCACCCCCACGGTCTCGCCGCGGTACTCGCCGGTGGCCTTGGAGGCGAACGGCAGGCCGGTCTGCTCGGTCACCGGCAGCGCGTCCATGTCCGCGCGCAGGGCGATCTTCGGCCCCGGCAGCGCGCCTTTGACGATCGCCACCACGCCGTGGTGGGCGATGCCGGTCTGCGGCTTCAGGCCCAGCGCGCGCAGCCGCTCGGCGACCTTGGCGGCGGTGCGCTCCTCGCGGTTGGACAGCTCCGGGTGCTGGTGGAAGTCGCGCCGCCACTCCACCACCTTGGCCTGCAGCCTGGCCGCGGCAGCCGTCACTTCCGGACGCTCGGCGCTCTGCGCGCAGGCCAGGGCGGGGACGGCGAACAGCATCGCGGACAGCAGGCGGGACAGGCGCGGCATGGCAGGACTCCGGGGCGGGACGTAACGGGCGTTCAGTCAATGTAGTGCATCGGCGGCCGGCGGGGGGCGGCCGTGGATCCCGCTGCGGGGAAAAAACCCTTGCGAATCCGTGTCAACCGATGCGCCGCCGGCGCGTTGCGAGAGCGGACGCCCGGCCTTGCCCGCCCGCGGCGTCTGTCCCTTCAGTCATGGTCCAATCGCAACGCGCCGGCGATATGCTTCCTCGCTCGTCACCAGCCACTGCGGGAGGGCCCTCCACCCCGCCTCGCCACAGGAGTTTCCCCGGATGTCGCGTTTCTGGAAAATTGCGCTGCTGATCCTCGCAGCGGTGGCCGTGGTGGTGGTAGGCACACGCGTCATGCGCGGCGGCGGGCATCACAAGGGTGGTGCCGGCGACGGCATGGGCGACGACAGCGATGCCACGCCGGTCCCGGTGACGGTGGTGGCCGCCACCCACCAGGCGGTGCCGATCTACGCCACCGCCACCGGCACGGTGACCGCGCTGAGCACCGTCACCGTCAGCCCGCAGGTCGGCGGCCAGCTGATGAGCCTGAACTTCCGCGAAGGCCAGGAAGTGAAGAAGGGCGAGCTGCTGGCGCAGATCGACCCGCGTTCGCTGCAGGCCAGCTACGACCAGGCCGCGGCGAGCAAGCGCCAGAACCAGGCGCTGCTGGCCACCGCGCGCTCCACCTTCCAGCGTTCCGACTCGCCGGCCTACCGCCAGTACGTGGCCAAGACCGACCTGGACACCCAGCGCAACCAGGTGGCGCAGTACGAAGCGGCGGTCGCCGCCAACGACGCGCAGATGCGCGCGGCGCAGGTGCAGCTGCAGTACACCCGCATCCTCGCCCCCAACGACGGCATCGCCGGCATCCGTGGGGTGGACGTGGGCAATATCGTCAGCACCAGCAGCACGATCGTCACCATCACCCAGGTGCACCCGATCTACGTGACCTTCAACCTGCCCGAGATCCAGCTGCAGGACGTGCGCCAGGCGCAGGCGGCGGGGCCGCTGCCGGTGGCCGCGCTGGACCGCACCGATGCGCATCCGATCGCCAGCGACGGCCAGGTCGACGTGATCGACAACCAGATCAGCGCCGACACCGGCACCTTCAAGGTCCGCGCGGTGTTCCCGAACGACGGCCGCGCACTGTGGCCGGGCCAGTTCGTCAACGTGCGCCTGACCCTGCGCACCGTGGCCGACGGGGTGGTGGTGCCGACCCAGGCGGTGCAGCGCGGCCCCAACGGCGACTACGTGTACGTGGTGCAGGCCGACGGCACGGTCAAGATGCAGACGGTCAAGCAGGGCGCGGAAGTGGGCGACAGCCACGTGCAGCTGACCGAGGGCCTGAAGGCCGGCGAGCGCGTGGTCACCGAAGGCCAGTTCCGGCTCAAGCCCGGCACCAAGGTGACCGCGCTGAAGCCGGGCGAGGCGCCGCCGGAGCCGACCGAGGCCGAGCTGAAGGCAGCCGAGGGCAAGCAGCAGCAGCGCAGCGGCGGACGCCGCGGCGGCGGCGGGCCGCGCTGAGCGTGCCGCGCACGCGGCGCGTGCCGGCACCGGCCTTGCCGCGCCTGCGTGGCGGGCGCTGGCCGGATCGCGCGCAGGCGGCGGCGTTGCCGCCCGGCGTCGCGATCGCGGCACAGGGCCACGGCCGCCGCTGATTCCGCCGTCTTTCCCGGCGCCGGCGCGGCCGCGCCGGACTCTCACCAGCAAGGATCTTCCCCGTGGGCTTTTCGACGATCTTCATCCGCCGCCCGATCGCCACCACCTTGCTGATGGCAGGCGTGCTGCTGCTCGGCATCCTCGGCTACCGGCAACTGCCGGTGTCGGCGCTGCCGGAAATCGATGCGCCCAGCCTGGTGGTCACCACCCAGTACCCGGGTGCCAATG
>JBEVKG010000068.1:0-3664 GCA_040509765.1 Xanthomonas sp.
GCGTGTTGACGAACAGCAGGCTGGTGCGCACCGCCAGCAGCCGCTGCATCACGCGCTGCAGCTGCGACAGGCCCAGGTGCCCCGCCCACGGGAAGCGCTCGGTGGCCTCGGGCAGCAGCGTCTCCAGCGTCAGCGTGCGCGGCGCGACGCCGGACACGATCGGCGCGTCCGGGCGATGCGGAAACAGCGCGTCGCGCGCTTCGCCAAGGTTGCCGAGCGTCGCCGACAGCCCCCAGTGCCGCGCCGCCGGCGCCGCCGCCAAGGCCGTGTCGCCGCCGCGCGCGCGCCGGCAGGCGCAGCGCGACCTGAAGGTGCTGTGGATCACCCCGTTGCGCGCGCTCGCCGCCGACACCGTGCGCGCGCTGCGCGAACCGACGCAGGCGCTGGGCCTGGACTGGCAGATCGGCCTGCGTACCGGCGACGCCAGCGCACGCGACAAGCGTCTGGCACGCAGCGGCAAGCTCGACGTGTTGGTGACCACGCCCGAATCGCTGGCGCTGCTGCTGTCCTATCCCGACACCGCCCCGCAACTGGCGACGCTGCGCTGCGTGATCGTCGACGAGTGGCACGAACTGCTCGGCAACAAGCGCGGCGTGCTGCTGCAGCTGTGCCTGGCGCGGCTGCGCGGCTGGGCGCCGGCGCTGCGCACCTGGGGCCTGTCGGCCACGCTCGGCAACCTGGACGAAGCGCGCGACGTGCTGCTGCCGCACCTGCCGCAGGCGCCGATCGTGGCCGGGGTCAAGCCGCGCACGCTGACCCTGGAGACGCTGGCGCCGGCAGTCGGCGAACGCTTCCCCTGGGCCGGACACCTGGGCCTGGCGCAATTGCCGCGGGTACTCGAGAACCTGTTCGCGGTGCGCACCAGCCTGCTGTTCACCAACACCCGCGCGCAGGCCGAGCTGTGGCACCAGGCGCTGACCTCGGTGTGGCCGGAAGAGGCGCACACGCTGGCCCTGCACCACGGCTCGCTGGATCCGGCGCTGCGCAGCGCCGCCGAGCAGGGACTGCGCGATGGCAGCCTGCGCTGCGTGGTGGCGACCTCCAGCCTGGACCTGGGCGTGGACTTTCCCGCCGTCGATCAGGTGCTGCAGATCGGCAGTCCCAAGGGCGTGGCGCGGCTGCTGCAGCGCGCCGGCCGTGCCAAGCACCGCCCCGGCGAGGCCGGCCACGTGCTGTGCGTGCCCTCGCACGCGCTGGAACTGGTCGAGTACGCCGCCGCGCGCCGCGCCATCGCCCATGGCCGCATCGAATCGCGGCCGTCGCCGCGGCTGTCGCTGGACGTGCTGGCGCAGCACTGCATCACCTGCGCGCTGGGCGGCGGCTTCGCTGCCGAGGCGCTGTTCGCCGAAGTGCGCGGCACCGCCGCGTTCGCGATGCTGGATGCGCCGACCTGGCAGGCGGTGCTGGAGTTCGTCGTGCAGGGCGGGCGCGCGCTGGCGCAGTATCCGGACTACCGCAAGGTGGTGCTGGACGCGGATGGCGTGTACCGCGTGCACGACCGCCGTATCGCCCTGCGCCACCGCCTGTCGATCGGCACCATCACCAGCGACGGCAGCGTCGCGGTGCGCTTCCTGCGCGGCGGCCGGCTCGGCGCGGTGGAGGAACAGTTCGTCGGCCGCCTGCGCCGCGGCGACCGCTTCCAGTTCGCCGGGCGTCTGCTGGAACTGGTGCGGCTGGAGGACATGACCGCGTACGTGCGCCTGGCCAAGGGCGGCGACGGCAGCGTGCCGAAATGGATGGGCGGGCGCATGCCGCTGTCCTCGGAACTGGGCCGCGAGGTGGAGGCGGTGTTCGCCGATCCGCGCGGCGAGGCCGAACTGCGCGCGCTGGCGCCGCTGCTCGGACTGCAGCGCGCGCTGTCGGATCTGCCGGCGCCGCAGCGGCTGCTGGCCGAGCGCGTGCGCGCCCGCGACGGCCAGCACCTGTTCGTGTATCCGTTCGCCGGGCGCCAGGTGCACGAAGGCCTGGCCGCGCTGCTGGCGCTGCGCTGGGGCCGGCGGCAGCGCAATACCTTCAGCTTCGCCGCCAACGACTACGGCCTGGTGCTGTCGCCAGCGGAGGATGCACCGATCGACGCGGCGCTGCTGCGCGCGCTGCTGAGTCCGGCGCAGTTGTTCGAGGATCTGCGCGAGAGCCTCAACCTGGGCGAACTGGCACGCCGCCAGTTCCGCGAGATCGCCCGCGTTGCCGGCCTGCTGCCGCCGAGCCTGCCCGGCCGCCTGCCGCGCAGCCTGCGCCAGCTGCAGGCCTCCAGCGGCCTGCTGTACGACGTGCTGAGCCGCTTCGATCCCGAGCACCTGCTGCTGGCGCAGGCCGAGCGCGAGGTGCTGCAGGGCGAGATGGAACTGACCCGGCTCGCCGCCACCCTGGACGATTGCGCCGCGCGCGAACTGGCGCTGCACAGCCCGCGCAGCCTGACGCCCCTGGCGTTCCCGCTGTGGGCCGAAAGCATCCGCGGCCAACTCAGCACCGAGGACTGGAAGGCGCGGGTGATGCGCGCGGCGGCGCAACTGGAGCAGCGCCATGCGCGCTGAACTGGACTGGACCTTGGCCGGCGAACCGGTGCGCCTGCTCGGCGACCGCGCACTGTACTGGCCGGCGCGGCGGCGGTTGCTGATCGCCGACCTGCACCTGGGCAAGGCGGATGCATTCCGCCGTGCCGGCATCGGCTTGCCGCGCGGCGGCACCGCGCTCGACCTGGCGCGCCTGTCGGCCTTGCTGCAGGCGCAGGACGCGGCGGACCTGTGGATCCTTGGCGACGTACTTCACGGCGCCGCGCCCGATGCCGACTGGCAACGACAGTGGCACGCTTGGCGCGCGCAGCATCCGCACGTGCGGGTGGCGGCGATCGCCGGCAACCACGACCGCGCCCTGGCCGGCGCCGGGCTGGACATCGCCCTGCTCGGCGCGCAGGTGGAGGACGGCCCGTTCGTGCTGCGCCACGAGCCGGCGACGCAGGCGCAGCGGCATGTACTGTGCGGACATCTGCATCCGCTGGCCAGACTGCCCGGCGTGCGCCCGCGCTGGCCGGCATTCTGGCTGCGCGACGGCATGACCGTGCTGCCGGCGTTCTCGCACTTCACCGCCGGCGTCGCCCCGGTGCTGGCGCCGGGCGAGCGCCTGGTCGCCTGCGTCGAGGGTGCGGCATTGGCGCTGCCGGTGGCTGCGGCGTAGGTCGGGCGGGGTGGCGGCTGGTCGTGACTGCAACCGAAGTGGCCGGTGCGCTGCCGTGCTGTGGGAGGGACTTCAGTCCCGACGCATCCGACTCAAAGGCGTCGGGGCTGAAGCCCCTCCCACAGTGCAGTCGCAATGCACTGCGCGAGTGCTTGGCGCCGTGCCGGAGGAAGCGTCGGTGTAACGCCGGGCAGCCAATGACCACGATCAAAGCAACAAGTGCACTGCCCTAGTGTGGGAGGGACTTCAGTCCCGACGCGATCAATTGAAGGGTGTCGGGGCTGAAGCCCCTCCCACACAAGATTGGCGAGTCGCGGCACGACAGTGTTGCAAGTGCAAACACAGAACGACCGCGGAACCACGGATGCCCTGCCACCTGTCGTGGGTGCGGGGGGCGCCCCCCCCCGGGGTTGGCGAGCAAAGCCCGGGGCGGGGGGGACCCCCCCAACCGCCCCCCCGGCCCCAACCCCCGGGGCCCCCCCCCCGGCGG
>JBEVKG010000069.1:0-3072 GCA_040509765.1 Xanthomonas sp.
CGCGAACGCGTCCAGGCCTATGAGGGCGTGGTGATCGGCAAGAAGAATGCCGGCCTGAATTCCTCCTTCACCGTCCGCAAGATCTCGCACGGCTACGGCGTCGAGCGCGTGTTCCAGACCCACAGCGCCACCATCGACTCGGTCGAAGTGAAGCGCCGCGGCAAGGTCCGTGCCGGCAAGCTGTACTACCTGCGTGGCCTGGAAGGCAAGGCCGCCCGCATCATGGAAGATCTGGCCGCCGCTGCGCAGGCCCAGGTCGCGCGCCAGGCCGCTGCCGCCGCCGCCAAGGCCGAGTAATCCCCGGCGACCTCCGGTCGCTGCCGCAACGGCCGCCTTTGGGCGGCCGTTTGCGTTTGTGGTGGCGTGTGTTGCACCTCGTGGAGGCGGCGCCATGAGGTCCGCGTTGGCGGTGTGGCCGTTGTGGGGATGGCGTCGGTCGCTCCCCACAAGGGCTTAGTCGGGCTGGGCGCCCTTGTGGGAGGAACTTCAGTCCCGACGAGTGAGCGTGTCAGGCGGCGTTGCGCTCCGCTCGTCGCGGCTGCACGGCAAGACAACGGCGCCTGTAGATCGCGACGCGAGCGCAGCTTTCAGCGCGCCGGCTCCTGCGTGATCGCCACGTCGGCGACCGGTGCCGGCGGTTGCGCCGGCACTTCCGCCGGATGCGCCAGCGGCTCTGGAGGGGAGGGCGCCAGCATCCGTGCCTTGCGCCAGTTGCCCCAGCGGTAGTACGCCAGCGACAGCAGCATCGCGCAGGTGGCGCTGGTCGGGAAACTCCACCACACCGCATCCACGCCCAGCTGCGGCTGCAGCAACTGCGCGAACGGCACGCGGATGCCCCACAGCGACAGCGCCAGGATCAGCAGCGGCGGGATCACCGCGCCGGTGGCGCGGACCACGCCGGAGATCACGAAGGTGACGCCGAAGAACAGGAACGACCACACCGCGATGTGGTTGAGATGGCGCGCGATCTCCAGCGCGGCGCTGTGCGGCGGCAGGAACAGCGCCAGGGTCCAGCGGTCGAACAGGATCAGCGGCGCGATCAGCGCGCCGGTCAGCAGGAAATTGAACAGCACGCCCTTGCGTGCGGTCGCCGCGACCCGGTCCCAGCGCTGCGCGCCGACGTTCTGCGCGGCCATCGACGAGCAGGCCGCGCCGATCGCCATCGCCGGCATCTGCAGGTAGGCCCACAGCTGCAGCGCCGCGCCGTAGGCCGCGGAGGTGGCGGTGCCGTAGCCGTTGACCAGCGCGATCATCACGATCATCGCCAGCGAGATCAGCACCATCTGCAATCCCATCGGCACGCCCTTGACGATCAGCGCGCGCAGGATCTGCAGGTCGAGCCGGAACAGCCGCGCGTCGCGGCGGCCCAGCCACAGCACGTGGCGCTTGTGGCGCAGGTACAGCAGCAACCCGGCCAGCGACACCGCCTGCGCGATCAGCGTGGCCCAAGCCGCACCGGCGATGCCCAGCTTGGGGAACGGCCCCAGCCCGAACAGCAGCAGCGGATTGAAGCCGATGTCCAGCACCACCGACAGCAGCAGGAAGCGGAACGGCGTACGCGAATCGCCGGTACCGCGCAGCGCCGCCGACAGAAACGCGAACGTGTACAGCAGCGGCATCGCCAGGAAGATCACCCGCAGGTAGGCCTCGGCCAGCGGCAGCGACGCCGCCGGGGTGCCCATCGCGGCCAGCAGGTGCCGCGCCAGCCACCAGCCGCCAGCGGCGATCAGCACCGAGATGCCGATGAAGAAGGTGGCGCTGGTGCCCATCACCCGCCGTGCCTGGGCCACGTCGCCGCGGCCCATCGCCTGGCCGATCAGGATGGTGGAGGCCATGCCGATGCCGAACACCGAGCCGATCAGGAAGAACATGATGCTGTTGGCGTTGGCCGCGGCGGTGAGCGCGGCTTCGCCGAGATAGCGGCCGATCCACACGGCCTTGACCGAGCCGTTGAGGGACTGCGCGATGTTGCCGGCCATGATCGGCAACGAGAACAGCAGCAACTGGCGGCCGATCGGGCCTTCGGTGAGCACGGCGGGCTTGGGCATCGCGGGTCGGGATCGAGCGTTAGCCGGCCACACTAGCACCGACGGATGCCGCTGGGGCGATGGTGGACCGCGGCCTGCAGCGGTCGTGCAGCAGGCGCGCATGCGTCGTGCGTGCGCCGTCACGCGTGGCGGCCCGTCCTGTCCGAGCCAAGGGCGCGAGCGCCTGTGGCGAGGATGGGCACGCGTTCGGCCTGGATCGCGTGATGCGCGCCTTGGTGCGGTCATGGGGCGACGCCAGCACCGGCAGGGCCAGTCGACCGCGGCAAGCCGCGCCCGGGCGCGCCGGCCCCGAGGCCGGCCGCTGCCCGCCAACCCGTTCATCTCGGAGGGGCGGACGACCGCGGGCGCGGCGCTTGCATTGGCGCGATCGCATCGCCATCTGTGCGGAGATGTGTGCCTCGGCCGATGCCTTCGGCCGGTGCTGTGGCGAGCGATCCGGCAGCGCCCTGCGGTCGCCTGCATACCCCAACGCAAGTGGATGTCGAACAACGCAATGAACGAATCTGTCGTGCAAGCTGCCGCGGTACGCCTGGATGTCTGGCTGTGGGCCGCGCGCTTCTTCAAGACCCGCAGCCTGGCCAAGCAGGCGGTGGAAACCGGCAAGGTGGACGTGGCCGGGCAGCGGCCCAAGTCCTCGCGCGCGGTGCGCGTGGGCGAGCAGGTGCGCGTGCAGCGCGGCGACGAGGTGTTCGAGATCCAGGTGCTGGGGCTGAGCGATACGCGCGGCCCGGCCAGCGTGGCGCAGACGCTGTACCAGGAGAGCGAGGCCTCGCGCGAGCGCCGCGCGCAATTGCGCGCGCAGCGCAGCGCCGAGCGCAACGGCTACCAGGCGCCGGAGGGCAAGCCGGACAAGCGCGCGCGGCGGCTGATCCGCGCGCTGGGCGATCTCGATGCGCTGTAGCTGAGCGCGTCACTTCGCGCGCGACGGGCCGGGTGGCGTTGCGTCGGCCTTGGCCAGCGTTCAGGTCACTCGCGTCGACGGGGGCGAGGTTCTTGGTGTGTTGCGGTCGCGGCTGATCCCCTT
>JBEVKG010000070.1:0-6468 GCA_040509765.1 Xanthomonas sp.
GTCACCCACGCTTCCAGCGTACGCCCTGCGGCGTGTCCTCCAGGACAATGCCGGCGTCGGCCAGTTCCTGGCGGATGGCGTCGGCGCGGGCGAAGTCGCGGGCCTTCTTGGCCTCGCTGCGGGCGTCGATCAACGCCTGGATGCGGGCGTCGTCGTCGCTGCCGGCGCCCTGGAACCAGACCTCCGGATCCTGCTGCAGCAGGCCCAGGGCCAGGCCGGCGCCGAGCAGGCGGCCCTTGGCCTGGCGCAGCGCGTCCGCACGTTGCGCGGCATCGGCGGGATCGGGGCCGCCGGCCGGCGCCACCTCGCGCAGCGCCTGCCGCGCCTGTGCCGCCAGGCTCGACAGCACCGACAGCGCCAGCGGCGTATTGAGGTCGTCGTCCAGTGCTTCTTCGATCTCGGCCGGAATAACCGGCGCGGCGTCGATGCCCTGCAGGTCGCGCAGCGTTCCGTACAGGCCGTCGAGCCGGGCGACCTGGGCCTGGATCAGGGCGTCGGACCAGTCCAGCGGTTGCCGGTAGTGCGCGCTCAGCAGCGCGCAGCGCAGGGCCTCCGGCCGATGCCGCTCGATCAGGTCGTGCACCGTCTCGATGTTGCCCAGCGACTTGCTCATCTTGGCGCCGCTGAAGGTCAGCATGCCGTTGTGCAGCCAGACGCGGGCGAAGGTGGCGCCGCCGTGGGCGCATTCGCTCTGCGCGATCTCGTTCTCGTGGTGCGGGAACTGCAGGTCGACGCCGCCGGCATGGATGTCGATGGTCTCGCCCAGGTGCGCGGCGGCCATCGCCGAGCACTCGATGTGCCAGCCGGGGCGGCCGCGGCCCCACGGCGAGTCCCAGCCCGGCAGGTCGTCGCTGGAGGGCTTCCACAGCACGAAGTCGCCCGGGTCGCGCTTGTACGGCGCCACCTCGACGCGGGCGCCGGCCAGCATCTCCTCCGGGTCGCGCCGCGACAGCTTGCCGTAGCCGGCGAAGCTGGCCACTGCGAACAGCACGTGGCCTTCGGCGGCGTAGGCGTGGCCGCTGGCGATCAGCCGCTCGATCATCGCCACGATGTGCGGGATATGCGCGGTGGCCGCCGGCTCGATGTCCGGCGGGGTCACGCCCAGCGCGGCCATGTCCTGGCGGTAGATGGCGGCGAAGCGGTCGGTGATGGCCGAGATCGGCACGCCCTGCGCCTGCGCGGCGGCGTTGATCTTGTCGTCCACGTCGGTGATGTTGCGGGCGTAGCGCAGCTTGCCGTAGCGGCGCCGCAGCAGCGCCGCCAGCACGTCGAACACCACCGGCCCGCGGGCGTTGCCGATGTGCGCGTAGTTGTAGACGGTGGGACCGCAGACATAGAGCGTCGGGCCGGCCACCGGATCGAGCGGTTCGAAGGTATCGACCCGGCGGGTCAGGTTGTTGTGCAGGCGCAGGCTCATCGGCATCGGCGGTGGGGAAACCGCCCGATTCTACCGGCAGCGGCCGCGGGGCGGGGCATCCCTTCCCGGGCATGCGGCGCCGCGGTTGCGCGCACGTGGGGCAGGAAGCGCCAGGCGTGGCCGTCGTCCGCCCAGGCCCGGGCGATGACGCGGCCACGGGTGCGCCTGCCGGACCTCGCGCGGCGTTCTCCGGGAGGGAGTGCGCGTCATGGGCGGGCGCCGGGTGCGGCCGTCGGCTCGCGTTCAGCCCGACGCAAGCCGCCATGCCTACACTCAACGGTCTGCCCTTGCGAAGCCTGCTGCCGATGCGTCCGAACCTGTTGTTGCCGCTGGTCGGCATCCTTGCCTGCGCCGTGGCGCCGGCCTGGGCGCAGGACTCCGAGGCGCGCAACCGGGTGGTGGTGATCGAGAACGTCAAGCTGGACTACGCCCAGGTGCTGAACGTGGAGCCGGTCTACCAGACCCTGCGCGCCACCCGCACCGAGCAGCAATGCGATCCGGCCCCCGCGCCGGCCCCGGCGGCCCCGGCTCCCAAGCCGGCCGAGGACGACAGCCGCTTCAACCGGCTGATGGATTCGGTGAAGGACATCTTCAGCCGCCGCCACGAGGAGCCGGCACAGCAGGCGGCCGCGCCGGCCACGGCTCCGGCGGGCGGGCGCAACTGCCGGACGGTCGAAGTCGGCCGCGAGTTCCGCCGGCCCATCGCCTACGACGTGGACTATGTCTACAAGGGCACCAAGTACCGCTCGCGGCTGCCCGAGGATCCGGGCAACCGGCTGCGCATCCGCGTCTCGGTGGCGCCGTACGTGCCGGACGCGGTGGTGGTGCCGCCGCGCTGAGCGCCGCGCGCGCTTGCGCCTGTGGCGTGCGCGTGCGAGGATGCGCGCCGATGAAAGCGAACCTGCCCCAGCACGATCTCAGCGCCGCACGCATGGCCTCGGGCATGACGTCGCGCGCGCGTCGACCGGAATCCCACATTCTCGCTGGGTAACCGGAGCGTCGTGCCGTTCGTTCTGAAAACCCAGCCCGAGGCTGGGTTTTTTCGTTTTCATCGGCCGGAAAAGTTTCACCCGTAAAGAACCAGGTTGTAGAACCTCCCGCGCGTCCCGCGTCCCCACCGCTGCAAAGGATCGATCGATGTCTCTGAAGCACTTCTTGAACACCCAGGACTGGAGCCGCGCCGAACTGGACGCGCTGCTGACCCAGGCGGCGCTGTTCAAGCGCAACCGCCTCGGCAGCGAGCTGAAGGGCAAGTCGATCGCGCTGGTGTTCTTCAACCCGTCCATGCGCACCCGCACCAGCTTCGAGCTGGGCGCATTCCAGCTGGGCGGCCACGCGGTGGTGCTGCAGCCGGGCAAGGACGCATGGCCGATCGAGTTCGACCTGGGCACGGTGATGGACGGCGACACCGAGGAGCACATCGCCGAGGTGGCGCGGGTGCTGGGCCGCTACGTCGACCTGATCGGCGTGCGCGCGTTCCCGAAGTTCGTCGACTGGGCCAAGGACCGCGAGGACCTGGTGCTGAAGAGCTTCGCCAAGTACTCGCCGGTGCCGGTGATCAACATGGAGACCATCACCCATCCGTGCCAGGAGCTGGCGCACGCGCTGGCGCTGCAGGAACACTTCGGCACCCGCGACCTGCGCGGCAAGAAGTACGTGCTGACCTGGACCTACCATCCCAAGCCGCTGAACACCGCCGTGGCCAATTCCGCGCTGACCATCGCCACCCGCCTGGGCATGGACGTGACCCTGCTGTGCCCGACCCCGGACTACGTGCTCGACGAGCGCTACATGGGCTGGGCCGCGCAGAACGTGCAGGAGAGCGGCGGTTCGCTGACCGTCAGCCACGACATCGACAGCGCCTACGCCGGCGCCGACGTGGTCTATGCCAAGAGCTGGGGCGCGCTGCCGTTCTTCGGCAACTGGGGCCCGGAGAAGCCGATCCGCGACCAGTACCAGCATTTCATCGTCGACGAACGCAAGATGGCGCTGACCAACAACGGCGTGTTCTCGCACTGCCTGCCGCTGCGCCGCAACGTCAAGGCCACCGACGCGGTAATGGATTCGCCCAACTGCATCGCCATCGACGAGGCCGAGAACCGCCTGCATGTGCAGAAGGCGATCATGGCGGCGCTTGCGTCGCAAGCGGGAATCGGGAATCGGGAATAGAGAATCGGTACAGCAACAGCGTTAGCCCCCACTTTTACGCGTGATAAGGAAACAACCATGAGCACCGCTTCTACCATTCCCGATTCCCCACTCCCCACTCCCGGCCTCAAGGACATCGTCCTCGCCTTTTCCGGCGGCCTCGACACCAGCTTCTGTATCCCTTACCTGCAGGCCAAGGGCTATGCGGTGCACACCGTGTTCGCCGACACCGGCGGCGTGGACGCCGAGGAGCGCGACTTCATCGAGAAGCGCGCCGCGGAACTGGGGGCGGCCAGCCACGTGACCGTCGACGGCGGCCCGGCGATCTGGGCCGGCTTCGTCAAGCCGTTCGTGTGGGCCGGCGAGGGCTACCAGGGCCAGTACCCGCTGCTGGTGTCCGACCGCTACCTGATCGTCGATGCCGCGCTCAAGCGCGCCGAGGAACTGGGCACCAAGACCATCGCCCACGGCTGCACGGGCATGGGCAACGACCAGGTGCGCTTCGACCTGGCGGTCAAGGCGCTGGGCGACTACGAGATCGTCGCGCCGATCCGCGAGATCCAGAAGGAACACACCCAGACCCGCGCCTACGAGCAGAAGTACCTGGAAGAGCGCGGCTTCGGCGTGCGCGCCAAGCAGCAGGCCTACACCATCAACGAGAATCTGCTCGGCCTGACCATGTCCGGCGGCGAGATCGACCGCTGGGAAGCGCCGGGCGAGGGTGCCCGTGGGTGGTGCGCGCCGCGCAGCGCGTGGCCGACCGAGCCGCTGACGGTGAAGCTGAAGTTCGTGCAGGGCGAGGCGGTCGAGCTCGACGGCAAGGCGCTGCCGGGCGAACAGATCCTGGCCAAGCTCAACAAGCTGTTCGCGCCCTACGGCGTGGGCCGTGGCGTGTATACCGGCGACACCGTGATCGGCCTGAAGGGCCGCATCGTGTTCGAGGCGCCTGGCCTGGTGGCGCTGCTGGCCGCGCACCGCGCGCTGGAGGACGCGGTGCTGACCAAGCAGCAGAACCGTTTCAAGCCGGACGTGGCGCGCAAGTGGGTGGAGCTGGTCTACGAAGGCTTCTACCACGATCCGCTGAAGACCGATCTGGAAGCCTTCCTGAAGTCGTCGCAGGCGATGGTCAACGGCGAGGTGACGCTGGAGACCCGCGGCGGCCGCGTCGACGCGGTGGCGGTGAAGTCGCCGCACCTGCTCAACGCCAAGGGCGCGACCTACGCGCAGTCGGCGGACTGGGGCGTGGCCGAGGCCGAGGGCTTCATCAAGCTGTTCGGGATGAGCTCCACGCTGTACGCGCAAGTGAATCGCTGAAGGAGCAAAAGCCCCTCTCCCCTCGGGAGAGGGGTTGGGGTGACGGTACGGGCGAAGCCTCGCACTAGTTGGTTGCGCGAGCTTCGCCAGGATCTTCACCTGCTAGCGCGATTGGCCTCACCAGGCTTCGCCCGCACCCTCATCCGCCCCTTCGGGGCACCTTCTCCCGACGGGAGAAGGATTATCTGACCAGCACCACTGCGGCCTGACCCATGACCGATCTGCTCACCGCCACGCTCGATCACCTGCAGCAGCTGGTGTCCTTCGACACCCGCAACCCGCCGCGTGCGATCGCCGCCGACGGCGGCATCTTCGGCTACCTGCGCGAGCACCTGCCCGGCTTCGCCGTCGAGGTGATCGACCACGGCGCCGGCGCGGTCAGCCTGTATGCGGTGCGCGGAACGCCGAAATACCTGTTCAACGTGCACCTGGACACGGTGCCGGATTCGCCGCACTGGAGCGCCGATCCGCACACCATGCGGCGTCTGGACGATCGCGTGATCGGCCTGGGCGTGTGCGACATCAAGGGCGCGGCGGCGGCGCTGCTGGCCGCGGCCAATGCCGGCGATGGCGATGCCGCGTTCCTGTTCTCCAGCGACGAGGAAGCCAACGACCCGCGCTGCATCGCCGCCTTCCTGGCACGCGGCATCGCCTACGAGGCGGTGCTGGTGGCCGAGCCGACCATGAGCGAGGCGGTGCTGGCGCATCGTGGCATCAGTTCGGTGCTGATGCGCTTCGCCGGCCGCGCCGGGCATGCCTCCGGCAAGCAGGACGCCGCGGCCAGTGCGTTGCACCAGGCGATGCGCTGGGGCGGCCGTGCGCTGGACCATGTGGAGTCGCTGGCGCACGCGCGTTTCGGCGGGCTGACCGGGCTGCGCTTCAACATCGGCCGGGTCGAGGGCGGGATCAAGGCCAACATGATCGCGCCGGCGGCGGAGCTGCGCTTCGGCTTCCGGCCGCTGCCGTCGATGGACGTGGACGCGTTGCTGGCGACCTTCGCCGGCGTCGCCGAGCCGGCCGCGGCGCATTTCGAGGAGACCTTCCGCGGGCCGAGCCTGCCGTCGGGCGACATCGCCCGGGCCGAGGACAAGCGCCTGGCCGCGCGCGATGTCGCCGATGCGCTGGAACTGCCGATCGGCAACGCCGTGGACTTCTGGACCGAAGCGTCGCTGTTCTCCGCCGGCGGCTACACCGCGCTGGTCTACGGCCCGGGCGACATCGCCCAGGCGCATACCGCCGACGAGTTCGTGACGCTGGAGCAACTGCAGCGCTACGCCGCCTCGGTGCACCGCATCATCACTGGCGCGCGCTGAGCCGCACGCCCTCCCACGTCGCCCGGACCGATCCCGCCATCGGCCCACCCTGGATTCCTTCGGATACCGCCCCCTGCCATGCACGCCAACCGCCAAACCCGCCAGACCATCGTGCGCCTGCTCTCGAGCATGGCCAGCGCGAAGGAGATCAGCCAGTACCTCAAGCGCTTCTCGCAGCTCGACGCCGCGCGCTTCGCGGTGGTGAAGGTCGGTGGGGCGGTGCTGCGCGACGACCTCGATTCGCTCACCTCGTCGCTGGCGTTCCTGCAGGACGTC
>JBEVKG010000071.1:0-10791 GCA_040509765.1 Xanthomonas sp.
CGCCGATCGCCGCACCCGCCAGGGTGCCGCCGATGCGGTCCGGGTCGGTGTTGTTCTTGCGCACCGCGACCTTCTTGCAGTGCACGCGGGTGCCGTCGCTGAAGCGGCGGCCGGCGTCCTCGGGGCCATAGTGGCGCTGCGCCTCGGCGAGCGGCGAAGCAGCCGTGGCGATGGCGAGCACGGAAAGACACAAGGCGGACTTGAGAGTGTTCATGCTGATTGCTCCTGGGTGGCGGAGCCGATGCACAGGCACCGCGCTCTCGACGGGCGCCACCTTCTCACCGACTTCGCGAATGGTTCGTGAAGCGAAATCGGCCGCATTCAGCTTCCACAGCCATGCCTGAATCAGTCGGCGCCGCCGGGTTCGCCGCTCGGCTGCGTCGGCGTGACAGGCGGCTGCGCCGCGGTGCTGGCCGCGGGCACCGGCGGCGGCGCGGGCGCCGCGGCGGGCGGCGGCGGCACGGTCTCAGGTGCGGGTGCGGGCGCAGGTGCCGGCGCGGGCGGCGTCGGCGTCGGTGCCGGCGCAGTCACCACTGCGGCCGCGGGTGCGGGCGGATGCGCGGGCGGCGCCGGTGCCGGCTTGCTCTTGGGCAGGTACTCGCTCATCAACTGGAAGAAGCGCTTGTAGAAGTCGCCGTCCTGCACCGTGCTGCTGCCCACCCGCACCATCTAATCGTCGCTGCTGCCGATCGGCAGCGACACCGAGCCGAGCACGCCGACGCCGACGCTGGCCGAGGTCGGACTCTTCTTCAGCGCATAGCGGTCCTGCAGCGCGCTGACGAACACCCACGACTCGTCCTGCCCGTGCCCCACGCAGGACACGCGCAGTTCCAGCTGCTCGTGCAGATCGTCGTTGGGCTGGAAGTTCTTGGTGCCCTCCACCGCATCGGCGGTGGCCTTGGACACCACGTAGCCCTGGCTCAGCAGCGCGCGTCGCGCCGATTCGCAGGCCTGCGCCGGTTGCACCGGGTAGTTGCGCGAATAGGTGTTGTCGGAATTGAAGGTCTCCTTCACCAGGCCGTCCTGCTTGCGGGCGAAGCAGCCGCTCAGGCCGATCGCGATCAGCGCGAGCGCGGGAATGGCGAGAACTTTGGAGGTAGCGGACATAGGCCGTTGACCGGAGAGAGGGAACCGCGGCAAAGGATAGCCGCAAGCGCGTCGGCACGGCCTTGACGCTGCCCAGCCCGCTCATCCAGCGGTTAGCGAGGTGCGCGGCCTGGGCCGCCGCCGCGTCAGGCGGCGGGTTCCAGCGCCAGGTCCACGCGCAGCAGGCCGCCGTCGCGGTCGCGGCGTTCGGCGCGCAGGTAGTGGTGGGCGTCGAGCAGCTCCAGGGTCGGCGGGGTCGCCAGCGGCTCGCCCCACAGGCTCAGCAGGAAGCCACGCGCGCGCAGCCAGTCGAGCAGCCGCAGCAGCCTGTCCAGGTCGCGTGGCAGCAGCAGGTCGACGTCGCCGGGCAGGCGCGCTGTCGCCGCCGGATCCGCCAGCCAGCGCGGATAGCTGCCGTACACCGCAAAGGCGAAACCGTCGGCGCGCAGGGCCGCCAGCACCTGCGCCGTGCCCAGCAGGTCGATGGGCTGGCGCCGATGCTGGAAGATCAGCGCGTACTCGTGGCTGCGGTCGCTGCCGGTGTCGCCGGGCGCCAGCGGCTGCGCCGGCTCGCGCGGGTAGCACAGCACCCGCTCGGGACAGGGCGCGAACAGGCTGCCGAGGATCCGCGCCAGGTCCCAGGCCTGCGGCACGGTGACCTCGCCGAGCTGGACGTTCTCCACCATCGCGATGCAGAAGCCGTCCTCGCGCAGGTGGCGACGCACCCCATGGAACACCGCGCGCAGGCCATGCAGGTAGGCGGCGTAGTCGGCGCTGGCGTAGAGCTGGCCGGGCGCCGCCGCGGCCGGCCAGGCGCAGCCGAAGTACGGCACGTTGGTCAGGCACAGGTCCACCGGCGCGGCCGGCGCGCACTGCGGCAAACCGCCGTCCAGCACCTCGGCGCGCAGGCCGAGCCGCTGCAGCCGTTCGCGCGCCAGCCGCGCGCGCGCCGCGTCGATCTCCAGGCCGATGCCATGGCGGCCTTCCAGTGCGGCCGCGAGCAAGGTGCTGCCGAAGCCGCAGAACGGATCCAGCACGCGCGCGCCCGGGGCGCTGAAGTGGCGCACGAACGGACGCATCTGCCCGACCCAGCCGCAGTCGCGCGCGCCGAGCGGATCGCGCCGGCGCAGATCCTCCGGCAGGCGATGGTCCGGCGGATCCGGCGTCGGCGTCCACCAGCTGCGGCTATCCATGCGGCGCCCGCCACAGCAGATCGCGGTCCGGCTGCCAGCCGGCGCACAGCCGGCCGTCGGCGAAGAACACCAGCTTGTAGAGGTCGCCGCTGTCGTGGCGCGCCTGCATCGCGCCGTAGTCGGAAGTCTCGAACACCACCTCCATGCCGTCGGCGGTGGCCAGGCGCAGGTTCCAGAAGTAGTAGCCCTCGGTGATCTGCAGCGGCTGCAGGTCGCGCCACCACGGCGCGGCCATGCAGGCGCCGAGCACCTGCTCCACCGTGACCCGCGCCTGCGTCAGATAGCGCGCGGTGCCGCCATCGCGGTAGCCGTCGCCGAGCCGGGAGAACTCGCGGAAGATCACCGTGCGCGCCCCGCAGGTGCGCGCCCAGTCCAGATAGGCGGCGACGCCGTCGGCATCGGCGACGCCGCCGTGCTGCAGGATGCACACCAGACGCAGCGGCAAGGCCGCGGCGATGCGCCGCGCGGTGGCGACGAAGACCGCGGCATCGGCGATCGCCTCGCCGGGGCGGAACCGCATGATCGCGTCGTTGCGCGCCTGCAGCGGATGGTGCCGCGACAGTTCCAGCCACGACAGGCCGAAGCGCTGCAGCGCCTGCAGCAACGCCTCGCCGCGGCCGCGGGCGAAACCGGCGCCGTTGCTGTACAGCACCCGCTGTTCGACCAGCAGGCCGTCGCGCTCGGCCGCACCCAGGGTCTGCAGCAGTTCCACGAACCAGTCTTCGTCGTCGGTCATCTCCAGCCCCGACAGTGAATGCGACAGCGGCAGCCCGCGCAGTTGCGCCAGCGCCTGGCGCAACTGCGCGAAGTAGTCCGGCGGCGGCCGCAGGCTGGCCGCGGCGGTGCCGCCGGCCTGCGGCCGCAGGGTTTCCGAGCAGAAGCGGCAGCGCGCCGAACACGGCCGCACCGACGCGTAGGGGGTGAAGGTCACCGGCTGCGCGACGCGGTAGTCGCGCGCACCGATGCGCTGCTGTCGCCAGCGCGTCGCATCGGTGGCGGCCGGCACCCGCCATTCCAGATGCGGGGTGCTGGCGCGCAGGGCGGCGAACAGCGGCGAGCCGCCGCTCAACGGCGGCGGACTCGGCAGGGACGCATCCATGGGCGCCTCCTACAGGCGCGCGGCGTTCGCGCGCTCGCGCACCTCGGCGAAGGTCCAATCCTGCAGCAGGCGGCCGTTCTCCCACACGGTGACCATCGCATCGTCGTAGCCGGCCGGACCGGCGACCGCCTCGGCCGACACCGCCTCGGCCGCCACCGGCTCGGTGCGATAGCTGCCGTACTCGCGGTGCCGCAGCAGGCGCATGCGGCCGCGCTTGCTGAGCTTGCCCTTGTCGGTGACCGGATCCTTGTAGACGTCGATCCAGCGGCCGTCGACGCGCGCGGCCGAGCACTTCAGCGCGAACTTCTGGGTGTCGCGGTCGAGCCGCTGCAGCAACGCGCCGCCCATGCCGAAGGCCAGGTTATCGGTGGCGTAGCCGGCGCTGGTGATGCGCTCCAGAATCGCGCGGATGCTGGTCGGGTTGACCCCGTCGCCCTGGATCACCCGCACGTGGTTGAGCACCTTGTAGCCCTTGCCGTTGACGCTGTGGCCGAAGGCCTCGTCGAGCAGTTCCAGGCACTGGTGCACCACCGCCACCGGATCGCCGGAGTCCGGGCGGATCACCACGGTGGCGCCGGAGGCGATCACCTGCTCGCGCAGGGTGCGGCCCCAGTGCTCGCGGATCGCATGGAAGATGTCGTAGCTGTCCGACACCACCGCGACCACGCCGCCGGGCTTGCCGAACTGCGCGAGCATGTTGCGGTAGGCCTCGACCTCGCGCTCGCGGCCCCAACTGGTGATGGTGCTGTGCTCGGCGGCCGGGATCGAATAGCCGGCCATCGGCTCGTGGTAGTGCGCGCGCGCCAGCAGCAGCCCGGACACGGTGTCGGTGCCGAGGAAGTTGACCAGGTGCGAGGCGCCGCCGATCGCCGCCGATTCCAGGCTGGACACGCCGCGCGCACCGAAGTCGTGCAGCTTGAACGGCAGTTGCCCGTCCGGATCGTCGCTGGTGCGCTCCAGGAACTGGCGCAGGGTCTGCTTGGCGTGCCAGCTCACCGTGGCCACGGTCACCGGGTACCAGATGCGCAGCAGCAGCGTCTCCAGGTACGACGGCACCCAGTAGGCCTGCGCGTCGGTGGATTCGATGGTCATCAGCGCGTTGTGGGTCGGCACCACGCTGCCCTCGGGCACGGCGCGGATGCGGATCGGCAACTGGCCGCCGAGGCGGTCGACGATGTCGCGCCAGCCGGCCTCGTTGAACGGCTCGCCGTGCGCGGCGAACAGGTCGCGCGCCTCGTCGATGTCGGCATGGGTGACCGGGCGGCCCAGCGCCTCCTTGAGGATCGACTGCAGGCCGAAGAACACGGTGCGGTCGTAGACGCCGCCGCGCGATTCCACATAGAAGAAGGTGGCGTCGGTGCCGGGCGGGTACTGCAGCCAGTGGCTGGCCTTGTAGCTATCGGTGTTGAGCAGCAGGTTGTTCAGGCATTGCATGACGGAAGCTCCTTCGCGTCGGGGAAAGCCGGCGGTCTGTCCACCGGCCGGGAGGCCGCGTCAACCGCGGCCCAGGAAGAATTCGAGCAGGTGCAGATGGTCTTCGAACAGTTTCGGACCCATGCCCAGCACTTCGCTGACCGGCACCCAACGCGCCTTGTCGGCATCGTCGCCGCCGCGCACCTCGGGCAGTTCGCCGAACACGAACTCGAAGTGGAAACCGTGGGTGATGGTGCGTCCGCGCAGGCTGCGCTCGGGGTGGTCGAACACGTGGCGGTTCTTCAGCGAGCCCTTGAGCACCGGCACCGGGATCTTCAGCCGGGTCTCCTCGCGCAGTTCGCGCAGGCAGGCGTCGAGAATGCTCTCGTGCTGGCCGACGAAGCCGCCCGGCAGCGCCCACAGGCCCTTGCCCGGGGCCGCGCGGCGGCGCACCAGCAGCACATGCCCGGAGTGCACCACTACCGCATCGGCGGTGACGAAGGTCGGCGGATACGGCGCCTCCTTCCAGGCGGCACGGTACTGCTCGATGAACTGGTATTCGGCGAGCAGTTCGGCATACGACGGCGAGTTCTTGCGGAACGCCTCGAGCATGTCGAACACCGGCGTCGGCACGTTGCCGCGCAACATCAGCAGCGCGCCGTGGAAATCGATGCTGCCGGCCTCGAACAGGTAACGGCGCAGCTCGGTCGCCGACAGCGTCTCGGTGTGCTGCACGTCGACCAGCGGCCACTGCGGGAACTCGCGCAGGTAATAGCTGCTGGCGTCCTTGTCCATGCCGATCAGGCCGATGCGCGCCTCGGCGCTGCCGCCGTCGCTGCGCACCGCTTCGGCCACCGTCGCCTGCACCGCGGCGATCCATTGGCTTTCGTTGTACAGATGGTCGCGCAGCGGACGCAGGATCAGCCGCTCGCCAGCGCCTTCCAGCGCGGCCTGGATCATCACGCTGCGCTCGGCAACGGTCCACGGATTGCGGATGGTGCGGGGAGTCTCGGCCGAGCCGATCAGGAAGATGAGTTTCTGTCCACGCGCCAGGGCGTGGCGGGCAACGGCGGCGTGGCCGTTGTGGAAGGGCTCGAAGCGCCCGATGAACACGAGATAGTCGAACTCCATGAGCATCCCTCACGGTTGGGTGGATCGCCGCGGGTCTGTCCCTTGGCGTGGGCGAAATGCTACGCCGATGGCGCATCGCGTCAAGTGACGCACCGCGCAGATTCATCGGCCATCCAGACACCGCATCCGCACGCCGCGCCAGCGCCGCTGCAGTGCAGCGCGCGTCGCCACGGCGATCGCGCTAGCCTCGTGCGCGCCGCGGCCGCGGGGACGGCCCGGCACGTCCCGCCGGCCGCCGCTCGGGGCCGCGCGACGCATCCCTTCCCTCCTCCATCACCCATCACCGCGAGAATCGCATGAACCGATCGAGCAAGCGCGTGTCCGCCTGGCTGCTGGTGTTGTTGCTCGCCTGTCTGTGTGCGCCGGCCATGGCGCAGACCTTCGCCAAGGGCGCCGATGTCAGTTGGATCGACCAGCAGGAGAGCAGCGGCCGCGTGTTCCGCAATGCCTCCGGCGCCACCACCGATTTCTTCGCCCTGCTCAAGGGCACCGGGGTCAACGCGATCCGCCTGCGCGTGTGGGTCAATCCGCAGGGCGGCTGGAACGACGGCGCCGACACGCTGAACATGGCCAAGCGCGCGAAGGCGCAGGGCATGCGCATCATGATCGACTTCCACTACAGCGACAGCTGGGCCGATCCCGGCAAGCAGACCAAGCCGGCGGCCTGGAACGGCCACAACTTCGCCACCCTGGTCACGGACGTGTATTCGCACACCAGCGGCATCCTGTCCTACCTCAAGTCCAACGGCATCGACGTAAGCTGGGTGCAGGTGGGCAACGAGATCAACAGCGGCATGCTGTGGCCGGACGGCAAGACCCCCAACTTCGGCAACCTCGCGCAACTGATCAACAGCGGCTACAACGCCAGCAAGTCGGTCTACCCCAATGCCAAGGTGATCGTGCACCTGGCCAACGGCTACGACAACGCGACCTTCCGCTGGTTCTTCGACAGCCTCAAGTCGGCCGGCGGCAAGTGGGACGTGGTCGGCATGTCGCACTACCCGTCCCCCAACGCCTGGCAGAGCGCCAACACGCAGATCGCCAGCAACATGCAGGACATGGTGGCGCGCTATGGCTCGGACGTGATCGTCAGCGAGGTCGGCATGGACTGGCAGCAGTCCGCGACCACCCGCGCGATGCTGGCCGATCTGCTCGGCAAGACCCGCGCGCTCGGCAGCCGCGGCCTGGGCGTGTTCTATTGGGAACCCGACGCCTACCCGGGTTGGCAGGGCTACACGATGGGTGCGGTCGACAACAACGGGAAACTCACCCAGGCGCTGTCGGCGTTCAACTGATCGCCGCTCGTCAGGCGCGCCACGCGGTGGTCACCGGCACCACCGCCATGCCACCATCGCGTGCTCCGCTCCTGTCGAGATCTGCCATGTCGATGTCGTTGTCGTCCGCGCGCAAGCTCGCGCTCCCCCTGCTGCTGGTACTGGGCGTGTGCATCGCGCCGGCACAGGCGCGCAAGCCGGCGCCGCCCGCCGCGCCGGCCCCGCTCAAGGTGATGAGCTTCAACGTGCGCGTGCCGGTCGACACCGACGGCGACAAGCGCTGGGACGTGCGCCGCAGTGCGATGGCCGCGCTGATCCGCACGCAGCATCCGGATGTGTTCGGCACCCAGGAACTGGTCCAGCGCCAGGCCGACTACCTGGCCGCGCAATTGCCGGAGTACCGCTGGTTCGGCCCCAGCCGCGACGGCAAGGACGACGGTGAGCGCATGGGCGTGTTCTACGACAGCCGCACACTGAAGCTGGTGGACTCGGGGCACTTCTGGCTGTCGGACACGCCGGAGGTGATGGGCAGCATCAGTTGGGGCCATCCGCTGCCGCGCATGGTCAACTGGGGCCTGTTCGAGCGCATCGGCGATGGCCGTCACTTCTATCTGTTCGATACCCACCTGCCCTACCGCGACGAGGACGAAGCGGCACGGGCCAAGGGCGCGGCGCTGATCGTGTCGCGCCTGAAGGCGCTGCCGGCGGACGTGCCGGTGGTGCTGACCGGCGATTTCAACACGGTGCCGGACTCGCCGACCTACCGCACGCTCACCGCCAGCCTGGCCGATGCGCGCACGCAGGTGGCGCAGCCGCAGGGCCCGGAAGCGACCTTCCACGATTTCACCGGCCACCCGGACCGACGCATCGACTGGATCCTCTCGCGCGGGCTGCACGCCACCCACTACGCCACGCTCGACGCGCGACCGCAGGGTCACTGGCCGTCGGACCACTTCCCGGTGATCGCCACGTTCGCCTGGCCGCAGTGACGCGATGAAGCCTGCGGCATCGGCCACAGGCGTAGGTGCAGGAGCGGCTTCAGGTGCGACGCGGCGCTAGCGGTAAAGCCTGTCGCGGCTGAAGCCGCTCCTACGAGGCAACGTGATGCCAGGCGAAGCGGGCCGTTGGAGGTGTTCTGACCAGGAGCATTCGCGCTAGCGAGGTACCGCTCGTCGCAGGAGCGGCTTCAGCCGCGACGCGCATGCCCCGGAAGGCCTCGGTGTGGCTCACTGGCCAAGGCCACGTCAAGCGCTGCAAAGACAACGACACCTCCGGCCGAGCCAAAGCGGACGCGTGGTCGGAGCAGTTCTTCAGTCGTGATCTCGCACCGGAACGCATCCGACTCCGGTGGCAGTCGGGACTGATGTCCCTCCCACAGGGACCAAGTGCGCTGACGATGCGCAGCTCTTCGCAGGAGCGGCTTCAGCAGCGAAGCATGATCGGGGAACAGCCGCCGCAACTGATCGCGAACACGGCACCAGGGTCGCCCCTGCACGTGAGCGACGCCCCGCTGCACCGCTGCACCAGCACGTCGTCGGAAGCGTCAGTAACGCGCCGGCCTGTGCCGCTCACCCCGCCGGCGCCGCATGCGCACACAGCCAATCCAGGACCTGCTGCACCGGCGGCGACGGCACCGGTGTCGGTCGCCACACGATCGACAACTGGCGCAGCGCCCACGGCTCCTGCAGCGGCACCGCGACCAGTTGCGCGCGCACGCTGACCCGCTCCAGCGCCGCCTGCGGCAGGATCGCCACGCCGGCGCCGCGCGCCAGCATCCGGCACAGCGGTTCGATGCCGTGCACCTGCGCGCGGATGCGCAGCTGCCCGCCTGCGCGCGCCGCCTGCGTGCGCAGGTGTTGCTGCAGGGCACTGTCCTCGGCCAGGCCGAGCCACTGCGCCTGCCAGACCTGCGCGAACCGCAGCTGCGGCGCCTGCGCCAGCGGATGCGTGGCCGCGGCCACCAGCACCAGCCGGTCCTGACGGAACGGGTGCGCCTGCAGGCCCTGCAGATCGGCGTGGTCGGCGATCACCGCCACCTCGGCGCGTTGCTCGCGCAGCGCATCGGCCGCGGCGGCGCTGCCCTGCTCGCGCAGCGCCAGATCGATGCGCGGATGCGCCACCAGGAACTCGGCCAGCACCTCCGGCAACCATTCCGACAGCGCCGCGGTATTGGCCAGCAGGCGCACGCTGGCCTGGTGGCCGCCGGCGTAGTCGCCCAGTTCGCTGCGCAGTGCCTCGGCCTGGCGCAACAGCTGCCGCGCGTGCCGCAGCAGCGCGGTGCCGGCCGCGGTGAGGCCGACGCCACGCGGCCCGCGCTCGAACACGGCGACGCCCAGCTGCGTCTCCAGCGCGCGGATGCGGGCGCTGGCGGCGGCCAGCGACAGGGCTGCGCGGTCGGCGCCAGCGGTGATGCTGCCGGCCTCGGCCACCGCCACGAACAGCCGCAGATCGGTGAAATCCAGGTGCATCGGCACTCCCGCCTTCGTCGTTGCCGAAGTCTGCCTGAAGCATTCGCGCATTGTCCGCCCGCCGCGGCGCGCCGATGCTCGGCGGCATGGACACGCTCGCCCCGCACCTGCTGCCGATCGCCCTGGTCTTCCTGCTCGCCGGCGGCGTCAAGGGCGTGGCCGGCATGGGCCTGCCGACGGTGGCGATGGGCTTGCTCGGACTGTGGTTGACGCCGACCGAGGCGGCCGCGCTGCTGGCGCTGCCGTCGCTGCTGACCAACCTGCAACAGGCCTGGGGAGCGGGCGCGGGCGCGCTGCTGCGGCGACTGTGGCCGCTGCTGGCGTGCATCGTCGCCGGCACCTGGTGCAGCGCCGGCATCCTCGCCGGCGCCGACCCGCGGCTGGCGCGCGCCGGCCTGGGCGCATTGCTGGCGCTTTACGCCGTGCTCGGCCTGGGTCAGTGGCAGGCGCGGCTGTCGCCGTCGCAGGCGCGCTGGGCAGGGCCGCCCGTGGGCCTGGCGACCGGCCTGCTGACCGGTGCCACCGGCGTGTTCGTCTTGCCGGTCCTGCCCTACCTGGTAGCGCTGGCGCTGCCGCGGGACACGCTGATGCGCGCCCTCGGCAGTTGCTTCGCCGCAGCCACCCTGGCGCTGGCCGCGGCCCTGGTCGCCCACGGTGTTTTCCCGACGCAGACACTGGGTCCGTCGCTGCTGGCGCTGCTGCCCACCGCCATCGGCATGTGGCTGGGCACACGGCTGCGCCAGCGTATTTCCGCCAATGCGTTCCGCCGCGTGTTCTTCCTGACACTGCTGGGGTTGGGCCTGCACCAGCTGTGGCAGGCGCTGGCCTAGGGCCGCGTCGGTCGCGATGATGTTGGGATGTGGGAGCTACCTGATCGCGACAGGCCGCTCTTCTGCAGGAGCGGCTTCAGCCGCGACGAGACGTTCCCGGCAATGCCTGTCGCGGCTGAAGCCGCTCCTGCAGGGCAATGGTGTGTCCTGCTGGGCCGCGGCAAAGCGCGCGATGCCAGGCGCCCTTCCGTCGCGACAGGCACGGTCGGTCACGCTGTCGCGACCGAAGGGCACCTCGAATAACGACGGGAGTGTCGTGGGAAGTGGCTTCGTCGCGACACGCGTTCCCGGGAACGC
>JBEVKG010000072.1:0-8422 GCA_040509765.1 Xanthomonas sp.
CGACGGCGTCGGCGACACCGTCACGGTGCGGCGCATCGATGCGCCTGTGGTGCGCATCGCCGCCATCCGCGGCACCACCGTGGCCTTGCCGCTGGATGCCGAACGCAACACGGCGGGTGCGGCATTGATGTCGTTGCGCGCGGCCTCCAGCGGCAAGGCCACGGTGGTGCCGCGGATCGCGGCGATGCGGACCTCGGGGGCGTCGATGCGGCGCACCGTGACCGTGTCGCCGACACCGTCCACCGCATAGCCGAGCAAGTCGAACCCCACCGCCACATTGGCCACCGAGGCCGGCGCGAACGCGCGCGCCTGCAGCGGCAGTGCGGCCGCACCGCGGGGACCGGCCGCGGCCGGCAGCGTCTGCATCCGGCTCACAGACGCGCGCCCTCGCCCGCCGCCACCCGCAGCAGGTCGGCGAACACGCCGGCGGCGGTGACTTCCGGACCGGCACCCGGCCCCTGCACCACCAGCGGATTGGCGCAGTAGCGACGGGTGGTGAACTGCACCACGTTGTCGGTCAGGCGCAGGTTGGCGAAGGCATGGTCGGCCGGCAGTTCCACCAGGCCGACGCTGGGCGCATGGCCCGGCGCCAGCCGCGCCACGTAGCGCAGCACGCAGCCGCGCGCCCGGGCCGCCTGCAGGCGCTGCGCGAAGGCGGCATCGACTTCGTGCAGGCGCCCCATGAAATCGTCCACGCTGGCCTGGCGCAGCGCCTCCGGCACCAGGCTTTCCACCGCCACGTCCTCCAGGCTCAGCTCGTGCCCGGCCTCGCGCGCCAGGATCACCAGCTTGCGCGCCACGTCGGTGCCGGACAGGTCGTCGCGCGGGTCCGGCTCGGTGTAGCCCATGCCGCGCGCCTCGGCCACCAGTTGCGCGAACGGCACGCTGCCGTCGTACTTGTTGAACAGCCAGGCCAGGGTGCCGGAGAAGATGCCTTCGATCGCGGTGACGGCATCGCCGGTATCGACCAGGTCGCGCAACGTCGTGATCACCGGCAGGCCGGCGCCGACCGTGGCCTCGTAGCGGAACCGCGCGCCGCTGGCGGCGGCGGCGGCGCGGATGGCGTGGAAGCGCGGCAGCGGCCCGGCGCCGGCCTGCTTGTTCGGGGTCACCACATGGATGCCGGCGGCCAGCCAGCCGGCGTAGCGGTCGGCGACATCGGCGCTGCCGCTGCAGTCGATGATCACCGCGTGCGGCAGGTGCGCCGACAGCAGGTGCGCGGTGAACGCGTCCAGGTCGGTCGACTGCTGGCCGGCGGCCAGCGCCTGCCGCCAGTCGCCGGCGAAGGCGCGCGGCTCCAGGCGCATCGTGCTGCGCGAGGCGATGGCGCGCAGGCGCAGGTCGAGGTTGGCCTTGGCCAGCAATTGCGGCTGCGCGGCGCGCAACTGGTCCAGCAGTGCCGCGCCGACGTTGCCCGGCCCGATCACGCCGACCGAGAAGGTCTGCGGCGACAGCCAGAAGCCGGCATGCGCGGCGCGCAGCGCCTTGGTCGCGTGCGCGCTGTCGATGGCCACCGAGATGTTGCGTTCGGACGAGCCCTGCGCGATCGCCAGGATGTTGACCTGGGCGCGGCCCAGCGACTCGAACAGGCGCGCGGCCACGCCGGGCTGCCCGGCCATGCCGTCGCCGACCGCGGCCAGCTCGCTGATGCCGGTGGTCAGCTGCACGCGCTGCACCTGGCCCACCACCAGTTCGTGCGCGAAGGCCGAGAGCACCGCGTCGCGTGCGCGCTCGGCCTCGTTCTGCCGCACCACGCAGCAGATGGAATGTTCGGACGAGCCCTGCGAGATCATCACCACCGACACCCGCGCGTTGCGCAGTGCGGCGAACACGCGCTCGGCGGTGCCGGGCACGCCGATCAGGCCGGTGCCTTCGAGGTTGAGCACGGCCAGGTCCGGGCTCAGGGTCAAGCCCTTGATCGGGCCGCTGGTGGCGCTGCTGGCGGTGATGCGGGTGCCCGGATGCTCGGGCTGGAAGGTGTTGCGGATGATGATCGGCAGGCCGCGCTCGATCGCCGGCGACATGGTCTGCGGATGTACCACCTTGGCACCGAAATAGGCCAGTTCGCAGGCTTCGTCGTAGCTGAGCGTCTCCAGTTGCACCGCTTCGGGCACCACCCGCGGGTCGGCCGAGAGCACACCGTCGACGTCGGTCCAGATGTGCAACTCGGCGGCGTCGAACAGTGCGGCGAAGATCGCGCCGGAGTAATCGCTGCCGTTGCGGCCGAGGGTGGTGATGCGGCCGGCGCGGTCGCGGGCGACGAAGCCGGTGACCACGATGCGCTGCTGCGGGTACTGCGCGCGCCATTGCGCCAGGCGCTGCGCGCTGGCCTCCCAATCCACGTCCACGCCCAGTTCGCCGCGATCGACCACCAGCACCTCGCGCGCATCCAGCACCGCGCAGTCCTCGCCCAGCGCGCGCAGGTGGTCGCCCAGCAGTTGCGCCGAGTACACCTCGCCCAGGCCTTGCACGCGGTCCAGCACTTCCCGCGGCAGTTCGCCGATCACCGCCAGCGCGGCGAGGATCTCGGCCAGATGCTCGAAGCGCGCGTCCAGCCATTCCACCGTGGCGCCGGCGTGCTCGCCGAGCAGTGCCACCGCCGCGGCGCGATGGCGCGCGCGGGTCTCGTGCCAGCGTTCGCGCCAGTCGCCGTGGCCGCGCGCGGCCAGCTCGGCCAGGCCGATCAACGCATCGGTGACGCCCTTCATCGCCGAGACGACGGTGACCTGGAGACGTTCCGGGCGCGCCAGCAACAGTTGCGCCACATGGCGATAGCGTTCGGCATCGGCCACCGAGGTGCCACCGAACTTGTGCACGACGGTGGCGGCGGCGAGCGCGGGGTCGACGGCGGAATCAGGCGAAACGGCGACAGCGGGAGCGACGGCGGGGGGCGACATGGAAGACCTCGGAGTGGAGGCCCCGCTCGGATCAGGCCGAGGAATTCCCCCGCATCCTGATCCGGGTGCGGGGCCGTGGTGTTCGACAATCAGGCGAAGACGACGGGCCGCACCGGGCGAATGGTGAGGGTGGTAATACCGGTGGTAATGCCCGCAGACAGCGCGGCCACGTGCCGAAGCGAACGCGGAAGCGAGGTGGCGATGGGGGCGAGGACCAGGGGCATGGACGCAAGAGGACATCATGCGCCGGGGCGCTGTCAAGCGCCGCGTGTGCGACCGCAGCATCGGCCTGCGGGCCGAGCGAAACGGTTGCAGAAGTGACTATCGCCAAAGGCCGGAAAATCGGCCGTTGCGCCGGATCGCGATGCGCGCGTCCGCGCGGAAAAACGTCGCGCGCGACCCGCGCCGGACGAAGCCGCAAGCAAGCGCGCGGCGCCCGTGGCACCGCGCGCTTGCGCAACGCTTACTGCTGCTTCTGATCTGCCGGCGGCGTCTGCGTGGGCTGCTGCGGATCCGGATTGGCCGGGTCCTGCGGGTTGGTGGGCGGCGGCGAGGTGGTCGGCGACGTGCCGTCCTGCCCCTGCATCGTGCCCTGGCCGGCATCGGTGCCGGTGGTGCCGGTCGCGGTGCCGCTGGTGTCGCCGCTGGTGGTGCCGGCCGGCGCGGTGCTGCCGCCTGCCGCGCTGCCATCGGCCGCTGCCGGCGGGTTGGCCGCATTCGGATCGGTGGCCGGATGGTCGCCGTCGCGCTTGCACGCCGCCAGGGCGGCCAGCATCGAACCGACCAAGACCATCTTCATCGCTGTTTTCATGTGAGTGACTCCTGCTTCGCATAGGGGGTGGGCATCGCCGCGTGCACGCCGGCAAGCCGGCGGTCACGCCCAGGCGACCAGGACCGCCGATGCGCGGCGGCGATCGCCCCGCCGCAGTGCGCGGACGGGACGCTTGTAGCGGACCTGGCGGAGGCGACTCCGTCAGCGTCTGCCGTCACGACTGCAGGGGATCGCAGCGCGAATCGCCGCGGAACTGCAGTGGTCGACGTACGCAGCCTACCGACCGCGATGCTCAGGCCGCGTCGGCACAAGGTGTAGAGGGCGTTATTGAAGACCGGCGCGACACTGCGCGATTCAGCATCGCCGCCCACGTCCTGCAAGCGGGGCGTCGCAAGACGATGGCAGCGACCAGCGCGGCGACCGCAGCTGAAGGCGGCAGGCACGACATGGTGACCCCGGCGCGATTCGAACGCACGACCTGTCCCTTAGGAGGGGACCGCTCTATCCAGCTGAGCTACGGGGCCATTGGGCTGCCGGGGGATTCTACGACATGCCTGTGGGTTTTTTGCGCTCGCCAGGCGCCCGGCCCGGCGACTCCGGCCGGCGGCGTGCGGTCTGCTAAAATTGCCGGCTTCGCGTCCCGCGTCCCCCGCCTGCGGTCGCCTTCCCTGTCGCAACGAACCCAGGAGATTCCATGTCCGCTGACCTGCTCAAGGCGCTCGGCCTCGCCGCCACCAACTCCGGCACCTATCTCGGCAACGGCGAGTGGTCCAGCGCCACCGGCGCCGGCGTGCTGCAGCCGCTCAACCCGTCCAGCAACGCGGTCATCGCCGACGTGCAGGCCACCACCGAGCAGGACTACGAGACGGTGATCGCCCGCGCCCAGGCCGCGTTCAAGGTCTGGCGCACCACCCCGGCACCGCGCCGCGGCGAGGCCGTGCGGCTGTGCGGCGAGGCGCTGCGCAAGCACAAGGATGCGCTGGGCTCGCTGGTCGCTCTGGAAATGGGCAAGAGCAAGCCGGAAGGCGACGGCGAAGTGCAGGAGATGATCGACATCGCCGATTTCGCGGTCGGCCAGAGCCGCATGCTGTATGGCTACACCCTGCATTCGGAGCGCCCCGGCCACCGCATGTACGAGCAGTACCAGCCGCTGGGCCTGGTCGGCATCATCAGTGCGTTCAACTTCCCGGTCGCGGTGTGGAGCTGGAACGCGTTCCTGGCGGCGATCTGCGGCGACATCTGCATCTGGAAGCCGTCCAACAAGACCCCGCTGACCGCGATCGCGTCGATGAAGATCTGCAATGAAGCGCTGCGCGACGCCGGCTTCCCGGACATCTTCTTCCTGATCAACGATGCCGGCGTGGCCCTGTCCGAGCGCCTGGTCGAGGACACCCGCATCCCGCTGATCAGCTTCACCGGCTCCACCCAGGTCGGCCGCACCGTCGCCGAGAAGTGCGCGCGCCGGCTCGGCCGCTGCCTGCTGGAGCTGGGCGGCAACAACGCGATCATCCTCGACGAGAGCGCCGACCTGAAGCTGGCGGTGCCCGGCATCGTGTTCGGCGCGGTCGGCACCGCCGGCCAGCGCTGCACCACCACGCGCCGGCTGATCGTGCACGAATCGATCTACGACACCGTGCTGGCGACGCTGGTCAAGGCCTACAAGCAGGTCGAAGGCAAGATCGGCGACCCCACCGACCCGGCCAACCTGATGGGCCCGCTGAACAGCCGCGGCGCGGTCGAGCAGTTCCTGGACTCGATCGCCAAGGCCAAGGCCGCTGGCGGCACCGTCGAAACCGGCGGCACCGCGCTGGACCGTCCGGGCAACTTCGTGCTGCCGGCCATCGTCACCGGACTGAAGAACACCGACGAAGTCGTGCAGCACGAAACCTTCGCGCCGATCCTCTACGTGATGAAGTACGAGACGCTGGACGAAGCCATCGACATGCAGAACGCGGTTCCGCAGGGCCTGTCGTCGTCGATCTTCACCCAAAACCTGAAGGCGGCCGAGCAGTTCCTGTCGGCGGCCGGTTCGGACTGCGGCATCGCCAACGTCAACATCGGCACCAGCGGCGCGGAGATCGGCGGCGCCTTCGGCGGCGAAAAGGAAACCGGCGGCGGCCGCGAATCGGGCTCGGACGCCTGGAAGGTCTACATGCGCCGCCAGACCAACACCATCAACTACTCCGACTCGCTGCCGCTGGCCCAGGGCATCAAGTTCGATCTCTGATCCGTCAGGAGCGCAACGATGAATGTTTCCGTCCGACAGAACAGCACCCTGGCCATCGTCAGCCTGGTCACCGGCATCCTGGGCTGGAGCCTGCTGCCGTTCCTGGGCAGCGTGATCGCCATCGTCACCGGGCACATGGCGCGCAAGGAAATCCGCCAGAACCCCGCGCTGGACGGCGACGCGTTGGCGGTGGTCGGACTGGTGCTGGGATGGGTAGCCGTGATCGGAACGCTGCTGGCCATCCTGGCCTTCGCGCTGTTCTTCGGCGGCCTGGCCTGGCTGGGTACGCGCTGACGGATGTATAGCCTTGCCCGCCCCTTCCTGTTCGGTCTCGATGCGGAACACGCCCATGGCTTTGGGCTCAAGGCGCTGGAACTGGCCTACCGCACCGGCACCAGCCCGTTGCTGGCCAGGAAGATCGAGCCGTTGCCGACCAAGGCGTTCGGACTGACCTTCCCCAATCCGGTCGGACTGGCGGCGGGGATGGACAAGAACGGCGCCCACATCGATGCGCTGCTGGCGCTGGGTTTCGGTTTCATCGAGATCGGCACGATCACCCCGCGCGCGCAACCCGGCAACCCCAAGCCGCGCATGTTCCGCCTGCCCCAGCACAAGGCGGTGATCAACCGCCTGGGCTTCAACAACCTGGGCGTGGACGCGCTGGTGGCCAACGTGGAGCGCGCGCAACGCCGGAGCGGACTGCTCGGCATCAACATCGGCCGCAACAAGGACACCTCCAACGAGCGCGCCGCTTCCGATTACCTGTACTGCCTGGAACGCGTCTATCCGCTGGCCGACTACATCACCGTCAACATCTCCTCACCCAACACCGCGGGCCTGCGCGAACTGCAGGAAGAGCAGGCCCTGCGCCAGCTGGTCGGCGCCCTGCGCGAATCGCAGGAGGAACTTGGCGCGCAGCACGGCAAGCGCGTGCCGATGCTGGTCAAGATCGCTCCGGACCTTTCCGACGAAGACATCGACGCGGTGGCGCGCGTGCTGCGCGATCTTTCCGTCGACGGCGTCATCGCCACCAACACCACCGTCTCGCGCATCACCGTGCAGGATCACCGCCTTGCCCACGAAACCGGCGGCCTCTCCGGCGCGCCGCTGATGAACCAGTCCACCATGGTCATGCGCAAATTGCGCACGCGCCTGCCCGACAGCATCCCGGTGATCGGCGTGGGCGGCATCCTTTCCGGCGCCGATGCGGTGGCCAAGATGTCCGCGGGCGCGACGCTGGTGCAGTGCTACACCGGCCTGGTGTACCGCGGCCCCGAACTGGTGGGCGAATGCGTGGACGCCATTCGTCGTCGCCGCGAACACCGCAGCGGCGGCCCGGTTCCTCCGGCATGACTTCGCCGTGGCGGCTGACCGCCGACGCGGACCTGCGCTCGCGCAATACCTTCGGCGTGGCGGCGCACGCGCCCTGGCTGGTGGAAATCAGCGACGAAAACGCGGTGGGAGAAGTCCTTGCCCTGCCGGGACTGGCCGGCGCCGCGCCGCTGGTGCTCGGCGGCGGCAGCAACCTGCTGTTCGCGGGCGACGCGCAGGTGCCAGTGCTGGTTCTCGATACCTACCGCATCCGCATCCTCGAAGACGACGGCGCGACCGTCATCGTCCGCGTCGATGCGGGCGTGGAATGGCATGCGCTGGTCTTGTGGACATTGCGCAAGGGGCTGATGGGGCTGGAGAACCTGGCCCTTATCCCGGGCACCGTCGGTGCGGCCCCGATCCAGAACATCGGCGCGTACGGCACCGAAGTGGGCGAATTCGTGCGCGCGGTGGAAACCTGGGACCGCACTGCCGGCGCGGCCACGCGCCTGGACAACGCGTCCTGTGCTTTCGCCTACCGCGACAGCGTGTTCAAGCGCGCGCCCGACCGCCACATCGTCACCGCCGTTGAATTCGCATTGCCGCGCGAGCGCGCACTGAAGCTCGACTACGCCGGCATTCCGGAGGAGCTGCAGGCCATGGACGTCGCCGCGCCGACCTTCGCCGACGTCGCCGAAGCGGTGATCCGCATCCGCACGCGCAAACTGCCCGACCCGGCCGTGATCGGCAACGCGGGAAGTTTCTTCAAGAATCCGATCGTGCCGGCCGCACTGGCCGAAGAACTGCAGCAGCGTCATTTGGGCCTGCCCGTTTTCCGAGGCGATGCGGGCGACAACCGGAAGATTTCCGCCGCCTGGATGATCGAACAGGCCGGTTGGAAGGGCTACCGCGAAGGCGACGCTGGCGTGGCCGCCACCCACGCCCTGGTGCTGGTCAACCATGGCGATGCCAGTGGCGCCCAACTGCTCGCGCTGGCGCGGCGCATCGCCGGATCGGTGCGCGAGCGTTTCGGTGTCGGGATCGAACCCGAACCGAAAATCATCGGGGCCTGCTGGCAGCCGACGTGATGGACAAGCTTCCCACCCCCGTCCGCGCCGCCCTGCTGATGCTGGGCAGCACGATGTTCTTCGGACTGATGGTGGTGGCGATCCGGCTGGCCTCGGCCAGCCTGCACACGTTCGAGATCGCGTTCTT
>JBEVKG010000073.1:0-18327 GCA_040509765.1 Xanthomonas sp.
CCAGCCAGTCCCAGCCGCCCTGCAGGCCGCAGGCGTAAGCCAGCGCCGCCGGTGCCACGCCAAAGGAGATCACATCGGCCAGCGAGTCCAGCTCACGGCCCAGCGTGGAAGCCGAATTGCGCCAGCGCGCCACCCGGCCATCGAGCGCGTCGAAAATGAAAGCCAACGGAATCAGCGCCATGCCGGCCAGCAGCACGCCGACCCGGCCTTGCTGCATGTAGTGCAGCGAGGCGAACACCGCACCGCTGCCGCAGAACGCGTTGCCCAGCGTGAACCAGTCGGCCAGCTGGAAATCGCGCAGCATCGAGAAGTGGCGTTGTCGGGTCATGAGCGTGGCCGGTGAAGGGTGGAAGAAGGACAGCCTGACAACCCGCGTGTCGCGTGGCGATCAAGACGCCGTGGCGGGTCTCCCGCCACGCAGCATGCGCCGGTGCGCTGGGGCACGGGTGGCGTTTCGCAAAAAAGACCGTCACGCGACGGGAAGGAGCGAGGCCAGATGTCCTGGCATGTTCCACGGAGCAGAAAAATTTCTTTGCATCCGCCTGGTCATTTTTCCATCAATCCGCTTGACACGCCTGTCCTGCAAAGCGCTCCCGCGGTAATCCACATCTTAGTCGGGAAGTCATCCACACCCCCTGTGGATACACTGACCCGCGCTGGTCATTTTTTCGCCATACCGATGGGGAGGCAGCGCAGGCAAGGGCGCGTTGGAGTTATCCACATGATTGCCCCCGCAGTGATCCACACCTTCTGTGGATGAACTTTCGTCCCGGTCCGGCTCAGGCCCGCGAAACGTTCCACGAGACCATGCGCCCTTCCTTGTACGGCATCACGCCGTGGAAGCCGCGCGGATCTTCATCGAACACCAGCGGCAGGCAGTGCTTGTCGCCTTCCCACAGCGGCAGCTCCAGCAGTTTGTCCACGTCGACCCATTCCAGCGTGCCTTCCGGATTGGACGTCAGCGGCGTGCCCGTCCAGGCGCTGATGACGAATACGAAGGCCAGCCAGTCCTCGCCCTGCTTGCCGAAGCCCGGCCAGCTGATCGTGCCACGCATGTGCAACGCATCGCATTCGATCCCGGCTTCCTCGCGGATCTCGCGGCGCATGCAGGTCAGCACGTCCTCGTCCGGTTCCATCTTGCCACCCAGCCCGTTGTACTTGCCCAGGTGGATATCGTTGGGCCGCGCGTTGCGATGGATCATCAGCACCTGCTTTCCATCCGGGGACAGCACGTAACCAAGCGTGGCGACGATGGGGGTATAGGGCATGGACACAGGCGCTGGTTGGAGAGGAAGACCGCCATTGTAGGAACGCGGCAGCGCGACCGCACCACGCCATCGCCTTCCGGATCTTTCATGTGCCGCAGAAAGCAGAAAAGGCGGGCCAATGGCCCGCCTTTTATGTCCAGCGATGCTGTGACGATCCGATTACTCGGCCGACACGCCCTCGCCTTCTTCCACGGCCTTCATGGACAGGCGGATGCGGCCCTGCTTGTCCACTTCCAGGACCTTGACCTTGACCAGGTCGCCTTCCTTCAGCACGTCACCGACCTTCTCCACGCGCTCGGCCGAGATCTGCGATACGTGGACCAGACCGTCCTTGCCCGGCAGGATCGTGACGAACGCACCGAAGTCCATGATCTTGGCGACCTTGCCTTCGTAGATGCGGCCCGGCTCGACGTCCGAGGTGATCTGCTCGATGCGCGACTTGGCGGCCTGCGCGGCGATCGCGTTGACCGAAGCGATGACGATGGTGCCGTCGTCCTGGATGTCGATCTGGGTGCCGGTTTCCTTGGTGATCGCCTGGATGGTCGAACCGCCCTTGCCGATCACTTCGCGGATCTTGTCCGGGTGGATCTTGATCGTCAGCAGGCGCGGCGCGTAGTCGCTCAGCTCGGCACGCGGGGTGGTCAGCGCGCTGGCCATCTCGCCGAGGATGTGCAGGCGGCCGGCCTTGGCCTGCGCCAGGGCCTGCTTCATGATTTCCTCGGTGATGCCTTCGATCTTGATGTCCATCTGCAGCGCGGACACGCCGTCGGCGGTACCGGCGACCTTGAAGTCCATGTCGCCCAGGTGATCTTCATCGCCCAGGATGTCCGACAGCACCACGAAGTCGTTGCCTTCCTTCACCAGGCCCATGGCGATACCGGCCACCGGCGCCTTCACCGGCACGCCGGCGTCCATCAGTGCCAGCGACGAACCGCAGACCGAGGCCATCGACGAGGAGCCGTTGGATTCGGTGATTTCCGAGACCACGCGGATGGTGTACGGGAACTCTTCCATGGTCGGCATCACCGCCAGCACGCCGCGCTTGGCGAGGCGGCCATGGCCGATCTCGCGACGCTTGGGCGCGCCGAAGCGGCCGCACTCACCCACCGAGTACGGGGGGAAGTTGTAGTGGAACAGGAAGTTTTCCTTGTACTCGCCGGAGACCGCGTCGATCACCTGGCCGTCGCGGGCGGTGCCCAGCGTGGTGACCACGATCGCCTGGGTCTCGCCGCGGGTGAACAGCGCCGAGCCGTGGGTACGCGGCAGCACGCCGGCCTGCACGCTGATCGGGCGCACGGTGTCCAGCGCGCGGCCGTCGATGCGGACCTTGGTGCTCAGCACCGAACCGCGCATGGTCTGGTATTCCAGCTCGCCGAACTCCTTGGACAGGTCGGCAGCGACCCAGCCTTCGGTGGCGGCGCGCGGCGCCAGCTGCGCCAGCACGTCCTTCTTGATCGCCGAGATCGCATCGCGGCGCTGCAGCTTGTCGCGCACCTGGAAGGCCGACGCCAGCTGATCGCCAACCGCTTCCTTCAGCGCGGCGATCATGGCTTCGTTCTTGGCCGGGGCGACCCACTCGGACGGCTTGGTGCCGGCTTCGACGGTCAGCTCGTTGATGATGTTGATGACCTTCTGCATCTCGCGATGGCCGAAGGTGACCGCGCCGAGCATCACCTCTTCCGACAGCAGCGCGGCTTCGGACTCGACCATCAGCACCGCGTTGGCGGTACCGGCGACCACCAGCTCCAGCTGCGAATCCTTCAGCTCCGACACGGTCGGGTTGAGGATGTATTCGCCGTTCTTGTAACCGACCTTGGCAGCGCCGATCGGACCGTTGAACGGGGTGCCGGCCAGCGACAGGGCGGCCGAGGCGCCGATCAGCGCGGCGATGTCGCCGTCGATGTCCGGGTTCATCGACATCACCGTGGCGATGATCTGCACTTCGTTCTTGTAATCCTCCGGGAACAGCGGACGGATCGGACGGTCGATCAGACGCGAAATCAGCGTCTCCTTCTCGGTCGCACGGCCCTCGCGCTTGAAGAAGCCGCCGGGGATGCGGCCGCCGGCGTAGAACTTCTCCTGATAGTCGACCGTCAGCGGGACGAAGTCCTGACCTTCGCGCGCGCTCTTGGCGGCGACGGCGGTGACCAGCAGTACGGTGTCGTCCATCTTGACGATGACGGCACCGCCGGCCTGGCGTGCGATCTCGCCGGTTTCGAGGGTGACGGTGTGCTTGCCGTACTGGAAGGTTTTGGTGATTTTTGCCACGGGGTTTCCTTGGATGATGCTGTCTGCAAATGGACCGCTGACGGCCCTTGCCGCTGGCGGGTGGCCGGGAGGATCCGGCCGGTGGCGCGGAGCGATCCCCGGACCACGGTACTACCCAAAACAAAACCGCGGCGCATCGCTGCGCCGCGGTGGGGTTCGTTGCCTCAGCGACGCAGGCCGAGCTTCTCGATCAGCGCCTTGTAGCGCTCGCCATCCTTCTTCTTCAGGTAGTCGAGCAGGCTGCGGCGGCGGTTGACCATCTGCAGCAGGCCGCGGCGGCTGTGGTGGTCCTTCTTGTGGGTCTTGAAGTGACCGGTCAGCAGTTCGATGCGGGCGGTCAGCAGGGCGACCTGCACTTCCGGCGAACCGGTGTCGGCAGCGCCGCGCTTGTTTTCTTCGATGACTTTCTGGGTGTCGATGGACATGGAGGTTTTCTCTGAGATGCGGGGCCGGCAGGAACGTGCGAAGGACGCACCGCCTGGCTCGCCGATTGCGAAGGATTGCGCCGGAGCGCAGCGTGCCGGAAAGGCCGCGGAATTGTACCGGCCCTGGCCCGCTGGAACAAGGCGTTAAGACAGCGTCATGACCAACCGACGGTCAGGCCCGCCTCGGCGCGGCCGCCCTGCGGTCACAGATTGAACATGCGTTGCGGCGCCAACAGCCCGCCGGCATCGACCTGGCCCAGCCCCAGCGGGACGCCATCGGCGTCGAACACCGCCGCCAGCCCTGGCGCCCAGGCCGGATCGCGCAGGCGCTGGCCCATGCGGAAGCGCTGCGCTGCAGCAGGCTCCAGGCGCACCGGCGGGAAATCGGCCAGGCCAGCGGCCAGCGGCAGCACCAGCGCCTCCAGCGCCGCCGGATCCTGCGCGGCCAGTTGCTGGAGGTGCGCCAGGGTGACCATCTGCGGGGTCCGGAACGGTTCCACCCACAGCCGCCGCAGCGCGGCGATATGCGCGCCACAGCCCAGCGCCTCGCCCAGGTCGCGGGCCAGGCTGCGGATGTAGGTGCCGGACCCGCAGGCCACGTGCAGACGCAGGCGGTCGCCAGCGCAGGCGAGCACGTCGATCGCATGCACCTCGACCTCGCGCTCCGGCGCCTCGATCGCCTCGCCGCGGCGCGCCTTGACGTACAGCGGCTCGCCGCCCTGCTTGAGCGCGGAGTAGATCGGTGCGCGTTGGCGGATGCGCCCGCGCAGCGGCGCCAGCGCCGCCTCCAGGACGGCCGCGTCCAGCGGTGGCACCGGCCGGGTCCGCAGCACCGCGCCCTCGGCATCGTCGCTGTCGGTGCTCACCCCGAGCACCACCTCCGCCTCGTAGGCCTTGGCCGACCCGAGCAGCAACCCGGCCAGCTTGGTCGCCTCGCCGAAGCACAGCGGCAGCAGCCCGGTGGCGAGCGGATCCAGGCTACCGGTGTGGCCGCCCTTCTCGGCCCGGAACAGCCGCCGCGCCGCCTGCAGCGCCGCGTTGGAGCTCATGCCGATCGGCTTGTCGAGCAGCACGATGCCATCGAGGCGACGGAAGGTGATACGGGGCAGACGCGGGCCGAAGACAGGCATGGAGTGCGGGCGGGAATGGGGGATGGGGGATTCGGGATTGGCGAATCCGGCATCTGCCGGGCGCTTGCGACCGACACAGGCAGAGAGCGAAGGGCAACGAGCGAGGCACGCGAGACAGCGCGCCGGTTGCGGACGGGAAGCGCCGCGCTGCGGCCGCGCGTCGAAACGTCCGCGTTCGCCGCTTCCGTTGACGCAATGGACGCCGATGCCGCGGCAGCGGCAGCGGCAGCGGCGGCGGACTCAGTCCTTGCGCGGCGCCGCGTCGCCGTCGTCGGCGGCACGGTCCTCGTCGTCCTGACCCTGCTGCAGTTCCGGCATGTCGCGCAGCAGGTTGTCGATGCGCTCGCCGCGATCGACCGAATCGTCGTAGTGGAAATGCAGTTCGGGCACGTGGCGCAGCTTCATTGCCCGCGCCAGCTCGCTACGCAACTGCGGCGCCAGCTCTTTCAAGCCCTTGACCGCCTCGGCCGAGCGCTCCTGCATCAGCGCGGTGACGAACACCTTGGCATGGGCCAGATCGCGGCTGACTTCGACGTCGGACACACTGACCGACGGCAAGCCGTGATCGCGCACGGCCGCATGCACGATCGTGCCGAGGTCGCGCCGGATCTGCGCGGACACGCGATCGGTACGGTGAAAGGATTTGGTGGGCATCTCGAAATCTCTCTGTTCGGAACGAGGAACCGGGAGGGAACCGGGACGAGCGACGCGCATGCAGCGCCCCGCTCTTCCCATTCCCGATTTCCCAATCCCGAATCCCGGCTCTTAAAGCGTGCGCTGCACTTCGATACGCTCGAAGCACTCGATCTGGTCGCCGGCCTTGACGTCGTTGTAGGCCTTCACGCCGATACCGCACTCGGTGCCGTTGCGCACTTCGTCGACGTTCTCCTTGAAGCGACGCAGCGATTCCAGCTCGCCCTCGAACACCACGGTGTTGTCGCGCAGCACGCGGATCGGCTTGTTGCGCTTGACCACGCCCTCCACGACCATGCAGCCGGCGACGGCGCCGAACTTGGAGCTGCGGAACACGTCGCGCACCTGGGCGATACCGATGATCTCTTCGCGGATCTCCACACCCAGCAGGCCGGACGCCACCTGCTTCACCTGGTCGATCACGTCGTAGATGATCGAGAAGTAACGCAGGTCGATGCCGTTGGTCTCGATGATGCGCCGCGCCGAGGCGTCGGCACGCACGTTGAAGCCGATCACCGTGGCCTTGGACGCCAGCGCCGAATTCGCATCGGACTCGGTGATGCCGCCCACGCCGGAGTGGATCACGTTGATGCGGATCTGCTCGTTGGACAGCGCGGTCAGCGACTGCTTCAGCGCTTCCACCGAACCCTGCACGTCGGCCTTGATCACCAGGTTCAGCGACAGCTGGCCTTCGCCCTTGCCGAGCTGCGACATGATGTCTTCCATGCGGCTGCCCGCCGAGGACACCAGGCGCGATTCGCGGCGCTTGGTCTCGCGCTGCTGCGCCACGTCCTTGGCCAGGCGCTCGTCGTCGACGACCACGAAGTCGTCGCCGGCATCCGGCACGCCGGACAGGCCCAGCACCTGCACCGGGATGGACGGGCCGGCCGAATCCGGCTGCTTGCCGGTTTCGTCGAACAGCGCACGCACGCGGCCGTACTGGATGCCGCACACCAGGTAGTCGCCCTTCTTCAGCGCGCCCTGCTGCACCAGCACCGTCGCCACCGGGCCGCGGCCCTTGTCCAGCGAGGACTCGATCACCACGCCGCTGGCGCGGCCTTCGGCCACCGCCCGCAGATACACCACTTCGGCCTGCAGCGAGATCGCGTCCAGCAGCACGTCGATGCCCTGGCCGGTCTTGGCCGAGAGTTCGACGAACTGGGTGTCGCCACCGAATTCTTCGGCGACCACGTCCTGCGCCAGCAGTTCGTTCTTGACCCGCAGCGGATCGGCGCCGGACTTGTCGATCTTGTTGACCGCCACGATCAGCGGCACGCCGGCCGCCTTCGCATGCTTGACCGCCTCGACCGTCTGCGGCATCACGCCGTCGTCGGCCGCGACCACCAGCACCACGATGTCGGTGAGCTTGGCGCCGCGCGCGCGCATCGAGGTGAACGCGGCATGGCCCGGGGTGTCCAGGAAACTGATGACGCCGCGATCGGTCTCGACGTGGTACGCGCCGATGTGCTGGGTGATGCCGCCGGCTTCGCCCGAGGCGACCTTGGTACGGCGGATGTAGTCCAGCAGCGAGGTCTTGCCGTGGTCGACGTGGCCCATGATGGTGACCACCGGCGGCCGCGGCAGCTTCTCGCCCTGCGCGTCCTCGGTGTGCGCCAGCAGCGCGTCCTCGGCATCGGCGCTCCCGGCACGCATCGGCTTGTGGCCGAGCTCTTCGGTCACCAGCGCCGCGGTGTCGTGGTCGATGGACTGGGTGATGGTCGCCATCACGCCCATCTTGAACAGCGCCTTGACCACGTCGCCGCCCTTCAGCGCCAGCTTCTGCGCCAGGTCGGCCACGGTGATGGTGTCGCCGATCGCCACCTCGCGCACCACCGGTGCGGTGGGACGCTCGAAGCCGTGCGCGCCGCCGCCGCTGCGCAACGGCTCGGCCTGGCGACGGCCGCCGCTGTGGCTGCCGCCGCGCGGCTTGCCGCGCACGTTGGAACGGCGCGCGCGGTCGGCCGCGGACAGGTGCAGCTGGCCGGCGAAGCGGCTGGTGCTGTCGTCGTCCTCGACCCCGGCGACCATCACGTGCGAGCCACGGGTCTTGTGCTTGTTGTTGGCGTTGTTGCGGTCGTCGCTGCGCGGCGCCGCCGGCTTGGCCGGATGCGCCGCAACGGCCGGACGCGGCGCCAGCGGCGGACGCGGCGGGCGCGGCGCGGCGGCGGCGTTGCGGTCGGCGGCAGGCGCGGACGGCGCCGCAGCCGGCGGTGCCGACTCGGCGTCCAGCGCGGCCTTGGCCGCACGTTGCTCGGCCTCGGCGCGCTCGCGCGCGTCCTGCTCGGCCTTGCGCTTGCGCTCGATTTCCTCGGCGCGCGCACGGTCCTGCTCGGCGAGCTTCTGCTGTTCGGCCAGATTGCGCTGCTTGGATTCCTCCAGCTTGCGCAGGATCTCGGCGCGCTCGTCGTCCACCCGTCCGCCCGCGGACGGCGCCGCACGCTCGGCGGCCAGGTCCTCGGCCGACTTCACGTAGGTGCGCTTCTGCCGGACCTCGACGTTGACCGTGGTCTTGCTGCGCCCGGCGCTGACCGTCACTTCCTGCAGCTTGCGCCGGTTCAGGGTGATCTTCTTCGGCGCCGCCTGGGCCTCTTCCTCGACCGGCTTGTCGGTCTTGCCGTGGGTACGGCGCAGGAAGCCCAGCAGCTTCATCTTTTCGGTGCTGGTGACGACCTGGTCGGGACCGCTGAACTTCATCCCGGCGTCGGCCAGTTGAACCAGCAGTTTCTCGACCGGCGTGTTCACCAGTTCGGCCAGCTTACGGATGGTGGTTTGCTGCGACATTCGGATCCTATGATCTGGTTGGCGCCCCCTCGCCGCGTGCGAAGGTAGCGCGGATTCTAAGCCCTGATCGGGTCAGGGCGGCATTCATCGCTGACTCATTCGCCGCGCTCCAGGCGGGCGATCTCCTCGGCTCGGGCGGCCAGGATCAGGGCCGCGGCGCGGTCCTTGTCCAGGTCCTCGATACCGAACTCGAGGATGTCGTCGGCAGCCAGATCCGACAGGTCCTCGCTGGTACGCACACCATGGCCGGCCAGCGCGTAGGCGGTGGCTTCGTCCATGCCCGGCAGCGACAGCAGATCCGCCGCCGGCACACCGTCGTCGTCGCTCTCCTCGGCGGCCAGCGCCTCGTTGAGCAGCGCGTCGCGGGCACGGGCGCGCAGTTCCTCGACGATGTCCTCGTCGAAGCCTTCCACCGCCAGCAGCTCGCCGACCGGCACGTAGGCGATTTCCTCGACCGAGTTGAAGCCCTCGGCGACCAGGATCGCGGCGATCTCCTCGTCCACTTCCAGCTTGTCCATGAACAGCTGGCGGGCCACGGCCTGCTCGGCCTCGGACTTGGCCGCGACCTGCTCGGCGGTCATCACGTTGAGCTGCCAGCCGGTCAGGCGGCTGGCCAGGCGCACGTTCTGGCCGCCCTTACCGATCGCCTGGGCCAGCCGGTCCTCGGCCACCGCCAGGTCCATCGAATGCTTTTCTTCATCGACGATGATCGACTGCACTTCGGCCGGCGCCATCGCGTTGATGACGAAGTTGGCCGGGTTGTCGTTCCACAGCACGAGGTCCACGCGCTCGCCGTTGAGCTCGTTGGACACCGCCTGCACGCGCGAACCGCGCATGCCGATGCAGGCGCCGATCGGATCGGTGCGGGTGTCGTGCGCCAGCACCGCGATCTTGGCGCGGTCGCCCGGATCGCGCGCGCAGGCCATGATCTCGACCAGGCCCTGGCCCACTTCCGGCACTTCCAGCTTGAACAGTTCGATCATGAATTCCGGCGCGGCGCGGCTGATGAAAAGCTGCGGGCCGCGCGGCTCCGAACGCACCTCGGCCAGGTAGCCGCGCACGCGGTCGCCGGCGCGCAGCACGTCGCGCGGAATGCCCTTGTCCTTCGGAATGAAGGCCTCGGCGTTGCCGCCCAGGTCCACGTAGATGTTGCCGCGCTCGGCGCGCTTGACCACGCCGGTGACCAGTTCGCCGACGCGATCCTTCCACGCGTCCACCACCTGCTGGCGCTCGGCCTCGCGCACGCGCTGCACGATCACCTGCTTGGCGGCCTGCGCGGCGATGCGGCCGAAGTCCGGATTCTCGATCTGCTCTTCGATGTAGTCGCCGACGTCCACGCCTTCGGCCTCGTCGACCGCGTCCATCAGGCGGATCTGCCGGTCGGGCGACTCCATCACCACGTCGTCGGCCACCACTTCCCAACGACGGAAGGTCTCGTAGTTGCCGTCCTTGTGGTCGATGGTGACGCGCGTCAGCACGTCCTGGTCGGGGTAGCGCTTCTTCGCCGCCGACGCCAATGCGGCCTCGATCGCGTCGAAGATCACTTCGCGCGGCACGCCCTTTTCGTTGGCCACCGCGTCGACTACCAGCAACAGTTCCTTGCTCATTCTTTCGCTCCGCGCGCAGCCTCGTCGGCCGCCGGTTCGTTGGATGGTTTCTTATTGGATTTTGCGTTCTTGCCGGCCGGCTTCGGGCCCTTGCCCGGCTTGGTCGGCGCCAGACCCAGCGCCGCCCAGTCGGGCATGATCCGCGCCTTGTCGATGTTGTCGAAGTCCACCGCCAGTTCGGCGCCGTCGACCTCGAAGGTGATACGGCCGGCATCGGCGTCGGCCTGCACGATGCGCCCCTGCAGACGCCGACGGCCCTGCTGCGGCAACTTCAGCACCACCTTGGCCGACTCGCCCAGGTGGCGGGAAAACTGTTCGGCACTGAACAGCGGCCGGTCCACGCCCGGCGAAGACACTTCCAGCGTGTAGTTGCCGCTGATCGGGTCTTCCACGTCCAGTTGCGCCGAGACCTCGCGGCTGACCCGCTCGCAATCGTCGATATTGACCACGCGCTCGGGCTGCTCGGCCACCGGCACGTCGATGTACAGGCGCAACGTGGCGCCGCCGGGGGCCGGCAGATACTCCGCGCCCAGCAATTCCAGGCCCAACGCGTCCACGGTCGGGCCCAGCAACGTCGCGATTTCGTTTGCCTTGTCGCTCACAGCCTGCCTTGCATCTGAAGGGTTGAAGAGTGGGTTGCGTACATTTCCCGGACCCCGGAAACGACAAAGGGCCCTCTGGGCCCCTTGTCCGGTACGACTCCGGTCACGCTGGATTCCGGTTGCGACGACGGGAACATGCGTCATCGCGAAGCCCAAACTTCCCTGCCGCAGACAACCGATGCACTGGTTGCCGCTGCAGACAAATATGGTAGCGGGGGCAGGATTTGAACCTGCGACCTTCGGGTTATGAGCCCGACGAGCTGCCAGACTGCTCCACCCCGCAGCAGAAGCGGAATTATGAAGAATCAGTGCGTCAATTGCAAGCCCTGATTTTCATCTCGATGCGGTAGCGACGCTGCCGTTCGAAGGACGCCATGATAACCGCACACGATGGAAAACGAAACACCAATCGCATCGCCGAATGCAAAAACGCCAACGCCGCCTTGCGGCGGCGTTGGCGGAAACAGCGGGAAAACCGCCTTGTCGCGATCAGGCCAGGTGCGCGAAGGCGCGCTGGCACCACGCCATCAGCGGGCTCCAGGCGAGGCCGAAGGCCAGCAGGCCCAGCGCATTGACGCCCAGCGCCACGCCAAGCACGCGGTCGTCGTTGGCCGGCAGCGGCGTGCCGACCGGCTCGTCGAAATACATCACCTTGATCACGCGCAGGTAGTAGAAGGCGCCGATCACCGCGCACAGCACCGACAGCACCGCCAGGCCGGTCCACCACAGGTTCTGCTCGGGCACCGCGACCACCGCGCCCAGCACCGCCAGCTTGGCCCAGAAGCCCAGGAACGGCGGCACGCCGGCCAGCGAGGCCATGATGCACAGCACCAACAGCGCCATCCACGGGTTGCGCGCGTTCAGGCCCTTGAAGTCGTCGATGTTCTCGGCCTCGAAGCCCTTGCGCGACAGCGCGATGATCGCGCCGAACGAGGCGGTGGACATCACCGCGTAGCAGATCGCATAGAACAGCGCTGCCGCATAGCCGCGCTCACCGCCACCGGCCACGCCCAGCAGCAGGAAGCCGATGTGCGAGACCGTGGAGTACGCCAGCATGCGCTTGAGGTTGCTCTGCGCCACCGCCATCAGGTTGCCGACCACCAGCGACAGCGCCGCCAGGCCGCCGATCACCCAATGCCACTGCGCCGCCAGCGGGCCCACGCCCACTTCCAGCAGGCGATAGGCCATGCCGAACGCGGCCAGCTTGGAGGCCGAGCTGATGAACAGCGCGATCGGCGCCGGGGCGCCCTGGTAGACGTCCGGCAGCCACATGTGGAACGGCGCGGCGCCGAGCTTGAAAGCGACGCCGGCGATCATGAACACCGTGCCGGTCAGCAGCAACGTGTGCTCGCGGCCGTTGCCGATCGCTTCGTGGATGCCGCTCAGGCTCAGCGTGCCGGTGGCGCCGTAGATCAGCGACATGCCGTACAGCAGCAGGCCGGAGGCCAGCGAACCGAGCACGATGTACTTCATCGCCGCTTCGGTGGCCATGCCGTTGTCGCGGTTGGAGGCGACCAGCGCGTAGGAGCACAGCGCCAGCAGTTCCAGGCCCAGGTAGACCATCAGCAGGCTGCCGGCCGAGACCAGGATCATCATGCCGACCGTGGCGAACAGCACCAGCACCGGGATCTCGCCCTGGTACAGATTGCGCTCGCGCAGGTAGCTCCAGCCGTAGATCAGGGTCAGCGCGCTGAGGCCGACGATCACCGTCTTCATCACGTCGGCGGCGGCGTCACGCACGAACATGCCGTTGAACACCTCGCCCTGCCCGCCCACGCCGGCCAGCAGCATCGCGAACACCGCGACCAGGATCGCCACGGAGACGATGTGGGTCCAGGCCTTGTTGCGCTCGCTGATGAACAGATCGAGCATCAGCAGGAAGAAGGCACCGGCGGTCAGCACCAGCTCGGGCAGCAGGGGCGGCAGGTCGACGGTGGTCAGAGGCAGCAGCGCAGGGGTGGTCATCATCAAATCTCTGGAATCAATACGCTCGACGGCCGCTTACAGCTTGCTGGTGGCGATCTGCGCCGCCAGCTTCGCGATCGAGGGCTCCATCAGGTCGGTCAACGGCTTCGGATACAGGCCCAGGGCCAGCACGCCGAGCGCGAACACGCCCAGCACCAGCGCCTCGCGGCCGTTGATGTCCTTCAGCTCGGCCACGTGCGCATTGGCGACCTCGCCGAAGAACACGCGCCGGTACAGCCACAGGGTATAGGCCGCGGTGATCACCAGGGTGGTCGCCGCGCCGAAGGCCAGCAGCGGATGCGCCTGGAAGCTGGCCATGATGACCATGAACTCGCCGACGAAGCCGCTGGTGCCCGGCAGGCCCGCATTGGCCATGAAGAACAGCATCGCGAAGGTGGCGAACCACGGCATCACGTTGACCACGCCGCCGTAATCGGCGATGCGGCGGGTGTGCATGCGGTCGTACAGCACGCCGACGCAGGAGAACATCGCACCGGACACGAAGCCGTGCGAGATCATCTGCACCATCGCACCCTGCAGGCCGAGCCGCGCGGCGTCGACGCTGCCGAAGCCGACCAGGGCGAAGGCGACGAAGGTGCCGAGGGTGACGAAGCCCATGTGCGCGATCGACGAATACGCGATCAGCTTCTTCATGTCGTCCTGGACCAGGGCGACCAGGCCGACGTAGATCACCGCGATCAGCGACAGCGCGATCACCAGCCAGGCCCACTCGTTGCTGGCGTCGGGCAGGATCGGCAGGTTGAAGCGCAGGAAGCCGTAACCGCCGATCTTCAGCGCGATCGCCGCCAGGATCACCGAACCGGCGGTCGGGGCTTCCACGTGCGCATCCGGCAGCCAGGTGTGCACCGGGAACATCGGCACCTTGACCGCGAAGGCGATCAGGAAGGCGAAGAACAGCCAGGTCTGCTCCTTGGAGCTGAGCGAGAGCTGGTACAGGTCGGCGAGCTGGAAGCTGCCGCCCTTCAGGTACAGATAGATCAACCCGACCAGCATTAGCACCGAGCCGAGGAAGGTGTACAGGAAGAACTTGACCGCGGCGTAGATGCGGCGCGGGCCGCCCCAGATGCCGATGATCAGGAACATCGGGATCAGCATCGCCTCGAAGAACACGTAGAACAGCATCGCGTCGGTGGCGGAGAAGATGCCGACGGTGACGCCTTCCAGGATCAGGAACGCGGCCACGTACTGGTTGACGCGCTTGTCGATCGAGGCCCACGCGCCGATCAGCGCCAGCACCGTGACCAGCGTGGTCAGCACGATCAGCGCCACCGCGATGCCGTCGGCGCCGAGGTTGTAGCCGATGTCGTACGCCGGGATCCAGGCGTGGGTCTCGACGAACTGCAGCGCGTCGCTGGCATGGTCGAAACCGGTGAGCAGCGGCACGCTGAGCGCGAAGGTCAGCAACGCCACCAGCAGCGACGCCCAGCGCGCCGCACGCGCATCACGCAGGGCGAGCACCAGGGCGCCGCCGACGATCGGCAGCCAGATCAGGATGGAGAGTAGAGGCCAGTTCGACACGTGTTCTTATTCCGTACAGGTCAACGCCAGAAATGCATCAGCACGCCCAGCAGGGCAATGAGACCGATGATCATCGCGAAGGCGTAGTGATAGAGGAAACCGGATTGCGTGCGACGCAGCAGGTTCGCCGCCAGGTCGATCACACGTGCGGTGCCGTTGACCATGACGCCGTCCACGACATGCGTATCCACCGCGCGCGACACCTTGCCCAGGCGCAGGCCGCCGCCGGCGAAACCATCGATCCAGAGCTTGTCGAAACCGTACTTGTTCTCGAGGATCCACACCGGCACCGAGAAGGTCTTGCGCGCCTTCGCCGCCAGTTCCGGCTTCCACAGGTACAGGATCCAGGCCAGGGCGAAACCGGCCAGGGTCAGGAAGAACGGCGGCTGGGTCAGGCCGTGCAGGGCGAACGCGACCGGACCATGGAACTCCTCGGCCAGCGCGCCGACGGTGTCGCGCGCCGGGTCGTAGAAATCGACGATGCCGGTGAAGAAGCTGACCGCCTGGCCCTTGATCGCCGCCGCGGCATGGTGCCCCGCCCAGTCGGTGCCGAACAGCATCGGGCCGATGGTGAAGAAGCCGATCGCAATCGAGGGGATCGCCAGCAGGATCAGCGGCACCGTCACCACCCACGGCGACTCGTGCGGTTCGTGCGCGCCATGGTGGCCGTGGTGGTCGTCATGGGCATGCGCGTCGTGCGCATCGTGCGCATGGGACTGCGCCCCGGCGTCGGTGTGGGCGCTGTCGTGGTGGGCGTGCACGTCGTGGGAATGCGCATCGCGGAAGCGCTCCTGGCCGTGGAAGGTCAGGAACAGCAGGCGGAAGCTGTAGAAGCTGGTGATCAGCACGCCGCCGAGCACGGCCATGTAGCCGTAGTTGGCGATGCTCCAGAACGGCATGCCCTCGGCATGGTGCTGCGCCGCCTCGATGATGGTGTCCTTGGAGTAGAAGCCGGCGAAGAACGGGGTGCCGACCAGCGCCAGCGTGCCGATCACGCTGGTCCAGTAGGTGATCGGCATGTACTTGCGCAGGCCGCCCATCTTGCGCATGTCCTGCTCGTGGTGCATGCCGATGATCACCGAGCCGGCCGCCAGGAACAGCAGCGCCTTGAAGAAGGCGTGGGTCATCAGGTGGAACACCGCCGCCGAGTACGCCGACACGCCCAGCGCCACGGTCATGTAGCCGAGCTGCGACAGCGTCGAGTACGCGACCACGCGCTTGATGTCGTTCTGCACGATGCCGATCAGGCCGGTGAAGAACGCGGTGGTGGCGCCGACGACCAGCACGAAGTCCAGCGCGGTCTGCGACAGTTCGAACAGCGGCGACATGCGCGCCACCATGAAGATGCCGGCGGTGACCATCGTCGCGGCGTGGATCAGCGCCGAGATCGGGGTCGGGCCTTCCATCGAGTCCGGCAGCCACACGTGCAGCGGCACCTGCGCCGACTTGCCCATGGCGCCGATGAACAGGCACACGCAGATGATGGTGGAGACGTTCCAGGCATGGCCCGGCAACAGCTGCACCTGGGCCAGGCCGCCGGCGGCATCGCTGCCCAGCACTGCGGTGGCGTTGGCGAACACGCTGGCGTAGTCCAGCGTGCCGAACCACAGCAGCACGCCGGCGATGCCGAGGATGAAGCCGAAGTCGCCGACGCGGTTGACCAGGAACGCCTTCATGTTGGCGAACACCGCGGTCGGGCGCTTGAACCAGAAGCCGATCAGCAGGTACGACACCAGGCCCACCGCTTCCCAGCCGAAGAACAGCTGCAGGAAGTTGTTGCTCATCACCAGGCTCAGCATCGAGAAGGTGAACAGCGAGATGTAGCTGAAGAAGCGCTGGTAGCCCGGATCATCGGCCATGTAGCCGATGGTGTAGATGTGCACCAGCAGCGACACGAAGGTCACCACCACCATCATCATCGCGGTCAGGCGGTCGACCATGAAGCCGACGTGGGCCGAATAGTGGCCGACCTCGAAGAAGGTGTAGAGGTTCTGGTTGAACGGGGACGCGCCCTGCCCGACCAGCTGGTACAGGGTCCAGCACGACAGCGCGCAGCTGATCGCCACGCCGAGGATGGTGGCGAACTGCGCGCCCTTGCGGCCGACCTGACGGCCGAACAGACCGGCGATGATGCTGCCGACCAGCGGGGCCAGCACCACCGCGATCAGCAGACTCTTGGAGAGCGTAATTTCCATCTGCAGGTCAGCCCTTCAGCGAATCGACTTCGGCCACGTTGATCGTGTGGCGGGTACGGAACAGCGTCACCAGGATCGCGAGGCCGATGGCGGCTTCGGCCGCGGCCACGGTCAGGATGAAGAACACGAACAACTGGCCGGCGGCGTCGCCGAGCTCGCGCGAGAAGGCGACGAAGTTGATGTTGACCGACAGCAGCATCAGCTCGATCGACATCAGCAGCACGATGACGTTCTTGCGGTTGAGGAAGATGCCGGCCAGGGCGATGCAGAACAGCACCGCGCCGAGCGCCAGCAGATGGCCTAGGGAGATCATGGCTGGCCCTCCTGCGATGCCGGCGGAGTGTGGAGCGTGGGCTTCTCGGCGTCCATCTTGACCATGCGCAGACGATCGCTGGCCTTGACTCGCGACTGCTCGCCCGGGTTCTGGGTCTTGATGCCGGTGCGCTTGCGCAGGGTCAGCATCACCGCCGCCACGACCGCCACGGTCAGGATGATCGCGGCGAACTCGAACGGCAGCAGGAACTGGGTGAACAGGGTCTTGGCCAGCCAGGTGATGTTGGAGGTGTCGGCGGCCTGCGCCGCGGCGTTGTCGGCCGGGAACGGCGCGGCGCTGCGCGCCTTGACCCCGATCAGGGTGACCATCTGCACCAGCATCGCCACCGCGACCACCAGGCCGACCGGCAGGTAGCGCACCCAGCCCTCGCGCAGGCGGGCGGTGTCGATGTCCAGCATCATCACCACGAACAGGAACAGCACCATCACCGCGCCGACGTACACCAGCACCAGGGTCACGCCGAGGAACTCGGCGCCCACCAGCAGCCACACGCAGGCGATGGAGAAGAATGTCAGGATCAGGCACAGCACCGCGTACACGGGGTTGCGCACGCTGATCACCGCGCCGGCGGCGACCGCGGCGATGGTGGCGAAGATCCAGAAAGCGATATTGACCCAATCCATTTCGGAACCTCAGCGGAAGGGAGCGTCGGCAGCGCGGCGCTCGGCGATCTCGGCCTCGAGCCGGTCTCCGATCGCCAGCAACTGCGGCTTGGTGACGATGTTCTCGCCGCGCTTCTCGAAGTGGTACTCCAGCACCTGAGTCTCCACGATCGAATCCACCGGGCAGCTTTCCTCGCAGAAGCCGCAGTAGATGCACTTGAACAGGTCGATGTCGTAGCGGGTGGTGCGGCGGGTGCCGTCCTCGCGCTTGGTCGAGTCGATGGTGATCGCCAGCGCCGGGCACACCGCCTCGCACAGCTTGCAGGCGATGCAACGCTCTTCGCCGTTGGGGTAGCGGCGCAGCGCGTGCAGGCCGCGGAAGCGCGGCGACTGCGGGAACTTCTCCATCGGGTACAGCACGGTGTACTTGGGACGGAACGTGTACTTCAAGGTCAGCCACAGGCCGCCGAGCAGCTCGAGCAGCAGCAGGCTCTTGAAGTAATGGGTGACTTTATTCATCGCTTACACGCCCTTCTGGATCACGCCGTAGAACACCATCAATGCCGTCACCGCGATCCACACGATCGTCAGCGGGATGAACACCTTCCAGCCCAGACGCATGATCTGGTCGTAGCGGTAACGCGGGAAGCTGGCACGGAACCAGATATACGCGCTGGCGAAGAACAGCACCTTCATCAGCAGCCACGGCCAGCCGCCGGTCCAGATCCAGTTGACCCACGGCGAGACGTCCGCGGTGACCCAACCCTGGATCGGGCTCAGCCAGCCGCCCAGGAAGAAGATCGAGACCAGGAAGCTGACCAGGATCATGTTGGCGTATTCGGCCAGGAAGAACAGCGCGAACGCGCCGCCCGAATACTCGACCATGTGGCCGGCGACGATTTCCGACTCGCCTTCGAC
>JBEVKG010000074.1:0-22096 GCA_040509765.1 Xanthomonas sp.
ATTCCTGGTGGTAGTACAGGCCCATCGCGGTGATGTCGGCGGACATGTCCTCGATCAGGCGCAGCTTGTACTCCTCGCCGCGCTGGGTGAACACTTCGATCACCTCGGCGCGCGGGGTGACCTTCTTGATCACGTCGTAGTCCTGCGCGATCAGTTCCTGCATGCGCTTCTCGATCGCCGCCAGGTCCTCGGGGGTGAACGGGCGCTCGCTGTAGATGTCGTAGTAGAAGCCCTCGGCGATGACCGGGCCGATCACCATCTTGACCTCGGGATACAGCTGCTTGACCGCGTGGCCGACCAGGTGCGCGCAGGAATGGCGGATGATCTCCACGCCCTCGGCGTCCTTGGCGGTGATCAGGCGCAGGCTGGCGTCGTGGTCGATGACGTCGCAGGCGTCGACCAGGCGGCCGTCGACCTGGCCGGCGATGGTGGCCTCGGCCAGGCCGGGGCCGATGGACTGGGCCACGTCCATGGGGCTGACGGGGTGTTCGAAGTCGCGGCGGCTGCCGTCGGGGAGCGTGATCGTGATCATGGGAGTCGGCGAAAAGAGAAACGGAAGGACGGCATCCACGCCACCTCGGTGGCAGACGCGGCGGGGCGCGGGACAGAAAGAAGGCGCCACAAGGGCGCCTGCTCGGACAGCCTTGGGCGGGAACTCAAGCGAGGGCGGTGGTAGTGCTCATGTCGCACGCTCGGCCGGCGTTGCCGCGGGCCACCCATCTCTAGATCCAAGAATAACCAAGATGGTAAACCAGTTTTACCAAAATGGTGCATCTTGGTAGCCGCGCCCTTCCCCCGGTGATGCCACCGCAGCCTGGCCTCGCTGCGCCGCAGCAAGAGCTGCAGCGGGCGCCATGGCATGCTGCGCCGACGTTTTCTCCGCACCGGACGCGCCATCATCAAAGGCAAGGCCACATCGCTGGACATCGCTTACCTGGCAGGCGTGTCGCAACCCACGGTCTCGCGCGCGCTGCGCGGCAGCCCGGCCGTCAACGAGCAGACCCGGCGCAAGATCCTGGCGATCGCGCGCGAGCTGAACTACAAGGTCGACAAGCACGCCTCCAGCCTGCGCCTGCGCAATGCCGGCACCCTGGCGCTGCTGTTCTTCGAAGACCCGACCACCGACGACTCGCTGATCAACCCGTTCTTCCACTCGATGCTGGGGTCGATCACCCGCGCCTGCGCCCGCCATGGCTACGACCTGCTGGTGTCGTTCCAGCAGTTGTCGGACAACTGGCGCGCCGACTACGGCGACAGCCAGAAGGCCGACGGCCTGATCCTGCTCGGCTACGGCGATTACCTGCAGGCGCAGCAGCGGCTGCAGCATCTGGTCGACCAGGGCACCCATTTCGTGCGCTGGGGCGCGGTCCTGCCCGGACAGCCCGGGGTGTCGATCGGCAGCGACAACTTCCAGGGCGGGCACGACATCACCGCGCACCTGCTGGCGCAGGGCCGCCGCCGCATCGCCTTCCTCGGCGACGCCTCCAACCATTACCCCGAATTCCTGGAACGCTACCGCGGTCACCTGCAGGCGCTGCGCGCGGCCGGCACCGAGGCCATGCCGGCGCTGCAGGTCGATGCGATCACCACCGAGCAGTCCGGCTACGAGGCGGCGCTGGCCCTGCTCGGCCGCGGCGAGCGCTTCGATGCCCTGTTCGCCGCCAGCGACCTGATCGCGATCGGCGCGCTCAAGGCCTTGCGCGAGCATGGCCTGCACGTGCCCGAGGACGTCGCCCTGGCCGGCTTCGACGATATTCCCGTGGCCGCCAGCGTCGATCCGGCGCTGTCGACGGTGCAGCAGGACACCAAGCTGGCCGGGACGGTGCTGGTGGACACCCTGCTGGCGCAAATCGCCGGGCAGCCGGTGAGCAGCCGTACCCTGCCGGTCACGCTGACGCTGCGCGGCTCCTCGCTGCGCAGCTGAGGCGCAAGGCTGCGTCACCGCAGCGCACCCGCCTGTCGAGGCTCCGGAATATGGGCCGCCTGCCACAGGTGCGCTCGCCGCACCTCGGGTCACGCAGGCCAGCGCGAGTAAGCCCTGACCGCCGCGCCGCGCTCAGGGCGTCGGCGCGACGCCCTCCTTCGCCGCCATCAGCCAGCGCAGCCGCGCGCGCAGGTCCGGCCGTACGATCGGCGCATCGGACAGGAACACGCGCACGCCATGCGCCGGCACTTCGGCACGCAACGCATCGGTCACCTCGGTGGCGCTGCCGTCGAAGCCGTCGTGCCAGGTGCCGGGCTGCAGGTAGCGGCGCACCTCCAGCGTGCGCGGCGTGTCGCTCTTGTTCAGCAGCACCAGCGCGGTCTGGGTGGTGCCCGCATGCTGGAACACCCGGTAGAACACCGCCTCGTCGCCGGACAGGCGCAGGTTGAGCTGCAGGCCGCGCTGCAGCGCGGGGCTGCGCTGGCGCAACGTGGCGATGCGCCGCAGCGGTGCGAAGATCGGACTGCTCGGCGCGGCGTTCACCCGCTCCTGGCCGAAGTAGTTGCGGTTGCCGGCGTGCTCGGCGCGACCGCGCATGAAGCCGGTTTCCGAGCCGTAGTAGATCACCGGGATGCCGCGCGCGGTGAACAGCCAGTTGTGTGCGTCGATGAAGCCGGCATCGCTGGCGTCCAGCCGCGGCATGTCGTGGTTGTCGTAGAAGGTCATCAGCTCGTACGGATTGGCGTACGGGCCGCGCTCCAGGTACAGCGCCGGCTGCAGCGTCTCGTAGCCGCGCTGGGCGTGGCCGAACGTCGCCGCCAGCGCCTGCTTGAGCGGGAAATCCAGCACGCTGACGCCGGCATTGCCGGCCCAGGTGTGGCCGGCGATCTTGTGCGCGTTGTAGTCGAAGTCCTCGCCGAACATGAACATGCCCGGGCGCTGCGCGCGGATGCGGCGCACGAACTCGTGCCAGAAGCTGTCCGGCATCCAGCCGATGGTGTCGATGCGGAACGCGTCGGCGCCCTGCCCCAGCCACTGCGAGTAGGCGCCGACCAGATACTCCATCACCGCCGGGTTGCGCTCGTTGAAATCGGACAGCTGCGCCAGGTTGCCGCCGGTGTTGTAGAACGCGTGCAGCGGGTTATGCGCCGGGTCCAGTCTGGACGGCGGCAGGTTCTGGTGATCGGCGACGAGCTTGCCGTCGCGGTCGAACACCTGGCCGAACATCGGCTGCCGCTTGGGCATGGTCCAGGCCGGCGAGCCGTGGTTGCCGACGATGTCCAGCACCACCTTCAACTGCTGCGCGTGCATGGCCTGGGTGAAGCCGGCGAAATCCAGCCCCGGGCTCGGCAGATGCTCGTCGAGCTTGTAGAAGTTGACGCCCCAGTAGCCGTGGTAGCCGGTCTTGCCGCGGTCGCTCAGCGAGCTGCCCCAGGTAATGGGCTTGCCGCCGGTGAAAGCCTCGTCCGGGTTGTCGACGATCGGGGTGATCCACACCGCGCCGAAGCCCAGGTCGCGGATGTAGCCGGCATTGTCGACCACGCCCTTGAAGTCGCCGCCGAGGTAGCCGATGTTGTCGCTCTCGCCCGGCGGCGCCGGGATCGGGATGTCGAAGGTGCGATGGGCGCCGCCCTGGTCGCGATGATCGTTGCCCGGGTCGCCGTTGACGAAGCGGTCGGTGACCACGAAGTACACCGCCTCGCTGGCGAACGGCTCCAGCGTGCCGTAGAACGCCTCCTGCGCAGGCGCCTGGGCCTGCACGGACGCAGCGCAGGCACCCAGCAGGGCCAGCGCCAACAGCGACTTCCGATCGATCATGCGTTCGCTCCCGAATCCGACGGCACCCACAGCACGCACAGCGCCGCCACCAGCAGGCTGCCGCCGCCGATCGCCAGCGCATACAGCGGCCGGCCGCCAAGCCAGTGCGTGAGCACGAAGCCCAGCACGCTGACCGCGACCAACTGCGGGATCACGATGAAGAAATTGAAGATGCCCATGTACACGCCCATCTTCGCCGCCGGCACGCTGTCCGACAGCAGCGCGTAAGGCAGCGACAGGATCGAGGCCCAGGCGAAGCCCACCCCGACCATCGACAGCAGCAGCCATTGCGGATCGCGGATCCACAGGAACGACAGCAGGCCGGCCGCGCCCAGGCACAGGTTGAGCAGGTGGCTCAGGCGCAGCCCGCAGGCGCGCACCAGCAACGGGATCGCGATCGCCGCCAGCGCGGCGAAGCCGTTGTAGGCGGCGAACAGCACGCCCACCCAGTTGGCGCCGTCGTTGTACGCGGCCGAGGTCGCATCGTGGGTGCCGTAATGGGTCTGGGTGACTGCGGCGGTGGTGTAGATCCACATCGCGAACAGCGCGAACCAGGAGAAGAACTGCACCCAGGCCAGGCGCCGCATCGCCTGCGGCATGGTCTGCAGATCGCAGACGATCGCCGCCAGCATGTGCCCGCGGCGCAGGCGCGGCGCCACGCCCTGCAGCACGCCGTAGCCGATGCACAGCCCGGCCAGCACGTACAGCATGCGGTCGCCGCGGCTCCAGGCGATGGCCGCGGCCCCGGCGATGCCCAGCGCGCACCACAGCGCGGCCGCGCCATCGGCACGGCGCGGCTGCGTCGCCGTGGCCGCAGGCGTCGCGTCGTCGAAGCCGTGCAGGTCCTCGGGCGGATACTCGCGGGTGCGCAGCACGGTCCAGCCGATGGACAGGAACAGCACCGCACCACCGAGGTAGAACGCGTAGCGCACCGTCGCCGGCACCTCGCCGGGGGCGGCGGTATTGCTGACGCCCCAGTGCGCCAGCAGCCACGGCAGCATGCTCGCCACCACCGCGCCGACGCCGATGAAGAAGCTCTGCATGGCGTAGCCGCTGGCGCGCTGGCGCGGCGGCAACTGGTCGCCGACGAAGGCGCGGAACGGTTCCATCGAGATGTTGATCGAGGCGTCCAGTACCCACAGTGTCCCCGCCGCCACCCAGAGCGCCGGCGAGTTGGGCATCACCAGCAAGGCCAGCGTGGTGAACAGCGCGCCGACCATGAAGTACGGCCGGCGCCGACCGAAGCGATTCCAGGTGCGGTCGGACAGGTAGCCGACGATCGGCTGCACGATCAGGCCGGTGAGCGGCGCGGCGATCCACAGCCCCGGCACCTGTTCCATGTCCGCGCCCAGGGTCTGGAAGATGCGGCTGGCATTGGCGTTCTGCAGCGCGAAGCCGAACTGGATGCCCAGGAAACCGAAGCACATGTTCCAGATCTGCCAGAACGACAGCGTCGGCTTGGCGCGTGGCACGGCGCTCATGGGCGCTCCTGGATCGTGCCGGCCGGCGCGATCAGCAGCGCGGCGACATCGGCGGCATTGACCACGCCATCGGCACCGCCCTGCCCCCCGGTGTAGCGCGCGAAGTGCTGCAGGGCGCTCATGTTCGCCGCCGGCAGCAACCGCACGACGCAGCGTTGCCCGGCCTGCAGCGCGAACATCGTCGCCGTGGAGGTCTGCTCGCCCACGCTGTGCGGCATCACCACTGGCTGCGACTGCGGCGGCGCTTCGCCGCACTGCACCTGCAGGCGCTTCACCGCCGCGGTGACACCGGTATTGATCGGGCCGTGCGCATTGGCGTAGCGCAGGCTCAGGCGGTACGCGCCATCGTGCGGCGCCGTCCACGTCCACGCGTCGGGGCCCTCCACGCGGGCGACCTCGCCGACGCAGACAGTGGGGCTGTGCAACGACTCCCAACGCGCGCCCTGCCGGGTCAGGCTCAGGCATTGCACGCGCTCGGCCAGCGGCAGCAGCGCGCCGTCGGCATTCCCGGTGTGCGCCTGCCCATCGACGTACAGCACCGTGTCCGCGGCCGCCAACACGCGCCAGCCCTGCGCCTCGCGCCGCACCTGCGGCGCCGGCGGGGCCAGCGGCGCGAAGGCATCCGCCGCCGTGAGCAGTTGCAGGGGCGCGCTGCCGCTGTGGCGCGGCACCAGGTCGACGGTGGTCACGCCGTCCTGGCTGCGGGTCGCACCGGCGACCAGCAAGTCGCCCTGCAATTGCGCCGGACGCCGCAGCACGATGCGCCGGTCCTGCAGTTGCAATGCGATCTCCTGGCGTTCGCCGAACAGCAGCGGCACCAGGCTGGTCGGCAGCTTGGGCAGCACACGGCCGTCGTCCTCCACGCCGAACACGCCCTCGATCACCATCGCCAGGTAGCCGGCCACCGACCACAGCTGCCGCGGCGAATTGACCACAGGGCCGCTGAGCGGGCCGTCGTCGACATGCGCGGCCTGGCTCAGGAACTCGTAGTTCTCCATGTTCGAGCCGGCCAGCGCGGCGCCGCGCAGCAGCGAGCGCACTTCCAGATCGATGCGCGCACTGTCGTCGACATGCCGCGCCGCGCGCAGCGCATAGGCGCTGACGAACGGCCAGATCGCCCGATTGTGGTAGATCGGCACCTCGCGTTGCTGCGGCCACACCACCGGGCTGCCCGCCTCCACCGCGGGATAGCGCGCCAGCGCCTGGCGCGCGCGCGCAGCCGGCAGCACGTCGGCCAGCACCGCCAGCGACAGGCCCAGCAGATCGTAGCGTTCGTAGCGCACCGGATGCTCGGCCGTGCCGATGTAGCTGACGTAGGTGCCGCGGTCCTCGCGCCAGAAACGCTGCGCGATCGCCTGGCGCAGCGCATCGGCCCAGCCGGCATAACGCGAGGCGACCTGCTCGTCGCCCTGCTCCCGGGCCAGGCGCTCGCCCAGGCGCAGCGCCGGGTAGTGCAGCACGTTGGTCGACAGCGCGAAGGAACTGGCGATGAAGCCGACATCCTCGCGGGTCCACCCCGGATACGTCTGTTCGCGCCAGTCCAGGAACGAGGTCTCGCCGCGGTACAGGCCGATGTGCGGATCGAACGCGAACGCGCGGTCCTGCGCCAGCGTGGCGGCGAGCGCGGCGCGGGTGTCGGCGGCGAAGCCCGCCTCGTCCAGCAGGTGCCGCGCGGCCAGGAACCACACCACGCGGTCGCTGCTCACCGGCCAGCTGCCGCCGGACCCGGTGTCCTGCGCCACGAACAGCCCCGGCAGCGCGTCGGCGCCGCGCATCGGCGACAGCTTGAAGCGCAGCGAGCGCCGGGTGCGCTCCGGATCCAGCCGCGCCAGCGCCAGGTCCGCGGCATAGCTGACATCGCGCGTCCACACGTAGGGCCAGCGCTCGCCGGTCTGGTAGCAAGCGCACGGCAACGGTTTGCAGTGATCGAACGCCGGGTCGCGGATCGCCTGGACCTGGTCGTCGCGCAGCTCCTGCTGCGCCAGTGCGAACAGCGCATCGAACAGCGGGCTGTCGGTCGCGCTGCGCAGTGGCTGTGCGGGCAAGGTGCGCGTGCCCTGCGCCGCGTGCAGCACGAAGCCGCCGTCGGCGGTGGCCTCGGCCCGCGCGGTCTGGCCGCGCCATTGCAAGGACGTCTGTCCAGCAGACGCCGACGCCGCAGCACCCAAGGTGGCGGCCAAGCAGATCATCTTCAGCATCGAAGCGGCAGACCGGCTCGCACCGATCGACCTCCCTCCCTCTTTGCCTGCATGGTGGAAGCGCAGGCCGGCATGCCGGCGCTGCGGTCGCCGCCTCCGCATCGCGGGGCGCTGTGGACATGGTAGACGGGCGGCACCGCGGCGCGTGCAGTTGCATACGTATTCATCGCGTAGGCCGCCGGCGGCCGGGAACCGCCTCGCTATAGTCGTTGCGCTGTCACGGTCGCCTTGGGAGGGGATATGCCGCTGCCGCTTCACGCCTCATCGCGCCTGCGACCTGCGCAGCGCCTGTCGTCGTGGCTGGCGACGCTGCTGCTGTGCATCGCCCCCGGCCTGCACGCCGCACCGCAGACCGTGGCCAGCATCGATTCGCCGGACAGGATCCTGCGGGTGTCCGTGCAACTGGACGACGGCCGCCCCAGCTATCGCGTGCAGCGCCTGGGCGAGCCGGTGATCGGCGAGTCGCGGCTCGGTTTCCAGTTGCGCGACGGCAGCCTGGATCGCGACCTGGCGCTGCTGGACCAGCGCAGCCGTAGCGTCGACGACACCTGGGAACAGCCCTGGGGCGAGCGCCGCTACGTGCGCAACCGCTACAACGAACTGCGCGTGGATCTGGGCGAGCGCAGCGGCCGCCAGCGCCGCTTTGCGGTGGTGTTCCGCGTGTACGACGACGGGCTCGGCTTCCGCTACAGCTTTCCGCAGCAGGCCGGAATGCAAGAGGCCGTCATCGACGAGGAGCTCACCGAGTTCGACATCGTCCCCGACGCGACCGCCTGGTGGATTCCCGCCGGCGCCCCCATCCACTACGAATACCTGTACCGGCGCACGCCGCTGCGCGAGGTACCGCTGGCGCATACGCCGTTCACCCTGCGCAGCCGGGACGGCCTGCACCTGGCCATCCACGAAGCCGCCCTGGTCGACTACGCCGGCATGTGGCTGCGCCGCGGCGAAGGCCAGCGCCTGCACGCACAGCTGTCGCCGTCGGCGGAAGGCTGGAAGGTCCGCCGCCGCCTGCCCTTCGACACGCCGTGGCGCACGCTGCAGATCAGCGACACCGCCGGCGGCCTGGTCGATTCCAACCTGATCCTCAACCTCAACGAACCCAACGCACTGGGCGACGTGCGCTGGGTGCACCCGGCCAAGTACGTGGGCGTGTGGTGGTCGATGCACCTGAACCAGGAAACCTGGGCGCGCGGGCCCAAGCATGCGGCCACCACCGCCAATACCCGCCGCTACATCGACTTCGCCGCGGCGCACGGCTTCCGCGGCGTCCTGGTCGAAGGCTGGAATCCCGGCTGGGACGGCAACTGGGTCGGCAATGGATACGACTTCGACTTCACCCGCGCCACCGCGGACTTCGACATCGCCGCGCTCAGCGCCTACGCGGCGAAAAAGGGCGTGCACCTGATCGGCCATCACGAGACCGGCTGCGCGGTGGAGCACTACGAAGACCAGCTCGATGCGGCGCTGGACCTGTACGCGCGGCTGGGCGTGGACACGTTCAAGACCGGCTATGTCTGCGACGACGGCCAGGTGGACCGGCGCAATCCGGCCGGCGGCCCGCTGTGGCGCGAATGGCACGACGGCCAGTTCATGGCCCGCCACCATCTCAAGGTGGTGCAGGAGGCGGCACAGCGGCACCTGGCGGTCAACGCCCACGAGCCGATCAAGGACACCGGCCTGCGCCGCACCTACCCGAACTGGCTCTCGCGCGAAGGCGCGCGCGGCATGGAGTACAACGCCTGGGGCGAGCCGCCGAACCCGCCGGAACACGAGGTCGATCTGGTGTTCACGCGGATGCTGGCCGGTCCGATGGACTACACCCCCGGCATCCTCAGCCTGAAGGGCCGCGGCGGACGCGCCATTCCGAGCACGCTGGCGCGGCAACTGGCGCTGTACGTGACCCTGTACAGCCCGATCGAGATGGCGGCCGACCTGCCCGAACACTACCTGCAGCACCGCGACGCCTTCCGCTTCATCGAGGACGTGGCGGTGGACTGGGACGACAGCCGCGTGCTCGACGGCGAGATCGGCGAGTACGTGACCATCGTGCGCAAGGATCGCCACAGCCGCGACTGGTTCCTCGGCAGCATCACCGACGCGCACGGCCGGGTGCTGCCGATCGCGCTGGGCTTCCTCGAACCGGGCGTGCGCTACCGCGCCGAGATCTACCGCGACGGCGATGCCGCCGACTACCGGCACAATCCGTTCGACTTCGTCCGCGAACAGCGCGAGGTCAGCAGCCGCGATCAACTGCAGGTGAAGCTGGCGCCCGGCGGCGGCCAGGCGATCCGTTTCGTCCCGCTGGAGCCTGCTTCAGCCTCCGCCGGCACCCCCGCGCTGCACTAGCGCACCTTATGCCGCGTGCAGCGCCGCTGGCAGCACACTTCCAGTGGATGCGCTGGGTACGTGGTCGCTGGACCTTGCGTGTCCAACGCCGCGCAGGCGTGCGTTAAGGGAGTGCCGCCGCGTACGGCATCGGCCATGCCGCGCCGTGCCGCGCGTCGGCAACGCGAGACCGCTTGCGCGCACCTTTGCAGAACCCCGAGATCGCCTACCGCGCCGTTGCCACGCATTCGCGGCGAAGGACCTCGGCGGCATCGACGCGCATGTTTCCACCCGCACCGGCGTAACGATGCACGCACGACATTGCGATCCTGAAAGCGCTTCCAATGCGATGCACGCCAGTGAATACGTATGCAGCGGGCGTTCGCGACGAAGCCGCGTGTCTACCATACAGCGCAATCGCGACACCGCCCTGCGGCTGCGCGACACGCACATCCGGCCGCCTCGCCGGTTCAGACATTCGCAAGACAACATTGCCTGGGAGGGGAAAATGTTGAACCACAAGCGCAACGCGCTGACGCTGGCGCTGGCCGTCGCGATGACGCCGATGCTGGCCGCCGCACAGTCCGAGACCACCGCCACCACGTCCAACGATCCGGTCACCGAACTGGACAAGGTCCAGGTGACCGGCATCCGCCGCGGCATCGAGAACGCCATCGCGATCAAGCAGGACTCCACGTCCATCGTCGAGGCGATCTCGGCCGAAGACATCGGCAAGCTGCCGGACGTGAGCATCGCCGAATCGCTGGGCCGCCTGCCCGGCCTGGCCGCGCAGCGCGTCGCCGGCCGCGCCCAGGTGATCAGCGTGCGCGGCCTGTCGCCCGACTTCGCCACCACCCTGCTCAACGGCCGCGAAGTGGTCAGCACCGGCGACAACCGCAGCGTCGAGTTCGACCAGTACCCCTCGGAACTGGTCAACGGCGTGACCGTGTACAAGACGCCCGATGCCGGCCTGGTCGGCCAGGGCCTGTCCGGCACCATCGACATGCAGACCGTGCGCCCGCTGAGCTTCCCGGACCGGGTGATCGCGATCAGCGGCCGCCTGCAGAAGAGCTCGCTCGGCAAGGCCGCCGATGTCGACGCCTTCGGCAACCGCTTCAGCGCCAGCTACATCGACCAGTTCCTGGACAACACCCTGGGCTTCTCGATCGGCTACGCCCACAGCGACATGCCGATCCAGGAAAACCAGGTCGGCCTGTACGAGCCGTGGACCACGCAGAACACCGACAGCGGCAACCGCCCCGGCGTGGCCCCGGGCACCTACTTCTCCGACGGCATCAAGGCCCTGCGCCGTACCGGCAACAACAAGCGCGACGGCGTGATGGCGACCGTGCAGTTCCGCCCGTCCAGCAGTTGGACCAGCACTTTCGACGCGTTCCACACCGAAGCCGAGCAGATCGACACCGCCAATCAGTTCGAGGTCAATCTCAGCAACTTCAACGGCGGCTACACGCCCGGCCTGCTGATCACCAATCCGCAGGTCGACGCCAGCGGCAGCTTCACCGGCGGCACCGCCAGCGGCGTGTATCCGCTGGTGCGCGGCATGTACAACAAGCGCAAGGACAAGATCGACGCGTTCGGCTGGAACAACGAGTTCAACCTCGGCAGCGTGCGCCTGATGGCGGACCTCAACTACTCCAAGGCCACCCGCAAGGAACTGAACCTGGAGAACAACCTGCAGCTGGTGCCGATGCCGCAGCTGGACACGGTCGGCCTGGTGATCAAGCCCAATGGCTTCTCGCAGATCACTCCCGGCCGCGACTACTCCGACCCGAACAACCTGTTCCTGACCAACACCATCTACGGCTCCGGCTACGGCAAGGTGCCGGAGGTCGAGGACCGCCTCAAGGGCGGCCGCCTGGCGGCGACCCTGCCGGCGCCGCAGGCGCTGACCTGGTTCTCGGACATCGACGTGGGCGTGAACTATGCCGACCGGCGCAAGCAGAAAACCCAGGCCGAAGGCAACATCCTGCTCGGCGCACAGGGCGACACCAGCATCGCCAGCGACCTGCAGTACGACCCGGTCAACCTGGGCTTCGCCGGCATCGGCACCATCCCGGCCTGGAACGTGCCGGCGGCGGTCTCGCGCTACATGAGCTTCAACCCGGTCACCAACCTGGACTACCTGATCCCGAAATCGTGGACCGTGCAGGAGAAGATCACCACCGCCTGGCTCCGCGCCAACATCAACACCGACATCGGCGAGGTCGGCGTGCGCGGCAACATCGGCGTGCAGTTGCAGCACGCCGATCAGAGCTCGCAGTCCAGCTACTTCGACCAATCCCGTCCCGCCGGTCAGAACGTGCTGCCGATCGATGCCGGCAAGACCTACAACGACTGGCTGCCGAGCCTCAACCTGGCCTTCCTGTTCCCGCACCAGCAGACGCTGCGCTTCGCCGCGGCCAAGCAGGTGGCGCGACCGCGCGTGGACCAGATGCGGGCCGGCCTGGATTTCGGCGTGGATACCTCCACCGGCAAGCCCGGTGGCAGCGGCGGCAATCCCCTGCTCGACCCGTGGCGCGCCAACGCGCTGGACCTGTCGTACGAGAAATACTTCGGCGAGAAGGCCTATGTGGCGGCGGCGGTGTTCTACAAGGACCTGAAGAGCTACATCTATACGCAATCGCGTGACGATTACGACTTCTCAGCCCTGCTCGCCAGCTATGTGCGGCCGCCCAACATGACCATACCGGTGCAGACCACCGGCACGTTCTCCTCCCCGCAGAACGGCAAGGGCGGTACCCTGCGTGGCCTGGAGTTGACCGCGTCGCTGCCGCTGGACATGCTCACCGACAGCCTGCGCGGCTTCGGCATACAGGCCAGCGCCACGTTCAACGACAGCGACATCAAGATCGTCGATCCGGAAAGCGCCTCCAGCGTGGGCTCGGCACCGATCGACCTGCCGGGCTTGTCCAAGCGCGTGTACAACCTCACCGCCTACTACGAGCGCAACGGCTTCGAGGCGCGGGTCAGCCAGCGGCGGCGTTCGGACTTCATCGGCGAGATCGGCAACTTCAACGGCAACCGCACCCTGCGCTACGTGGTCGGCGAGAACGTCACCGACGCGCAGGTCAGCTACACCTTCGCCGACGGCAGCACCCTGGCCGGCCTGAGCCTGCTGTTGCAGGCCAGCAATCTGACCAACTCGCCCTACCGCACGTACGCCGGCACCAAGGATCGCCCGCTGGAGTACGTCGAATGGGGACGTACCTACATGCTGGGTGTGAACTACAAGTTCTGAGCCACGCGTAGAGGATGCAGACGACGCCCGCCGGCGCACCCGGCGGGCGTTTTCCGTTTGGGGCGATTGCGGTTCGTGCTGGTGTCGAACGACGGCCGATGCGGGCGGCAATACGGTGCGATCACAATTTCGCGGCCGTGGCGGTCTCTTTTGACGCTCCGGATCAAGACGAGCGACTTGGAGGGCGGACTCCAACCTTCCTGCCCGCGGGAAGAGGATCCCTACCTGTACATTCGACTCGGAATTGCGAACCGGACGAGATGGGTGCACTGCGGAAGATGGATCCGCGACAAAGCGGGCCTGCGGCCTGCTCGAGTTCGGCTAGAGCATCGTCGACGACGGTTGTCAGCCTGAAGACTGCGAGAGCCCGTAACCGATGGCGCCAGCGGAACGCCGCCGTCCCGGATCGCCGCGGCCGGCGGGCGCGCGTGCGTAGCGGCTTCATGGCGATGCCCGCCAACGCAGCGCCCATGGCGGATGCGTCGCCACGTGGCCGGCACCAGCACCGGCACCGCCAGGGCGAAGCGATGGAACTGCCTGTCGTGGATCAGCACGGCAAATCTCCGACCTGGCCTTCCGGCTCCAGGAAGGCGCGAGTGTCAGCGCCGACGCGTGCACGGATACCAGGCGCACCGACTGCGAAGCCGTCGTGATCACCGCAGCGTGCCACTACAGACATCGGTATCGACGGATCGATCCGTGTCGTCCAATCAAGCGCCGAGCTTGCCTCGGCACCCATGAATCCCGATCCGACGCACTGCACGCTGGACGGTCCATTCCGCAGTCAACATCGTTGCAGTGCCGCAACTGCCTCGGCAACGACGCGGCACGGCGGTCGACAGCGATCACGCGCCCTGCAGGCACACCATCGCATAGCCAGGCAAACGCAAGCGCTCTCCCACCGCACCAGGCTCCACGCCCGGCACCTCCAGCGCCTGCCAGGCGCCCTCCGGCAGCGCCACGTCGGTCGCCTCAGCGGACAGATTGAACGCCAGCAAGAGGGTTTGCGCAGCGTGGCGACGCTCGAACATCAATACGGGCTCGGCTGTCTCGTGGAAGAGGATGTCGCCCTCTCGCAGCGCGGGATGGCGCTTGCGCCAGGCCAGGAACTGGCGGATCGCAAGCAGGACCGAATCCGGGTCTGCCTCCTGCGCCGCCACCGATTGCGCGCGATGCGCCGGCGCGACCGGTAGCCATGGCGTGCCAGTGCTGAAACCGGCCTGCGCGCCGGCATCCCAGGGCAGCGGCGTCCGGCATCCATCGCGGCCCTTGAAGTTCGGCCAGAACGCGATGCCGTAGGGATCCTGCAACGCCTCGAACGGCACCTCCGCTTCGCCCAGGCCCAGCTCTTCGCCCTGGTAGACGCAGACCGAGCCGCGCAGCGAGCACAGCATCGCGATCAGCAGGCGCGCGAAGGCCGGCGTCTCGCTGCCCTGCCCCCAGCGCGTCACTGCGCGTTGCACGTCATGATTGGAAATCGCCCAGCACGGCCAGCCCTCGGTCATCGCCGCTTCCAGGCGCGAGACCGTCTCGCGGATGTAGGCGGCGCTGAAATCGTCGGTCAGCAGCTCGAAGCTGTAGCCCATGTGCAGGTGCCCGGCGCGCGTGTACTCGGCCGTGGTCGCCAGCGAATCTTCGGACGATATCTCGCCCAGGCTCACCGTCCCCGGATAGCGGTCGAGCAGGCTGCGCAGCTTCTGCAGGAACGGCAGATTCTCCGCCTGCGTGTTGTTGTAGTAGTGGTACTGGAAGGCGTAAGGGTTGTCCGGGCTGAAGCCGCGGCCGACCCGCTTTTCCGGCGGCTTGGGCGGATTGTCGCGCAGTTGCGGGTCGTGGAAGCAGAAATTGATCGCATCCAGACGGAAACCATCGACGCCGCGCGCCAGCCAGAACTCCACGTTGTCCAGCGTCGCCTGCTGCACCTGCGGATTGTGGAAGTTCAGATCCGGCTGCGAGGCCAGGAAATTGTGCAGATAGTATTGCCCGCGGCGCGGCTCCCACTGCCACGCGACACCACCGAAGATCGACAGCCAGTTGTTGGGCGGCGTTCCATCCTCGCGCGCATCGGCCCACACGTACCAATCGGCCTTCGGATTGTCGCGACTCTGCCGGCTCTCCTTGAACCAGTCGTGCTCCACCGAAGTGTGGCTGAGCACCTGGTCGATCATCACCTTCAGGCCCAGCGCATGCGCCTTGGCCAGCAAGGCGTCGAAGTCGGCCATGGTGCCGAACAGCGGATCGACCTCGCGGTAATCGGCGATGTCGTAGCCGAAATCGGCCATCGGCGACTTGAAGAACGGCGAGATCCAGATCGCATCCACGCCCAATGCCGCGATGTAGTCCAGCTTGCGCACGATGCCCGGCAAATCGCCGATACCGTCGCCGTTGGCGTCGAAGAAGCTACGCGGATAGATCTGATAAATGACGGCACCGCGCCACCATGGAGCCTGAGACATGCAACGCCCCCCTTCGGGCAGAGATTGCGCGTGCGACGGGCACGCGAAACGCTGCGTTAGAGTAGCGTTGATGCAGGAATGTGAGTCATGCCTGCATACGTATTCAGCAGAGAATGAAGCACAAGAAAGCCACTACTGATGCCTCATATCCAGCCGATTATAAAAAATTATTACGCCATAAAATCTATTGGCAAAACAAGGTATACCCTTACACCTCACCAACGAAACAAAAAAGCGGGAGTCGCTCAGTACTTCTTAAAATAAGGTTTAGAACAATCGACACCCACCACAGAACACTCAGCTCCGGAGGACTTCTTGCACTGCCTTAGGGCCTCACTTTTAGCTTTCTCTTCGCTACCCCCGGTAACGACCTTCCCACCGGTACGACCCTCAGCGGCCTTTACAACTGCCACACATTGATTTTTATAGGTAATCATAATTTTGCAATCTGAATTACCAAAATTGCTGCACAACCTGAGAGCATTATCCTCAGCTTCCTGCTCAGAAAACTTTCCAGTGCTGCTCCCGACATCCCCATTGGAGGCAGTTGCGATTGCACCCCAGGTCTTAATCCATTCACCTGTAGGTCGCCCAGCACCACTGGACGCATCAGAATCAGGCAAGCATTGGGCGCTACCGGCAGTCACGCCGGTAGGGCAAGCGGTTTGCGCTATCGCTCCCATACAGGGGAGGCACAAAAAAAATGAAAATATATATTTCAACATACCCTAACCAAGAGTCAGCTTAGGCCAGAATTCCTCAGTCTTCCATCACCCATTTGGGGTCCAGAGTCAGAAGCAAAATTTGGCTGCCTATTACCGTGTGTATTTGTTGACGGAGAGGGATCATATCCACCGACCGCTTTTGAAGATTGGCCGTAATCAGGCGAACTCGGGGTGTACGGCCTCCCAGACGCAGGATCCTTGCCAACCGCGCCGAATCCGGAGTACGGCGTGAACTGGCCCAACGTGCCCTGGAAGAACGAGGCCGCCATCGGCGGGGCCGTGATGATCAGCGTGCTCAATACCAAGCCGATTCCTCCTTGCTGCAATGCCATGCTGCTGACACCCTCGGTCGAGCCACCGGGCAGCGCCCATTTGACCAAGAACCCAGCCGCCACTGCCGCCACCACCTTCGTCGCCAGGCCAACCGTAAAGCTCAGGACGGCCAGCGAGAAGATCGTCCCGATCCCATACATCAGCCACTTCTGGAACAAGGACTTGGTGGCATCAAATAGCAGACACAGGATGAACAACGGCCCAAAGCCGACGAACAGCGCCATCGCCAGCTTGTTCAGCAACAACAACGATCCGCCCACCACGCCAGGGCCTGCCATGCCCAAGCCAGTGAACCAACGCGCGCGACTTTTTTCGTCTTCCAGCTGGGGGTTGCTCGCCGTGTCGATCTGGTCGATGCTCGTCATCGCGATCTGCATCAACGCCAGGTTCTTGTCGATGGCCTGATAGGCGCTCTCCGAGTCGCCGGTCACGGTGACCACGATGGCACTGCTGAGCCCGTCGGTGAGCCGCCAGTAGAGACCGTTCATCGCCTGATCACCACTGGTGGCGCCGGGTCTGGCCGCGGAGACCATGCTCATAGCCACACCGATAATGAGCGCAGACCGCAGCGAGCTCACCACCAATTCCATCGCCGATTCACGGGACTGCCCGGTGGCGACGCGATAGCCCTTGAGCAGGATCCATAGCGTGAGCGCGCTCATCGCCGTCACCGTCACCCACCACGACATGCGAATCAGCAAGGCCCACTGAAAATAGTCGATCTCATCTCTCAAAAAATTATTGATGAGGGTGAAGAACTGGTAATTGGCGTAGTTCTGCAAAAAATCCATGACTGCTCCATAACGCGCGCGCTCATCACTGAGCCATAGCACTCCCAGCCGCCGACAGGCCGAGGCGGCGGAAAGTAGGCCTTACTTCGAAATACTCAGACGCTCAAGATTCTTGGGACTAGAGGACTTCACTGCTTCCAGCGCAACGCCCATGGCCGCGCCTGCAGCGATCTTGCTCGCGAAATCGCTCAATCCGGCGAAGCCGTCGAACAAGTTGCCGCCACCGCCCGTGTCGGCGGTCGGCGCCTTCTTGCCACGCATCGCGGCCCAGGCGCCAGCGGACTGCACCTGGGTCAGGTAGGACAGTCGCTTCTCGTAGGCGAACATCGCCGCTTCGGTCTGCTGGCGATCGATGTCCATCAGCGCACGCAGGGCAATCAACTTGTTGGTGTTGTCTTCCAGCAAGCCGATCTGCTCCTGGCTGATGTTCATGCGCTGCTGTTCCAGGTCGCGCAGGCGCTGCAACCGCTTTTCGGTGATGTCGTACATCGCCACCATGTAATTGAACTGCGAGTTGCGCGTGCGCTGGATCAATTCGCAGGTCTTCTGCTGCTCCTGCGAGACCGGGGTTCCCGATGTCTTGGCCGCGCAATCGGCGACGCCGTAGTTGTCGTCGACCTTGATCAACTTCTCCTTGGGCTTGTCGACCTCGTCGCCGCTGGATTTTTCCTTCTCGGCCTTGCCGATCTGGTGGTCCTCGCGGATATTGTCCAGCTTTTTGTCCAGCGTCGTCGTATTTTCTTTGTTCTTCCTGATCTGCTCGTTATCGATCACCTCCCACTGTGCAAACGCAGTGGCAGGCAGCAGCATGCAAAGTACGAATGCGGCAACAGCGTTGCGAACGCGATTGGAGGATTTCATCGTCTTGTCCATAAACACCTCAACACAGATCTTGTAGAAACATTCCCATGCGTGACCCAGGCGAGACAGTCAGCTGACCGCCGCCGCCCCCCGATTATCCGAAGACACCGATCGCGCCGACCCCGATTTTCCGGAACCCTTGCGCCGTGCATAGAACTCGCTCAACCACTGTTCGGGCGTCAGATCGTCCGGCGCGACGCCGTGCTCCTTGGCCTTGCGCTCCAGCACCTGGTGCATGATTTCGATATTGTCGGTCGACGCCGAGATGACCGACAGCGCATCGTCCATGCCGCGCAGATTGAGCTGGCACACCGACGACCCATGGCCCTGCTTGACCAGGAAGCAGCGCGAGCGCTCGTCTAGGCTGACCACGACCTGGTATTCGGCCTCGGTAAGCTTGAGGCCATCCATGTAGTCTTCCTTGCTGGCATTGGGGTTGGGCAGCAGGATCATGGTCGCGGTCTGTTCGACCAGCGCCGCGGAGATGTCGCTGGCGAGCGCATCCTCCGGGCTCTGCGTGGCGAAGATGCCCAGGCCGTTCTGCTTACGGATGGTCTTCTGCTTGTTCTTGGCGAACTCCTTCAGGCCACCCTTGCCATCGAGGATCTTCCAGAACTCGTCCATCACGTAGATCAGCGGCCGGCCATCGATCAGGGCCTCCAGCCGATGCAGCAGGTAGTTGATGACCGGAACGCGCACTTCCGGGTTGTCGATGACGTCGGTGTAGTCGAAGCCGATGATGCTGGCCTTTTCCAGGTCGATCGTATCGACCGGGTTGTCGAACACCCAGCCGTGCGAGTTGCCGGCGGTCCACTTGCGCATGCGCGCATACAGGCCGTCGTCGCCCATATTGGGCAGGCTCTTGCGGAAGTTGGTCATGCTGCGCAGGTGCATGGGCGTATCCAGCATGCCTTCCACACCGCGGAAGATGTCCTCCTCCTCGCGCGAGGTGTACTCGATCTTGCCGGCCAGGACCTTGATCAGGTCGGCCAGGAACTGCACGTTCGCCTCGCTGCGCTCGCACTGGAACGGGTTGAAGCCGGTGGGCTTGCCGTTCTCCAGCGCCAGGTAGTTGCCGCCGCAGGCGCGCACGAAGATCTCGGCGCCGCGGTCCTTGTCGAAGAAGAAGATGGTCGGGATCGGATCGAACTTCTGCACCTGGCTGAGCAGGAAGTTGATCAGCGCGGTCTTACCGGTACCCGACTTGCCGATCACCATGGTGTTGGCGATCGCCTTCTCGCCCAGCGAGTTCTCCGCTGGATGCGTGGCGTGGAAATTGAAGTAGTACGGCTGACCGTTGGTGGTCTGCAAGGTGGTGACGCACTCGCCCCACGGGTTGTTCTCGCGCTTGCCCTGGGCGAAGTTGTGCAGCGGCGACAGACCGAGGAAGTTCAGCGAACTGACACTGGCGATACGCGTGCGGTAGCGCCAGTTGCCTGGCAACTGGGCATAGAAAGAGGACGCGACCGCCAGATCCTCCTTGGTCGAGACGAAACCGGCGTTGGACAGCTCCGCGCGCGTGGTGGCCACCTGCTGCGAGAGCTTTTCCTGTGTCTCGGCGTAGACGGCGATGGTGAAGTGGTACTCGCCCAGGACGAAATTGCCCGACGACAGCTGGTCCATCGCCAGGTCGAGCTCGTGGATCTGGCTCACCGCCTTGTCGCCGGAGGACACCATCATGCCCTTGGTGCGATCAAGCACCTTCAGCGCGTCGTGCCGCCCCATCGGGCTGAAGGAGTGGGTCACCACGTACTCGAAGTCGAGATACTTCAAGCCATTGAGAATGCCGGGATAGGTCCCGTCGGTGTATTCCTTGATGTTCAGGATGGCGCCAAAGTGATTGACGCCCTCCGGGGTCTTGATCACGAAGTCGCCGGTCTTGTTGGCGAACATGTGCTTGCTGACCGGCAGATAGGCGGGCACTGGCGCCTGCAGCACCGGTACCGGCTCGTCGATGCGGTTGATGAGATAGCCGAAGAACTCCAGCGCCTCGGAGAACACCACCCCATTGCTGGCTTCGTACATGCTCAGCCGATAGGGCGAGTAGTCCTTCAGCACGGCTTCCACGTTGCCCGCCAACTCGAGCACCTTGGCGATCGCCTGGTCCTGCTCGGACTGCAACTGCGGAATGCTCGACGACTTGTCCATGAGCCGCTTACCCGTCACCACGGGGCGATAGATCATGGTCATGTACAGCTCGTTCTGCATGATCTTCTGCGAGGACAAGGTGCCGTAGTACTGGTCCGACAGCTCCTGGTTGAACGCCTGCTTGAACTTGCCGGCGTTCTTGATGCGGCGGCGGCGACGCACGTCGTGTACCCAGAACGCCACGTTGGCGAAATCCGGGGCGCGCAGCGTCTGCAGCATGCGGTTGAAGGTGTTGTGCCGGTGTTCGATCTCCCACTCTTCGCGGCCCACGAACGGAAGCCCGCCCAAGTGCCAGATCAGCATGAAATCTCCTCCCGTCGTCTTCAGCACGGACGGCGCCACATGCGTGGAGATGGAGATGAACTCGCTGATCGAAGTATCCGGGATGAACATAAGGGAATAACTCAGAATCCGTTTCGTCTTGCCAAGGCCCGGCGCACATGCTCCGGGAACCGCCGACCGCGCTCGCACCTGCAATGCGCGCCGACACGAAAAACCGAACAACCCCATGCACGACAGAGGCGTCGTGCATGGGGTCGAGACCCAGCGCCCGGTTCCAAGCTAGCGCTTGGCGCCCGGCACCTCTTTCCTGTACTCATTCGGCGAAAACACCCACATGCCGGAATAGCGCTGCAGGTTGCGCACGCGCATCCTCATCATCCAGCGCAATCCGAGCATGCGGAAGATCATCTCGTCCCGCTTGGTCATCTGCTGCATGACGAAGACGATGACCGGAATGAGCGCCAGCAGCCACATATTGAAATAGATACCCATCAGGAAGCCGCCGCCCGCGCCGATGAAGAACGGGATGTAGGGCACCCCGAAAAACATCGCGGGCCGGGTGCAGCCCCGGAAAAGTACGTTCTTATGCATACTGCGCGGCGTGCTGAACGAGCGTGATGGCCGCGGTGCAGGCCGTCTGGCCGGTGTCGCCGATCAGCATCTTGGCCAACTGGCCGGCGGCACCGATCAACACGCCACCCAGCAGAACCGGCGCCACTTCGGCGACGCGCTTGTGCGCGAAGGCGATCTGGTAACCGGCGAAGACCACCGCGATGGTCACCACCACGATCGAGGCCATGTTCAGGATGTTGTTGGTCTTGCCGAGGAAGCCACAGACCTTCTGGTCGGCACCGGCGTAGTCGGTACCGCCGCCCGCCGCCATCGCGACGCCGGAGGCGAGCACGGCTGCGGTGAACATCGCCGCCTTCAATGCCGCCATACCGATGACCTTGGCGTTCGAATTCACTTCAGCTTTCTTGAACATCATGCGTTTCTCCTTGACTTGGAAACAGGGGGTGGTCAAAAGCCATTTGCATGGCCGTGCTACTGCATCTGGCTAGAATACGAAGGCCCCGTCGCCGGACGTCGGCGGCGGCGTACTTGTGCCAGGAACGGCCGCTCCCGCCACGGCCTGAGGCGCGTGTGCGGCAACGTGCGGAACTGTGGGCGCTCCGCCACCTGCAGGAACCGCCACTCCTTTGCCGGCGCCTGTCGGTCGTATTACATAAAGATCGGAATCTGCGGCAGCCGCCTGTGCCGACACGGCCGCCACAGCACTTGCCGTTGGCTGCGCCGACGCCGCAACGGCAGCCTGGGCACGCAGTGAGGGTTGACCTTGTGTGGCGAGGCCGCTGGCAAGCTGACCGGCTGCGGCGTCGATCCGCCGCGACACGATCGAATCCACTTCGCGCACCGCCGCGGCTTTCACCGAGTCTGTGACCACGCGGCGCACGCCTCCCGCCGGGATCACCGGGATCGCACCAGCGGTGGA
>JBEVKG010000075.1:0-4625 GCA_040509765.1 Xanthomonas sp.
CCTGCCGGTGACCTTCTATCGCTCCACCAAGGACCTGCCGCCCTACGTCAGCTACGACATGAAGGGCCGCACCTACCGCTACTTCAAGGGCGAAGCGCTGTTCCCGTTCGGCTACGGCCTGAGCTACACCCAATTCGCCTACGACGCGCCGCAGCTGTCGACCGCGACGCTGCAGGCCGGCGACGCCTTGCGCGTCACCACCACCGTGCGCAACACCGGCGCGCGCGCCGGCGACGAGGTGGTGCAGGTGTACCTGCAGTCCCCGCAGCGCGCCCAGTCGCCGCTGCGCAGCCTGGTCGGTTTCCAGCGCGTGCACCTGCAGCCGGGCGAGGCCCGCACGCTGACCTTCGCGCTGGACGCGCGCCAGCTCAGCGACGTGGACCGCAGCGGCCAGCGCGCGGTCGAGGCCGGCGACTACCGGCTGTTCGTCGGCGGCGGCCAGCCCGGCACCGGCGCAGCCGGCGAAGCCGCCGCGTTCTCGATCAGCGGGCGCGTGGCCCTGCCGAAGTGAGCGGACGGGGCCGCCTGCGGCCCCTGTCTACGACATGCGCCAGCGCATGCGGCGGCGCAGCGTAAATACCCGGCGCAGTCCCGCCGCCGGGCCACCCGCATGGCGCGTCCTGGCGCCCTGTCAATTTATTTTTCACAACCTATTGACAGTCTTCCGGGACAGAGGTATCGATAACACGTCGGTGCCGCGCACCGATGCCAGACGCGCCGGACGCCGCAGCACCTGCGGCGTTCTCCAGGGCAGTTCCAGGGGTGATGTGCCATGTCATGCAGTCGTCGCAGCCAGGATCGATGCCTCGCCGGAGCTCCGGCGCCCTGCCTGTCGTCCGCGCACCACGCGGGCGCGCACGGGAGCCGCTGCGCATGACCCGTCGCTACAAACTGAGCGCGCTGCGTTCGCGCTCCAAGTGCATCGCCGGCTACTCGCCGCCACGCCACTGATCGCCGTTTAACGGTCCGCCCAGCCGGCAGACGCCTCGCGTCGGTCGCCGTTCGCTTGTCCTGTTCGCACGCCGTTCGGCGTGCGGTCCGAGCGTGCGCGCCTTCCGCCCACCGCGTCTGCCTCCCAGGAACGCAGCGGCGCGTCGCCTTCGGCGCGTGCCCGCACCGATCACGATCAGCGAGGTGTCACGTGGCAACCCTTCCCTCTTGCAAGCGCAAGGCGCTGTGCGCCGCCATTCTGGCCATCACCGGCCTCGCCGCCACCGCACCGGCGCTGGCCGGTACCGTGCAGGGCGAACTCAAGGAGCGCAGCAGCGGCAAGCCCGCCGCGCACGCCAAGGTCGCCATCGCCGGCACCGCGCTCAGCGCCGTCGCCGACGCGCAGGGCCGCTTCGTCATCGCCGACGTGCCGGCCGGGCAGTACGCGCTGCAACTGGACTACCCCGGTTTCAGCGCACCGGAAACCACCGTGCAGGTCGCCGACAGCGGCGCCGCCACCGTGTCGATCGCGCTGGACGAGGCCAAGCAGTTGCAGACGATCAGCGTGGCGGCCAACCGCTACGACGCCAGCACGCTGAAGATGAACGCCTCGAACACCGTGGACGTGCTCTCGGCCAACGACCTCGAGCACACCGCCGTGCACAACGTCGCCGAAGCGCTGGGCCTGATCGCCGGCATCAACATCACCTACAGCGGCTCGGGCTACTTCGGCGGCGTCGACGGCGCCGCCCGCGGCGAAGGCATGTTCGCCTCGGTGCGCGGCCTGCCCTCCGAGTACAACGTCAACCTGATCGACGGCGTCACCGTCGCCCAGGGCATGCCGTACAGCCGCAGCGTACAGTTGAGCCTGCTGCCGCCCTCGGGCCTGCAGACCATCGTCGCCAACAAGACCTCCACCGCCGACATGGACGGCGACGCGATCGGCGGCACCCTGGATTTCCGCACGCCCACCGCCTACGACTACAAGGGCACCAGCAGCGGCAGCGTCACCGTCAGCGGCCGCATGGAAAGCCGCGCCCGCGACTACGGCGGCGACGGCCTCGGCGGCGGCCTGGCCGGCGAGTTCCAGCACAAGTTCGGCGACGAGCAGCAGTTCGGCTTCTACGCCAGCGCCTACTACGACTACCGCACCTCCACCAACAGCGAGGTGGCCGCGGCCACCAGTGCGCTCAACGACGGCTCCTGGCGCTTCCTGCACGCCAATGCCGACGGCAGCAACGCCGCCGGCTATGCGCCGCAGGACAACCTGACCAGCACCGGCATGAACGTCGGCGTGGTCGCCGGCTGGGAGCGCCGCTACGGCGGCAACGCCGCCTTCGACTGGAACGTGGACGACACCCTGTCGGTGTACGCGCGCGCCACCTACGCCTACGCCAAGACCGACCAGGGCACGACCTTCGTGCAGTTGCTGCCGCAGGACGTCAGCTTCGTGCCGACCGCCACCCCCGGCGTGTACTCGCCCAACATCAATCGCATCGCCGCGCGCTTCTGGTACGAGACCAACCCGGAAATCGCCGACCTGGCCACCTTCCAGGTGGGCGCGCGCAAGACCGCCGGCAACTGGACGCTGTCGCCGAACCTGTTCTACAGCTTCGGCGACAACGACCGCCCCGACCACATCGAGATCGACGGGCGCGAGGACAAGTTCAGCCAGGCCAACTTCGCCTACTCCGGCAGCAGCCTGATGCGCTACGGCAGCGGCGCCTTCCCCTACCCGCAGCTGACCCCGGCGCTGCTGGCGCAGGTCAACAACATCCCCTCGCTGTACGCCAGCAGCTACGGCGAAGCGACCAAGATCTACTCCGGACAGAAGAAGGGCGGCGCCAAGTTCGACGCACGCTACGATTTCAGCGACGGTGCGCTGACCGCGTTGCAGTTCGGCGTGAAGTACAGCAAGAGCAGCCGCCACTACAGCAACCGCGACTGGTGGACCGGCCCGGTACCCGACGCCAGCACGCTCGGCGACCTGGGCCTCTTCAACGGCGGCTACGCGGCGATCTTCCCCGGCAAGTACCACTGGGCCACACCGCGGGTCAGCGAAGGCGCGGTGGCGCAGGTCATTGCCAACCACCTCACCGACAGCGACCTGGACACCTGCGGCAGCGCGTTCTACGTCAACAACTACAACTGCAACACCATGCGCGGCACCGAAGCGGTCAGCGCCGCCTACGCGATGGCGACCTTCTCCTTCGGCAGTCTGGAAGTGGTGCCGGGCGTGCGCTTCGAGCACACCAGCATCCACAACACCTTCTGGACCACGCCCACCGACAGCGACGGCAACCAGCAGGTCGGCTACTTCGCCGCCAACAGTACGCACTACGACCAGCCGCTGCCGAGCGTGTTCCTGACCTGGCGCCCGGACAGCGCCACCACCTACCGCGCGGCGCTGTGGACCAGCTATACGCGGCCGGCGTTCGTGCAGTTGGGTGGCGGCAGCCAGATCAGCGTCTCCAACGCCGTGCCGCCGATCACCACCATCACCCAGGGCAATCCGGACCTGAAGGCGATCACCTCGACCAACCTGGATCTGTCCGGCGAGTGGGCGACCGACCATGGCGGGTTCTTCTCGGTGGCCGGCTTCTACAAGCGCCTGCACCACTACATCTACGATGCCGGTTCCGGCCAGGCCAACTCGGGCACCAGCGGCAGCGGCACTGTGTTCTACCAGATGCCGACCAACGGCGGCGACGGCCGCGTCTACGGCGTGGAGGTCAGCGCGCGGCAGCGTTTCCAGGATCTGCCGGCGCCGTTCGACGGACTGGGCGTGAGCGCCAATGCCACGCGCCAGCATGCGCATGCCGACCTGGGCATGGCCGGCTTCGAAGACGAGCAGATGCAGTCGGCGCCGAACGCGATGGCCAATCTGGAGTTGTTCTACGAGCGCTCGAAGTTCTCGGTGAATCTGAGCTACCACTTCAGCAGTTCCTACCTGCTGAACTACGACTTCCTGCACCAGAACGCGCCGTGGGACGATCTGTGGGCGCGGCCGACGCGGCGGGTGGATCTGCATGCGGGCTATCGGTTCGACAACGGGGTGAATGTGGATCTGTCGATCTCCAATCTCACCAAGGAATACAGTTACTGGGGGCACGTGGGCCGGCACAATCTGGCGGTGTCGGACATCGTCGACGCCGGCATGATGACGCTGTTGACCGTGAAGTACGCGTTCTAGGCCGCGGCGGCGTGCGCACGGGGATGCCATCGCGGAGAGGTGCCACGCCACCTGTGGGAGGGACGTCAGTCGCGACGGGCGTTACCGGTGCTGCCTGGATCAGGCTGCACCGGCAGCCCGCTCAATCAGCGCGCACCTCGCTTGCTGTAGGAGCGGCTTCAGCCGCGACAGGCACTGCCGACTCGACCTGGACTACGCGTTTTGTGAGAGGGACTTCAGTCCCGACGGGCGTTCCCGATGCCGCCTGGATCATGCTGCACCGGCAGCCCTCTCAAGCAGCGCGCACCTCGTTTGCTGTAGGAGCGGCTTCAGCCGCGACAGGCACTACCGACTCGGCCTGTACCACGCGTTTTGTGGGAGGGACTTCAGTCCCGACGCGCCTTACCGGTGTCGCTTGGATTTGCGATCAAAAGCAAAAGCTTTCGCCTGACGGCGAGTTACTTTTCTTTGCTTGTGCAAAGAAAAGTAACCAAAAGAAAGCACACCCCGCCTTCGCGCCCGC
>JBEVKG010000076.1:0-5049 GCA_040509765.1 Xanthomonas sp.
CGATCCTGATCAAGGTCAACCAGATCGGCACCCTGACCGAGACCCTGGAAGCCATCGCCATGGCCGACAAGGCCGGCTACGCGGCCATCGTCTCGCATCGCTCCGGCGAGACCGAGGACACCACCATCGCCGACATCGCCGTGGCCACCACCGCCACGCAGATCAAGACCGGCTCGCTGTGCCGCAGCGATCGCGTGGCCAAGTACAACCAGCTGCTGCGCATCGAGGAAGCGCTGGGCAGTGCCGCGCGCTACGCAGGGCGCGACGCTTTCGTCTCGCTCAAGCGCTAAGCCGTGCGCAACTGGCGCTGGCTGCTGCTGGTGCTTGCGGGACTGCTGGCGTGGCTGCAGTACCGTTTCTGGCTCGGTCCGGGCAATTCCGGCGAAGTGCTGGTGCTCGAAAGTCAGGTCGAGCACCAGAAGCGCGACAACGAAGGACTGCAGCAACGCAACGCCGCGCTCGCCGCCGAGGTCAAGGACCTCAAGGACGGCGAGGCGGCGATCGAGGAGCGCGCGCGTAGCGAACTGGGCATGATCAAGCCGGGCGAAAAGTTCTACCGCGTGGTCGAGAACGCACCGGTGTCGACCGCGCCGGCAGGCGCGCAGCCGACGCCCGTCGCGCCGGCGCCGAGCGAGCAGCCCTGATGGCCACGGTCTGGGCGGTGGTGCCCGCGGCCGGCCGCGGCACGCGTTTCGGTGGCGCCACGCCCAAGCAGTACCTGCAGGCGGGTGGGCGCCCCTTGCTGGCGCATGCGTTGGAAGCGCTGCTGGCGCATCCGGCGGTGGCCGGGGCGATGGTCGCGCTGGGCGCAGACGATGCGCAGTGGCCGGGCTGGACCGAACTGGCCGGCAAGCCGGTGCTGACCTGCCTGGGGGCCGGCAGCCGTGCCGGCTCGGTACTGGCCGCGCTGCATGCGTTGCCGGAGTCGGTGAAGGCGGACGATTTCGTGCTGGTGCACGACGCGGCGCGGCCGAACCTGGCGCTGGCCGATCTGGATCGCCTGCTGGAGGCCGGGCGCGGCGATCCGGTCGGCGCGATCCTGGCCGCGCCGGTGCGCGATACCCTCAAGCGTGCCGGCGACGACGGCGGCATCGACGGCACCGAACCGCGCGAGCGCCTGTGGCGCGCGCTGACCCCGCAGCTGTTTCGGCGCATGCAACTGAGCCGTGCGCTGGAGCAGGCCGCCGCCGCCGGCGTGGACGTCACCGACGACGCCATGGCGATGGAGTTGCTGGGGCTGCGGCCGCTGCTGGTGGAAGGCGCCGAAGACAATTTCAAGGTCACCACGCCGGCCGACCTGGCGCGTTTCGAGTTCGAACTGTTCCAGCGCCAGGGCGGTTGATGCGGTTCGACGACGCGCTGCACCCCGGCGTCTGACGCCAGGCGGCGCTGCCGCTTCTCACGAACAGGATTCCCATGTCACACAGTGCTTCTGCTCCTCCTCCCTTCCGCATCGGCCAGGGTTACGACGTCCACGCGTTCGGCGAGGGCGACCACATCGTGCTCGGCGGCGTGCGCGTGGCGCACGAGCGCGGCGTGCTCGCCCATAGCGACGGCGACGTGGTGATCCACGCCCTGTGCGACGCCTTGCTCGGCGCGCTGGCGCTGGGCGACATCGGCCAGCATTTCCCACCGTCCGATCCGCGCTGGAAGGGCGCCGACAGCGCGCAGTTCCTCGATCACTGCGTGGGCCTGCTGCATGCGCGCGGCTGGCGCCTGGGCAATGCCGACGTCACCGTGATCTGCGAACGGCCCAAGGTCGGCCCGCATGCGCAGGCGATGCGAGAGCGCCTGGCGGCGCTGCTGCAGGTGAACGTGGACTGCGTCAGCGTCAAGGCGACGACCAGCGAGAAGCTCGGCTTCACCGGCCGCGGCGAGGGCATCGCAGCGCAGGCAGTGGCCTTGCTGGTGGCGCTGTGAGTGAGTTGCCGCGCGCGTTCGGCGCTGCGCCGCTGCAGGCGCGCATGCGCAGCAGCGCCGAGGATTTCCAGGTCGACGAGCTGCCCGCGTTCGCGCCGACCGGCGAGGGTGAGCACCTGTTGCTGACGGTGCGCAAGCGCGGCATGAATACCGCCTTCGTCGCGCGCCGCCTGGCGCAGTGGGCCGGGGTGGCGGAACTGGCGATCGGCTACGCCGGCATGAAGGACCGCCATGCGGTCACCACCCAGCGCTTCTCGGTGCATCTGCCCAAGCGCGTGGCGCCGGCGCTGGAGAGCCTGCAGGACGCGGACCTGCAGGTGCTGGAGGCGCACTGGCACAACCGCAAACTGCCGCGTGGCGCGCTGGCCGGCAACGGCTTCGTGCTGGTGTTGCGCGAGGTGCGTGGCGAGCGCACGGCGATCGAGGCGCGGCTGGCGCAGATCGCCGCGCGCGGGATTCCGAATTGGTTCGGCGAGCAGCGCTTCGGCCGCGACGGCGGCAACGTCGGCGCCGCGCTGGCGATGTTCGGCGGCCGCCGGGTGCGGCGCGAGCAGCGGTCGCTGCTGCTGTCGGCCGCTCGCTCGGAGCTGTTCAACCGGGTGCTGGCCGCACGCGTGGCCGCCGGCAACTGGGACAGCGCGCTGGACGGCGAGGTGTGGATGCTCGACGGCAGCCGCAGCGTGTTCGGTCCGGAGCCCTGGTCGGAGGTGCTGGCCGAGCGTCTGCAGCGGTTCGACATCCATCCGTCCGCGCCGCTGTGGGGCGCCGGCGAGCTGCGCAGCGCCGAGGCGGCGCGCGCGCTGGAACTGGCGGCGCTGGACGAGGCCGTCGCGCTGCGCCTGCGCGAGGGCCTGGAACGCGAGGGGCTGAAGCAGGAGCGGCGGGCGACCCGCCTGCGCGTGGCCGACCTGCAGTGGCGCTGGCTGGACGGGCAGGGCGACGCGCTGGAGCTGCGCTTCGCGCTGCCGCCGGGCAGCTACGCCACGGCGCTGCTGCACGAACTCGGCCAGGTCGAGGAGGCGCCGCAGGCGTCCAGCGAGGCATGAGCGCGGCACGCAGGTCCCGCCGCGCGCACTAGAACCGATAGGCGCCGGTCAGCAGCAGGCTGCGGCCATCCGGTAGCGGCACGAAGGTTTCGTCGAACTCGTCGGCGTACAGTCGCCGGTCGAAGACGTTGCGCATGCCCAGGGTCACCCCCCAGGTCTCGGTGTGGTAGGACACGTTCGCGTCCACGCTGGCCTGGCCCGGAATCTTGAAGTAGCCGCCGGCCAGGCGGCGGCCGAGGGTGTGATCGCGCGCCTGCACGCCGCCCGCCACGCCCCAGCCGCTCCAGCGACTGTCCTGGAACCGATAGCTGCTCCACAGGGTGAAGCGCGTGCGCGGCACGCCGGTGGTGGGCGTGCCGTCGCGCCGGCCGATGCGTGCCAGCGCCAGGCTGCTGCTCAGCTCCAGGCCGGGGGCGAGTGTGCCGACGAGGTCGACATCCAGCCCATGGTTGCTCTGGCTGTCGATCGGTCTGGCGAAGTAAGACGGATGCGCCAGCACCAGATCGAAGCTGCGGTCGACGGTGATCTGGTAGTACGCGACGCTCAGCCGCGCCCGATGCTCGAACAGATCGAACTTCGCACCCACCTCCACCTGCCGCGACAACGCGGGCGGCAGCGGCCGGCCGTTCTTGCCGAGCACGGCGCTCGGCGCGAAGCCGTTCATGGTGCTGGCGTACAGCGATGCCTCCGGGCTCAGCTTGTAGACCACGCCGACGTTGGGCACCCAGCGGCGCCGGCGCAACTGGCGCAGTTTGCCCCTGGCGTCGTAGTTGGAGATCTCGTAGGCCGAGCGGCGCAGCGCCAGCAATACGTCCCAGCGCTCGCCCGCGCTGATCTGGTCCTGCAGCAGGATGCCGCTCCGGCTCGACCAGGGGCTGCCGGGGTAATGCAGGATCCCGCGCCCCGACTGCGGCCAGTGCACCGGTCCCAGCGGCTCGTCGCCGAAGACGTCGTAGCGGTTGCGGTGCATGCGGATGAAGTAATCGCTGCTGCCCAGGCGCGCGCGCGTGTAGTCCATGCCCAGAGTCACGGTCTGCCGCAGCGGCCCGTCGCCGAAGCTGCCGACCAGGTCGTTCTGCACGGTGTAGTACGCCGTGTCGTTGCGATAGGCCTCGGCATAGGCCCGGACCAGGCCGGTCGGCGCAGGCGACAACATGCCCCAGTTGCGGGCGTCGACCGCCTGGGTCACGTACTGCCCGCGGCTGCGCAGTTGCCAGCGGTCGCTGAGCCGCTGATCGAACAGGTAGTAGACGCGCTGGGTCCGGTACGCGGTGTGGTCCTGCGCATTGCCGAGGCGCAGGGTCCTGGGTGTCATCGCCGATAGGCGGTTGCGCAGCAGCAGCGCGTGGTCGGCGGCGGGCTGGCGGTCGGTCACGCGCTGCATGCCGAGCACCAGCCGGTTGTCGTCTCCCTGCCAGGCGATGGATGGGGCCAGGTAGGCGGCGTTGCGTGGGCCGTAGCCCTGCGCCGTGGTATCGGCGTGCTGGCCGGAGACGACCAGCCGGTAGCTCAGCGGCGTGGTGCCGATCGGCCCGGTCGCATCGAGCCCGGCCTGCATGTCGCCACGTTCGCCGAGGGCGTAGCTCAGTTCGCGCTGCGGCGTGCGCAGCGGCTGCTTGGTGACGACGTTGATCAGTCCGCTCATGTCGCCGCCGTTGCTGTCGCCGAGGATCGATTCCGGGCCCTTGAGCACCTCGAGCCGTTCCACGCCGATCATCGGTGGATAGCCGCCGAGCCCGACGAAGCTGTTCGGCATCCCGTCGGTCATGCCGTTGCCGGTGTAGATGCCACGGATCTTGAACAGCGGCGCGCGCAACGGGTTTTCGATGTGCTGCACGCTGGCCACGTTGCGCAGGGCATCGGCCACGGTGCGGACCTGTTGCGATGCCATCAGGTGCGGGGCGACCACGTTGACCGACTGCGGCACGGCGATGGAGTCGGTTGCATAGCGCAGCGCGTCGCTGGCATAGGCGGGTACGTCGCCCATGGCGCGCTCGGTCAGCGCGCTGGCGTCGACCTGTTCCCGCAGCTTGGGCGGCGCGCCGGCGCCCGGGGCCTCGGGGCCACCCGCCGGATCGACCGG
>JBEVKG010000077.1:0-30125 GCA_040509765.1 Xanthomonas sp.
GGCGCAGGCCGCGCCGAATTCCTCCGCGGTGCCGAAGCGCCCGGCCGGAATCTTCCGGCGCTTGCGTTCGGCCAGGTCGGCGGGGTCGACCCCCTCGCGCTGTGCGGCATGGGCGATGTTGCCGCGCAGCCGATCGGTGTCGAACTGCCCCGGCAGCAGGTTGTTGATGGTGACGTTGTGCGCCACCGTGCGCCGCGCCAGCCCGGCGACGAAGCCGGTGAGGCCGGCGCGTGCGCCGTTGGACAGGCCCAGGCTGTCGATCGGCGCCTTCACCGCGGCCGAGGTGATGTTGACGATGCGACCGAAGCCGCGCGCCTGCATCGCATCGACGGTGGCGCGGATCAACGCGATCGGCGCCAGCATGTTGGCGTCGAGCGCACGCAGCCAGTCCTCGCGTTCCCACTCGCGGAAATCGCCGGGCGGCGGCCCGCCGGCGTTGTTGATCAGGATGTCGACCTGCGGGCACGCGTCCAGCGCAGCGGCACGTCCGGCCTCGGTGGCGATGTCCGCGGCCACCGCGATCACTTCGCCGCCGCCGCCCAGCGCGCGCAGCTGCGCGGCCGCCGCATCCAGCCCGGCCTGGCCGCGCGCCACGATCGCCACGTGCACGCCCTCACGGGCCAGCGCCTGCGCGCAACCCAGTCCCAGCCCCTTGCTCGCGGCGCACACCAATGCCCACTTGCCGGCGATTCCCAGGTCCATGCTGACGCTCCGTGCCTTTGAACCACGATGATCGTGCATCGCGTGCAACGCCGCCACCGGTCGAGCGGCATGCAGGCCGGCGGCGCATGCGCTGCGGCAGGGTTCGATCAGCGCGCCACGGCCATCACGCGTCAGGCGTGCGCGTGCGCGCCGAGGTCATTCCGCGCGGCTGTCGACGATGCGCTGCGCGAGCGCGGTGTAGTAGGCGGCCGATGCCGGGTTGCCCTGCCGGCGCAGGCGCGCGGCCGCGGCCAGCGCGGCATCGCGCGCCTGTGCGAACACGCGGTCGTCCTGCTCGGGGCGCAGTCCGTCGCTGTCGACCGCATGCAGGGCCGCGTCGAAGCGCATCGCCACTTGCATCCCTCCCGCACGCAGGAGCAGCAGGCCGCTGGCCGGCCGGCCATCCTGCATCCGCCCGGCGAAGAAGGCATAGGGCTCGGCGCGACCGGCGCGGACGATGCCGAGTCCTTCGGCCGCACCGTCGCGGCATTCGCCCAGCCAGCGGGCCGGGGCGGCATCGAGATCCGCAGGCGGCTGGAAACGGCAGTCCGCCGTCGGCGGTGCCGCCATGGCCGACAGGCTGGCGCATGCGGCGATGACAAAGGCGAACATCCTGGTGTGACCGCCACGCATGGATGTCATGGGAACTCTCCTGTTGGCGCGCGAGGCAACGCGCTGTGGTGCCTTGCCAGTGTAGCCGGTCCGGTGCAGCGGCCTGCCCGCGCGTCGGTTGCCGATGCGCTAAGGCAGTGCGGAAAGGAACGCGCGCAGCGCGTCGGCCACGGTGTCGGCATGGCCGAGGAACGGGGCGTGGCCGCCGCCGGCGATGGTCAGCGTGCGTGCGTTCGGCGCCAGCGCGGCGGCGGCGTCCATGCCTGCGGGCGGGACCAGGCGGTCGCGCTGGCCGCCGATCCACAGGCTGGGCACGCGCAGGCCGGGCAGGGCGCGGCGCAGGTCGGTGCGTTCCAGCAGGGTCAGGCCGTCCTGCAGCACGTGCGGGTCGGGCGCGCCGCGGGCATCGAGCGCTTCGCGCAGCGTGCGAAGTTCGGCGCGGGCATGCGCCGAGCCGAGCGTGTCCAGCGCCAGGAAGCGCTCGAGGGTACCGCGGTAGTCCTCGGCGAGATCGCGGCCGAACTGCGCGAACACCTGCGGCTCCACTGCCTGCGGCCAGTCGCTGCCGCGCACGAAGCGCGGCGTCGCCGCAAGCATCGCCAGCCCGCGCACCTGCGGTTGCGTGGCGGCGGCGTGCAGCGCGAACAGCCCGCCCAGCGACCAGCCCAGCCACACCGCCGGCGGCGTGACCGCGGCGATCGCGCTGACCACGTGCGGCAGCGCCAGCGGCGTGTCGTCGCCGCGGCTGTGGCCATGCCCGGGCAGGTCCACCAGGTGCAGGCGGTACTGCGCCGACAGCCGCTCCACCAGCGGCGCGAAGATGCCGCCATTCAGTGCCCAGCCGTGCAGCAGGACCAGATCGGGGCCCTGCCCCAGGGTGTCGATATGCATCGTCGTCCGTCGTCGCGAAGAAACAGGAAAGGCCGCGTCGGTCGCCGTGTCAGTGTGCCGCGCGCTGCGACAGCACCTGCGGCAGCAGCAGGCGCCACTGCTGCTGCGGATAGTCGCGGGTGCGCCATGCCGACCAGCGATGCGCGCCGCGGCGTTGCTGGATCGCTGCGCTGAGCCAGTCGCCGTCGAAGCCCTGCCAGGCGCCGGCCGGCGTCAGCAGATTGGGTGCCAGCCGCGGATGCACGTCGTCGCGCAGCATCTGCCACAGCGTGTCGGGGGCGAACGGCGAGGCGGCGAGCACGGCGGCGATGTGCGCATGGTGCGCGTGGACCGCATCGTCCAGGTACAACGCCGACAGCGCGTCCCAGACCTTGCGCCGCGCGGCCAGCGCGCCGTCGTTCACGCCGGCAGGCCGGGCGGATGTGCGGCCACGCGATCGCGGGCCAGCGCCAGCGCATCCAGCAGCGCCTGCACCTGCGCCGGCGTGTGCAGCGCCGACAGGGTCACGCGCAGCCGCGACTTGCCTTCCGGCACGGTCGGCGGGCGGATCGCCGAGACCAGGTAGCCGGCCTGTTCCAGCGCCGCCGACCACGCCAGCGCGGTGCGCTCCTCGCCGCACAGCAGCGGCTGGATCGGCGTGTCCGAGGCCATCAGTTCCAGGCCATGGCGGCGTGCGCCACCGCGGAACAGGGCGATCAGTTCGACCAGGCGTTCGCGCCGCCACTGGTCGCGCCGCGCCAGCTTGATCGCCGCCAGCGACGCCGCGGCCTGCGCCGGCGGCAGCGCAGTGGTGTACAGATACGGCCGCGCGGTTTCGGACAGGTGGCGGATCAGCGCCGCGTCGCCGACCACCGCCGCGCCGTAGCCGCCCAGCGCCTTGCCCAGGGTCACCAGTTGCAGCGGAACGTCGTCGACGCCCAGGCCGGCCTCGGCGACGCTGCCGCGCCCATGCGGGCCGACCACGCCGACGCCGTGCGCGTCGTCGACGTACAGCAGCGCCTGTTGCGTGCGTGCCACCAACGCCAGCGAGCGCAGCGGGGCGACGTCGCCATCCATGCTGAACACGCCATCGGTGGCCAGCATCGCCGCCCCGTCGGCGGCGTGCTTGAGCTGGCGCATCGCGCCTTCGGCATCCAGGTGCGGATAGCGGCGCAGGCGGCAGCCGGCCAGGCGGCTGGCGTCGAGCAGACTGGCGTGGTTGAGCCGGTCCTGCACGCACACGTCCTCTTCCTCGCTCAGCAGCGCCTGCTGCACCGCCAGGTTGGCGATGAAGCCGCTGCCGAACAGCAGCGCCTGCGGGTAGCCGAGCCAGTCGGCGATCTCGTGCTCCAGCGCCTCGTGCAGCGCGTGGTGGCCGCACACCAGGTGCGAGGCGGTGGCGCCGGCGCCGTCGCGCGCGGCCGCGTCCTGCAGGGCGGCGACCACTTCGAACTGCTGCGCCAGGCCCAGGTAGTCGTTGCTGCAGAAGCCGGTCAGCCAGCGCCCGTCGAGTTCCAGGCGCACGCCGTCGCGACGGCCGACGCTGCGGCGCACGCGCAGGCGCCCCTGCGCTTCGCGCAAGGCGCGCGCGGACTGGATGCGGTCGTGCAGGTCGGGGCGGGCCATGGGCGCGGGACGGGCATCTGGTGGGCTAGCGTAGCGCGTCCCCGGCCGAGCCGGGCGCCGCCGGCGATGGACGGCCGGATCGGCGGACGGACGCGCGGCCTGGGCTCAGACCAGGGCGGCGGCGATCGCCGGCGTGGGCTGGGCGGTGATGTCCGCATGCACGGTGCCGGGATGGTCGTGCGCATCGGCGTCCACCATCACCTGCATCGGCCGCAGCCCCAGCCGTGCGAACAGCGCCTGGTCGCGTTCGGTGTCCGGGTTGCCGGTGGTCAGCAGTTTCTCGCCGTAGAAGATCGAGTTGGCGCCGGCGCAGAAGCACAGCGCCTGCAGTTCGTCGCTCATGCTCTCGCGCCCGGCCGACAGCCGCACCATCGCCCGCGGCATCGCGATGCGCGCAACGGCGATCGTGCGCACGAACTCGAACGGGTCCAGCTCCACCGTGCCGTGCAGCGGGGTGCCGGCGACCTGCACCAGCCGGTTGATCGGCACCGAATCCGGATGCACCGGCAGGTTGGCCAGCGCCTGCAACAGGCCGGCGCGCTGGTCGCGCGACTCGCCCATGCCGACGATGCCGCCGCAGCAGGTCTTCAGGCCGGCGTCGCGCACGTGGGTCAGGGTGTCCAGGCGGTCCTGGTACTGACGGGTGTGGATGATCGAGTCGTAGAAATCCGGCGCGGTGTCCAGATGGTGGTTGTAGTAGTCCAGTCCGGCCGCCTTCAGCGCCTGCGCCTGGGTGCCGTCGAGCATGCCCAGGGTGGCGCAGGTCTCCAGGCCCAGCGCCTTCACCTCGCGGATCATCTCCGCCACCTTCGGGATGTCGCGGTCCTTGGGCGAGCGCCAGGCCGCGCCCATGCAGAACCGCGACGCGCCGGCGGCCTTGGCCTGGCGCGCCTTGTCCAGCACCGCCTCGGTGCTCATCAGCTTCTGCGCTTCCACGCCGGTGGCGTAGCGCTGCGCCTGCGGGCAGTACGCGCAGTCTTCCGGGCAGCCGCCGGTCTTTACCGACAGCAGCGTGGACACCTGCACCTGCGCCGGATCGAAGTGTTCGCGGTGCACCGCGGCGGCGCGGTGCAGCAGCTCCGGGAACGGCAGGTCGAACAGGGCGAGCAATTCCTGGCGTTGCCAGTCGTGTCGGACGACAGCGGACATGGGGGTTTCCTGACGGTCAGCGGCTGGGAAAGCGGGCAGTCTGGTGAGCATGGAAAGTCCTGTCAACTTCATGAAGGTCGGTTGGGTTGACGGTGGTTGGCGGTGGCTGCAGCGCCGCCTGCTGCCGGAACGCTGCCTGGTCTGCGGGGAGCCGGGCGTGCCGGGCCTGGACCTGTGCGCGGCCTGTCGCGACGGCGTGCCCTGCAATGCGGCGGCCTGCTGCCGCTGCGCGCTGCCGTTGCCGGCGCTGGACGCCGAGCAGGTCTGCGGCGCGTGCCAGCGCCGGCCGCCGCCGCTGGAGCGGGTCGCCAGCGCCTGCGTGTACGCCGCGCCGGTCGATGGACTGTTGCGCCGCTTCAAGTTCCACCAGGACCTGGCCGCCGGACGCCTGCTCGCCGCGCTGCTGCAGGCACGCTGCGCGGCGTTGCCGCGGCCGCAGGCGCTGCTGCCGGTACCGCTGCATCCGGCCCGGCTGCGCCAGCGCGGCTACGACCAGGCGCTGGAACTGGCGCGGCCGCTGGCGCGCGCGCTGTCGGTGCCGCTCTGCCTGGAACTGCAGCGGGTTCGGGCGACCGCGGCACAGTCCGAACTGGACGCCCGCGCGCGCCGGCGCAATCTGCGCGGTGCGTTCGCGGTGCCGGCCTCGGCGGTGCTGCCGGCGCACGTGGCCCTGGTCGACGACGTGATGACCACCGGCGCGACCCTGCACGCCGCGGCACGGGCACTGCGCCGTGCCGGCGTTGCGCGGGTCGACGCCTGGGTGGTGGCGCGGGTGCCGTGACGGCGGCGCGTGGCGTGCCGAGCCGGGCTGGTGCGAGCGTGTCGTGGCGGCACGCATCGTCTCCACTGGCGCCGCGGCGACGCCCGGGCATGCCGGCTTGCGCGGCGGTGGCCTGGCATCGCGCGGACGCCGGCAACGCGCCGGCAGGCGCAGCGCGGCGAACCGGCGTGCCTGCGGCGGCGAACGGCGCCGGTGGCGCAGGCGTACGCCGTGCGCCGTGCGCGTGGACACTGCGCGAACGCTGCGGTCTCCTATGATGCCGGCCAACGACGGCAGGAGATCGCGATGCGCTGGATGGCTTTGGGAATGGCGATGGCGTTGTGCGTGTTCGGTGCGAGCGGGTGCGGGTTCGACAAGGCGCCCGAGGCCGTCGACGCCAGTCCGGTGAAGGCCAGGATCGAATGGCGCCTGGCCAGCTACGCGCCCAGCGCCGGCTATGCCGAGGTCGCCTACCAGGGGCGGACGCTGTATCTGGCGCCGCAGCCGGCACTGGTCGTCGATGGCGGCGCCAGCGTGGCGCGTCTCGACGGCGACGATGGCCGGCCTGCGCTCGACCTGAATTTTCCTGGGCACGACACGCGCCTGACCGACATCACGGCGCAGAACGTCGGCAAGCAGATCGCGCTGCTGGCCGATGGCCAGGTGCTCAGCGTGGCGACGATCATGTCGCCGCTGTCTGGTGGCAGCATGCGCGTCAGCGGCCTGGAGAGCGCGCAGGCGCAGCAACGGGTGTTCGCGCTGTTGACGCATGACGCGATGGCGGGCGAGCCGCCGACGCAAGCCGGCAAGCGTTAGCGCGCTCCGGCGCGCTCGAGAGGCGACGTCGTGGTCGCCGCTCCCGGCGACGCCGGGCGGCGTGACCTGATGGCTTCGATGCTCGCCAGCCAATGCGTGCGGTTGTCGTGTGCGGCGTGGCGACCCGCTGCCCGGTCTGGTCGCGGACACGGCGAATCGCCTCGCGACGACCTGGGCGTGCCAGGGAAACATGCCCCGGCACCGCCGTCGTCGGCGGCTGGAAACCCCATTTGCCCGATCGTGCCGCGATGCGGCAGCCGGTGCGCCGCGCCTTGCCGCGCCGCTACGCCGCGCGCAGTGCGAGCGCTGCGGTGATGCCGGCGAAGATCGCCAGGCCGACCCAGTTGTTGTGCAGGAAGGCGCGGAAGCACGCCGCGCGTTCGCGATGCCGGGCCATGCGGAACTCGGCAGCCACCAGCAGCGCCGCCACGCCCAGGCCGACCCAGTACCACATACCCAGGCCGGCGCGGTGGCCGACGAAAGCGAGGGCGACGAACATCAGCGCGTACAGCACGCCCTGGATCACCAGGTCCAGTTCGCCGAACAGGATCGCGGTGGACTTGGAGCCGGCACGCAGATCGTCCTCGCGATCGACCATCGCATACCAGGTGTCGTAGGCCGTGGACCAGAGGATGTTGGCCGCGTACAGCAGCCAGCCCAGCGCCGGCACCTCGCCGCGGATCGCCGCAAACGCCATCGGGATGCCCCAGCCGAAGGCCATGCCCAGGTAGACCTGCGGCAGGTAGGTGTAGCGCTTCAGGTAGGGATAGCTGGCGGCCAGGAACAGCCCGACCACGCTCAGGCCGATGGTCAGCGCGTTCATCGTCAGCACCAGCGCGAACGCCACCAGCATCAGCACCGCGAACACCGCCAGCGCCGCGCGGCCGCTGACCGCGCCGGTGGCCAGCGGCCGGCTGCGGGTGCGCTCGACCTGCGGGTCCAGCCAGCGGTCGGCATAGTCGTTGATCACGCAGCCGGCCGAACGGGTCAGCCACACCCCGGCGGTGAACACGCACAGCGTCCACAGCGGCGGCACCCCGTCGGCGGCCAGCCACAGCGCCCACCAGGTCGGCCACAGCAGCAGCAGCGCGCCGATCGGCCGGTCGCCGCGCAGCAGCTTCCAGTACTGGCCCAGGCGCGCGCGCGGCGGCAGCGCGGCAGGCGTTTCGTAGCGTTCGTAAGCCATCGCGCAAGGGTAGCAGCCGCGTCGTGCGGGCGGCAGCCTGTGATGTCGCAGCGGTGGCATGCGCTGCCGTTCCTGGGCTGGCGATGAAGGCGTCCAGTGAGGGGGGCTGGGCCTGCCATCGCGTTGACCCGGCAGGCGGGCGACGGCCGCACGCGCTCGGCCCTGCAGGCCTGGTCGCCCAGCCTGGCTCGATGCCGGGTCGAAGGGGGTACAGCGTGCTCGACGGCCGGTCGCAGGCAAGGCGCATCGCGGGCCAGGGACGCGTGGGGGAGACGCGGCCGGCGAATGTCGTTAGAATGCGCGTCCGTTGCGCCCGTAGCTCAGCCGGATAGAGTAGTGGCTTCCGAAGCCATTGGTCGGGGGTTCGAATCCCTCCGGGCGCGCCATTCCAGTACTGCCCCTGCGTCCGCAGCACCGTCGTTCCGACGATCGCGTGCTCGGCAACAGACCCGCTGGCGCCGCACCGCGCCTGCCAGCGACGCGGCTATCGTATGCGCATGCCTGCGCTCACTTCCCTCGCTTTTGTTCTTGTGCCTGCCCGTCCTGCCGCCTGCTGCGCCGCAGACGCCGGCACCGCCAACCCGCGCCTGCACATCGGGCGCGTCGCGCAGATCCGCGTTCGGCGATGACCACTCTACGGACTGCCAGTCCACGCACGGCCTTGCCCAAGCCCGCGGTGCGCCGGCTCGGCGCGGACGATGCGCTGGCCTATCTGCGGGTGGGCGAGGGCGCGCCGGTGCTGCTCGTACACGGCGCCCTGTGCGACTACCGCTACTGGGCACCGCAGGTGCGCGGCCTGGCCGACCGTTTCCAGCTCAGCGCGCTGAGCCTGGGCCAGTACTACCCGCCGCTGCCGTCGGCGTCGCGGCATGCGTTCGGTTGGCGGTGGCATGCGCAGCAACTGGCCGCCTTCATCGCCGAGGAGGCGCGGCCGGTGCATCTGGTCGGCCATTCCCGTGGTGCCGCCGTGGCCTGGCAGGCGGCGTTGCTGCGCCCGGACGCCGTCGCCAGCCTGACCCTGTTCGATCCGGGCGGCCCGCAGCCGCAGGGCCTGCCGGCCGAGGTGCAGGCGATCCGCGCGCAGGCGATCGCGCTGCTGCAGGGCGGCCAGGTCGAGGCCGGCCTGGAATGCTTCGTCGATTCGGTCAGCCAGCCCGGTGCCTGGGCGCGCAGCAGCGCCAGCTTCCGGCAGATGGTGCGCGACAATGCGCAGACCCTGGTGCCGCAGATTGCCGATGCATTGCCGGCGTATCGGCCCGAGCAGGCCGCCATGCTGGCGATGCCGGTGTTGCTGGTCGCCGGCGAACGCAGCCCGGCCCAGTACCGCGACAATGCGGCCGCCCTGGCGGCCTGGCTGCCGCAGGCGCGTCATGAACTGCTGGCCGGCGCTTCGCACGGCATGACTTTTACGCATGCGCGCCGCTGCAATGGATTGATCGCCGATGCGGCGGCCGCGGCCGAACGGATGCTTTGAGCGTGCTGCTTGCGGATGCGGCAGCGTGGAACATCTTGCGCTGGACGATTATCTAGACAGGAAGCGTGACCGGCGAATTTCTATGCATGGCACGTCCGTGCGTATTGCAGTCGATAAGTATGGGGAAATTTTCTGCGAGTTGCGCATAGTCCCGTGATGATTGTCAGAAAGTGGTTATAAATCGCGCTGTCGTGAATGCCGATTGAAGCGTCAGGTACTGTCACGATGAGACGCGCGTTACAGGATCGGAAAATTTAGAATTCAAGCATTGACAGCCGCAAAGGCGCCAATAGATTTGAATCGAACGCGACATCGCTGCACTGCACAAGACCTCATCGCGTTCCACGCAAGCCCGACAGCCGCAGTCGCTACTCACTTAATACCACTCAGCGGATTCCGTCATGAAAATGATCCGGATGCACGGGCTCGTGCATGCCTTCGCGATCGCTGTTCTCGCGTTTCCTGCGACGCTGCTTGCGCCCGCCGCGTCGGCACAGGCGATCGGGACATTTCCACCCATCGAAACAAGCATCTCGCTCCCACACGACGAAGCGTCGCATCGCCAGCCGGCCGAATGGTGGTACATGACCGGTTTTCTGGATGGCACCGATCCATCTGGGGGAAAACACTCATACGCGTATGAAATGGTGGTATTCCAGATCGTAGGCGTCGCCAATACCCCGCCGATCTACGACGCGCATTTTGCGATCTCGGATCTGGATCGCGGCGATTTCCGTTTCAAGAAGCAGGTGGTGACCGGGCCGTTCACCGCGTCGACCGATCGTTTCGATCTGGACGTCGCCGGCTTCCAGATGGGCGGTTCGATGGGGAGCTACTACGCCAAGGCCGCGCCTGTCGATCTGGATTATGCCATCGACCTCAGCACCCAGGCGCTGCAGAAACCGACCTTGAACGGGACCAATGGCGTGGAAACCTATGGCGGATTCATCTCGCCGTATTATTCCTTCAACGTCAATGCAACCAGCGGCACCGTCTGGGATCACGGCGTGCCGGTCAAGGTGACCGGCACTTCCTGGTACGACCACGAATGGGCCAACGGCATTCCCGGCGACGCCAACAGCGGATGGACCTGGTTTGGCGTGTCGCTGGACGACAACAGCCAATACAACATCAGTTTCTTCATGAAGGGCGACGGTACGGTCGATCAGGCGCTCGCCGTCAAGACCGCCGATGGGCACTACGCCCCGCTCGACCCCAGCGCGATCAAGCTCGAACGGATCGGCAGCTGGACGAGCCCCAATACCGGCTACACCTATCCGGCGCAATGGAAGGTCACCTTGCCGGACGGCGCGATCACCATCACGCCGATGCTGCAGAACGCCGAACTGTATGCGCCGGCCACGCAGAAGTTCTATTTCGAGGGCCCTGCCAAGGTGGTCGGCACGGTGGCGGGGAAATCGATCACCGGCAAGGCATTCGCCGAAATGAATCCGTGGGGCGTGGAGTGGGGTGCGCGCGTCCTGCCGTGAAGTGCCGAGTCGCATCCAATCAGTACGACATCCATCATCTTGCAGGGGATCACAATGCGTCTCTCAACAAAAACGTTTAGCCGCTTCCGCGGCTGGCTCGCCGCTGCCATGGTCGTCGCGTGCGGCTTCGCGTCCGCACCCGCGGCTGCGCAGGTGTTCGAAGAACCTGCGCCGGTGCAATTGCCGCGCGACGAGGGTCCGCACCACAGTCAGTTGGAATGGTGGTATTTCGTCGGCCATCTGTATGGCGTCGACCCCAGCGGCGCCAAGCGCGAATTCGGCTACGAGGTCACCGTGTTCCAGTTGTGGCCGATCGGCTCCGGCCCGGCCACCTACTCCTGGCACTTCGCGGTCACCGACGTGAACAACAAGCTGCACAAGGTGGAGGAGCGCGTCGTCTCCGAGCAGATTCCCGACCGGAAGGGCTCTTTCAACTTCGTCAACAAGGACTGGTCGATCAGCGGGTCGCAGCAGAACTACGCGATCAAGGGCGCACTCAGCGATGGACGCTTCGCCATCGACCTCAAGACCAGCAGCGACATGCCGTTCGTGCTGCATAACGGCAACGGCGTGGTGGACTACCGGCCCATCGCCAAGACCTCGGCGTACTACTCGTCCACGGCGCTGGATACCGAGGGCACGGTCTACGACAACGGCGTGCCGATCAAGATCATCGGCACCTCGTGGCAGGACCGGCAGTGGTTCGTGAAAGGCATGGCCTCCGATGAAAACGGCTCCTTCTTCGGCGGCGGCTGGAACTGGTTCGCCATCCAGATGGATAACGACACCCAGTACATGCTGTATTACCTGCAGGATCCCAACACCGGCGCCATCACCAACAAGTTCGGCACGCGCGTGTCCAAGGGCGTGGCGACTCCCGTTTCCGGCGACCAGATGGATCTGCAACGGCTGGCGACCTGGACGAGTCCGAACTCCGGTTACACCTACGAATCCAGGTGGAACGTGATCCTGCCGGAAGGCAACCTGCTCATCACCCCGCTGGTCGACGACCAGGAGATGCTCTGGACCGGGCACCGCACGTATTGGGAAGGCGCTTCGCAAGTGGTCGGCACGCTCAACGGCGCTGCCGTGACCGGCCGCAGCTACGTCGAAGTCAATCCGTGGCGACAGCCGTACACGTCGCTGCCCTGAACGCCGCGGCCTAGCGCAGTAGTCCTGTTCCAGGCGGAGATATCCGCCTGGAACACCGGCGTATGTGACGTCGGCGGTGGTGGTACACGGCGCGGCCATGGTCACGTCGGTTGGCCCCGAGGCGGCGCTGTCGCCTCGCGATTGCCCAGGGTGGGCAGCAGAGGCGCGACGCAGCGTCAGGGTATGGGTGCCATCCCGCAGGATCGCGGTACCTGCTGCGTTCACCGCACCACGGCTTGCCGGCCGCGGCTTGGTCAAGGTCACCTGTAGGAGCGGCTTCAGCCGCGACAGGCATTACCGAGAACGCTCGTCGCGGCTGAAGCCGCTCCTACGACAGACTTTCCGTCGTGACTGGCGGTGCCCTGAAGCCGCCGCCATACGCCAGGTCACCGTTCCTGCGGCTCAAGTTCGCAGAGGAAGGTGCGCGTCGGGCGTGGTGCAGGCAGCGCTCCAACATTGCCCGCACCCGCTGGGTTCACATACCAATCGGTCCACATACCAAAGGGGCGGCCCTAGGCGCTGCGCGCCACCGGTGCCGGCTCCCCACGATCGAGTTGCCGGTAGGCGATGGCCTCGGTCAGGTGCGCGGTGGCGATGGCGTCGCTGGCATCCAGGTCGGCGATGGTGCGTGCCACGCGCAGGATCCGGTGCAGCGAGCGCGCCGACAGCCGCAGGCGCTCGATCGCATGTTCCAGCAGCGCCTCGTCGCGCGGCTGCAGGCGGCAATCGCGCAGGGTTTCGCCGTGGCCGAGCTGGCCGTTGGGACGGCCGGCGCGGGCCTGCTGGCGTTGCCGCGCCTGCTCCACGCGCCCGCGCACCGCGGCGCTGGGTTCGCCGGGTGGCGCATCGGCGCGCAGCGCCTGTGGGGGGAGCCGCGGCACTTCCACGTGCAGGTCGATGCGGTCCAGCAGGGGGCCGGAGATGCGCGCGCGATAGCGCCGCACCGCGTCCTCGCTGCAGCGGCAGCGGCCGCTGGGGTCGCCGGCCCAGCCGCAGGGGCAGGGATTCATCGCCGCCACCAACTGGAAGCGCGCGGGAAACTCGGCGCTGCGCGCCGCGCGCGACACCGTGACTTGGCCAGACTCCAGTGGCTCGCGCAGCACTTCCAGGGCATGCCGGTTCCACTCGGGCAGCTCGTCGAGGAATAACACGCCGTAGTGCGCCAGCGAGATCTCGCCGGGGCGCGGATGGGTGCCGCCGCCGACCAGCGACACCGCGCTGGCGGTGTGGTGCGGCGCCCGATAGGGACGTTGCCGCCAGCGCGCCGGATCCACGCCGCGGCCGCTGACCGAGGCGATCGCCGCCGCTTCCAGGGCCTCGGCTTCGCTGGCCGCGGGCAGGATCCCGGGCAGGCGCGAGGCCAGCAGGGTCTTGCCGCAGCCGGGACTGCCGATCAGCAGCAGGTGGTGGTGCCCGGCCGCGGCGATCTCCAGCGCGCGCCGCGCCTGCGCCTGGCCGCGCACGTCGCACAGGTCGGGGAAGGGCGCGGCGACGGCCGGCGGTGCGATGGCGGCGGGCAGGGTCTTGCTGCCGTTGAGCAGCGCGCAGACCTCCAGCAGGGTGCGCGCGGTGAAGGCCTGCACGTGTTGCGCCAGTGCCGCCTCGGCGCCGTTGTCGGCCGGCACGATCAGGGTGCGTCCGGCCTGGGCGGCGGCCAGCGCGGCGGGCAGCACGCCGTCGACCGGACGCAGCTCGCCGGTCAGGGCCAGTTCGCCGAGGAATTCGTACTGGCCCAGCACCTGCGGATCGAGCTGGCCGGCGGCGGCGAGGATGCCCAGCGCGATCGGCAGGTCGAAGCGGCCGCCGTCCTTGGGCAGGTCGGCCGGGGCCAGGTTGACGGTGATCCGCCGCGCCGGGAATTCGTACTGCGCGCAGAGCAGGGCGGCGCGGACGCGATCGCGCGACTCGCGCACCGCGGCCTCGGGCAGGCCGACGATCTGCGTGGCCGGCAGGCCGCCGGACAGATGGACTTCGACCCGAACCGGAGGCGCAAGCACCCCCGCGCGGGCACGGCTGTGCACCAGCGCCAGGCTCATGGTGGCGGATGAATCAGGCGTTGGGGCTGGGCGTCTGCCCGCTGCGCGCCGCTTCCAGCGCAGCGACGCTGCGCTCCAGCGCTTCGAGCTTCTCGCGGGTGCGCAGCAGCACCGCGCGCTGCACTTCGAACTCTTCGCGGGTGACCAGGTCGAGCTTGCCCAAGCCAGCCTGCAGCGCGCTCTTGAAGGTGCTCTGCAGTTCGTCGCGGGATTGGCGCAGGCCCGGCGGCACCAGGTCGCTGAGGCGGCGGGCGAGGTCGTCGAGATGGTTGAGGTCGATCATGGCTGTGCTCCGGCAGGTGGCGTCAGATTGCGGCACCCGCCAGGTCGGGACCATCGGGATCGGACGCGGCGCGCTGTCGGAAAAATCCGGCGTTGGGGGCGCGCGGCCATTGAACCCGACGGCCGCCGATCGCGCAACCGCGCTATCCTGAGGCCATTGTGATTGGAGAATGTCGCATGAAGATGATCATGGCCGTGATCAAGCCGTTCAAGCTCGACGACGTGCGCGAAGCGCTCGCCGCACAGGGCGTGGCCGGCATCACCGTCACCGAGGTCAAGGGCTTCGGCCGGCAGAAGGGCCACACCGAGCTGTACCGCGGTGCCGAGTACGTGGTCGATTTCCTGCCCAAGGTGAAGCTGGAAGTGGCGGTCAGCGAGGACCAGGTGGAGCGCGTGGTCGAGGCCATCGTCAAGGCCGCCGCCACCGGCAAGATCGGCGACGGCAAGGTGTTCGTCTACGACCTGGTCACGGTGGTGCGGATCCGCACCGGCGAGCTGGACGCGGACGCGCTGTAACGCATTCATCGATGCTTCGGCGGTCGTGCGCGCGTCTGCAGCCCAGGCCGGTTTCCATCTTGGTGGGAGCGACGTCAGGGCACTTCGAATCCCCCGCGTTCGTCGCACATCACCTCATCTTGCAGGAGCGGCTTCAGCCGCGCCCGCGCGTGCACTCCCGGGTTCCCGGTGCCCTGACGTCGCTCGCACGGGAGACGGGGTTCATGCGGGTCTGACTCTGCCGCTGCGCGGCGCGCCAGCCCGAAGCACGAGAGACGAGACGGCGCCGGCGATCGGCGGCATCGGCGCACGCCAAGCGCGCCGATGCCGACGCAGGAGCGTGCCTTACGCGCCCAGCGCCTCGGCCACGAACGGCGGCAGCACCTGGGTGCCGGTGTGCAGGTGCGCGCTGTAGTAACGGGTGGCGAACGGCTTGGCCGCGGCGTCGTCCTGGCGGAAGTCGAAGCCGCCCTGCTTGCGCGCCATGGTCACGCTCCACCAGCCGGTCGGGTAGCACGGCTGCGGGAACGGCACGGTGTGGAAGCTGGCGAAGCCGGCCTTGCCCATTTCCGCGCGCATTTCCTTGATCAGGTCCAGCAGCGCCAGCGGCGATTCGGACTGCTGCACCAGGATGCCGTCGTCCTTCAGCGCCTTGAAGCAGCTCTCGTAGAACGCCTTGTTGAACAGGCCTTCGGCCGGGCCGACCGGGTCGGTGGAGTCGACGATGACGATGTCCACGCTGCCGGCCGGGCAGTTGGCCATGTAGGCCACGCCGTCGTCGAACAGCAGCTCGGCGCGCGGGTCGCCATTGGACTCGCACAGTTCCGGGAAGTACTTCTTGGCCATGCGCGTGACCTGCTCGTCGATGTCGCACTGGGTGGCGCTCTCCACGCCCGGGTGCTTGAGCACTTCGCGCAGGGTGCCGCAGTCGCCGCCGCCGATGATCACCACGCGCTTGGGCGCGGCGTGGGTGAACAGCGCCGGGTGGCTGATCATCTCGTGGTAGAAGAAGTTGTCGCGGGTGGTCAGCATCACCGCGCCGTCGATCACCATCAGCTTGCCCCAGTCGGTGGTGTCGTAGATCTCGATCTTCTGGAACGGCGACTGCACCTCGTCCAGCTTGCCGGTGATGCGGTAGCCGATGGCCGAGCCGGTGGGCTGGAAGTGTTCGATGTACCAGTTGTCGTTGGCGCTCATGGAATGTCCTAGGAAAGCAAAAAGAAGCAGCGTTTCCTTCTCCCGCCGGGAGAAGGTGGCGCGAAGCGCCGGATGAGGGTCGGGCGCAGCCTCGTGCAACCAGGCCACGCGACGCTGTTACCGTACCTCGCCGGATGAGGGTCGGGCGCAGCCTCGTGCAGCCAAGCCACGCGATGCTGTCGCCACACCCTTTCCGGATGAGCGCTAGGCGCAGGCCACGCCAGGCGCCCGCGAACCCGGCCCGGCTCCACCAGGAGCCCAGGGCGTCGGAACGGCGCGGATTGTAACGGACCCCACGCGTAGCAGGGGTTACAATCCACGCCCTTTTTCCGTCAGCCGAGCCGCCACGATGAGCGATTGGTCCCTCGACCAAGCCCGCAAGACCTATTCGATCCCGCACTGGGCCGACGGGTACTTCGACGTGGACGCGGCCGGCCGGGTGGTGGTGCGGCCACAGGGCGCCGACGGCGTGGCGATCGCGCTGCCGGAGGTGGTGGACGCCGCGCGTGCGGCCGGCGCCAAGCTGCCGATGCTGGTGCGCTTCCCCGACATCCTCGGCGAGCGCCTGGGCAAGCTGCAATCGGCCTTCGCCCAGGCCCAGGCCGATTGGGACTATGCCGGCGGCTACACCGCGGTGTACCCGATCAAGGTCAACCAGCACCGCGGCGTGGCCGGTACCCTGGCCAGCCACCAGGGCGAGGGCTTCGGCCTGGAGGCGGGCAGCAAGCCGGAACTGATGGCGGTGCTGGCGCTGTCGCGGCCGGGCGGGCTGATCGTGTGCAACGGCTACAAGGACCGCGAGTACATCCGTCTGGCGCTGATCGGGCGCAAGCTCGGGCTGCAGACCTTCATCGTCATCGAGAAGCCGTCGGAGCTGAAGCTGGTGCTGGAGGAGGCGCGCGCGCTCGACGTGAAGCCGGGCCTAGGCGTGCGCATGCGCCTGGCCTCGCTGGGCGCGGGCAAGTGGCAGAACAGCGGTGGCGACAAGGCCAAGTTCGGGCTGTCGCCGCGGCAGGTGTTGGACCTGTGGAAGACCCTGCGCGACACCGAGTACGCCGACGCGCTGAACCTGCTGCATTTCCACATGGGCTCGCAGATCTCCAACGTGCGCGACATCGCCAACGGCATGCGCGAGGCCACCCGCTATTTCGTCGAGCTGTCCAAGCTGGGCGCCAAGATCAGCCACGTCGACGTCGGCGGCGGCCTGGGCATCGACTACGAAGGCACCCGCTCGCGCAGCTACTGCTCGATCAACTACGGCCTGCACTCCTACGCCAGCAACATCGTGCAGCCGCTGGCCGGCGCCTGCGAGGAGCACGGTCTGCCGCCGCCGCGCATCGTCACCGAGTGCGGGCGTGCGATGACCGCGCACCACGCGGTGCTGATCGCCAACGTGTCGGAGGTGGAGCAGGCGCCGGAAGGCCGCGTGCCGGACGCGCACGACGACGAACCGGCAGCGATCCGCCATCTGCGCGAGATCCATGCCGAACTGGACCAGCGCCCGGCGGTGGAGCTGTTCCAGGAGGCGCAGCATTTTCATGCCGAAGGCCTCAGCGGCTACGCGCTGGGCCAGATCGACCTGACCCATCGCGCGCGCATCGACGATCTGTTCTATGCCATCGCCCACGGCGTGCGCGCGCGGCTGAGCCACGAGGAAAAGAGCCACCGCCCGGTGCTGGACGAGCTCAACGAGCGCCTGGTCGACAAGTACATTGTCAACTTCAGCGTGTTCGAATCGATTCCCGACGTGTGGGCGATCGACCAGGTGTTCCCGATCGTGCCGATCGAGCGCCTGAACGAGGCGCCGGCGCGGCGCGGCGTGGTCTGCGACATGACCTGCGATTCCGACGGCATGGTCAAGACCTACGTCGAGAACGAAAGCCTGGACAGCTCGTTGCCGCTGCACGCACTGCGTGCGGGCGAAAGCTACCGCATCGGCTTCTTCCTGGTCGGTGCCTACCAGGAGATCCTCGGCGACATCCACAACCTGTTCGGCGACACCGACGCGGTGGAAGTGGCGGTGGACGGCGACGGTTACCGCATCGCCCAGCAGCGCCGCGGCGACACCACCGACGTGATGCTCGACTACGTCGGCTACCGCCTGGACGACCTGCGCGCCGCCTACGCCGAACGCGTGGCCGCCGCGCAGTTGCCGGCCGCGCAGGCGACGGAACTGGCCGATGCGCTGGAGGCCGGGCTGACCGGCTACACCTACCTGTCGGACGACCCGCGGGGCTGCGGGCGCGCGACGCGCTCACGCCCCTCCCCCCTCGGGAGAGGGGTTGGGGTGTGGGTAAGCCAGTGTACGCATTCTTGGGGGTTAGCCGCCTGGCGCCGCGGCTGCGTCTCCCATGCGCGATCGCACGGACGCCGGCAGACGGCCGCCGCAAACGGCAGCGCAGCCAGTAAGCTGCGCGCTTTCCACTGCCTCCCGCGTGCGATGCGCTATCCCGGCCTCGACCTGCTGCGCGCCGTCGCCATCGTCTGGGTGATGCTGTTCCATTCCTTCGTGGTCGGTGGGCTGGGGCCGGACTGGGACTGGCTGTCGCGGGATGGCTGGATGGGCGTGGACCTGTTCTTCGTGCTCAGCGGCTTCCTGATCGGCGGCCAGGTGCTGGCGCCGCTGGCCCGCGGCGAGCGGCTGCGCTACGGCGCGTTCTACCGGCGCCGCGCCTACCGCATCCTGCCGGCGTACGTGGTGGTGCTGGCGCTGTACCTGGCCTGGCCCGGCTTCCGTGAAGCGCCCGGGATCGCGCCGTGGTGGCTGTTCGCCAGTTTCACCCTCAACCTGGGCATCGACTACGCGAACCAGCCCGCGTTCTCGCATGCCTGGTCGCTGTGCGTGGAAGAGCACTTCTACCTGGTGTTTCCGCTGCTGGCGGCGTGGATGCTGCGGCGGCCGTCGGCGCCGCGCTTCGTGGCGCTGTGCGTGGCCGTGGTGCTGGCCGGCATCGCCCTGCGCAGCGCCATCTGGCTGCACGACAGCGCGCTGGATCGGGCCGGCGACGGGCTGCAGCGCAACTGGTTCATCGAGGATCTCTACTACCCCACCTGGAACCGTCTGGACGGCCTGCTGGCCGGCGTGGCGCTGGCGGTGCTGAAGACCTTCCGCCCGCAGCACTGGCAGCGGCTGCAGCGCCACGCCAGCGCCGTCGCGCTTGTCGGCATCGCGGTCTGCGCGCTGGCGATGTGGTTGTTCCGCGACCGCACCGGCCTGCTTGGCAATGCGATCGGCTGGCCGGTGCTGTCGCTGGGGCTGGCATTGCTGGTCGGCGCCGGCGCCTCCACCCAGGGCTGGCTGGGGCGTTGCCGGGTGCCGGGCGCGGCCTGGCTGGCCGCGGTGTCCTACAGCCTGTACCTAAGCCACAAGGCCGCCTTCCACCTGACCCAGGTGTGGTTCGGTGCGCAACTGCACGGGCGCGGGCCGCTCGCCTTCGCCGTCTATGCCGGCATGGCGCTGGCGTGCGCGGCGCTGCTGCACTACGTGGTGGAGCGGCCGTTCCTGCGCCTGCGCGAGCGGCGCAGCGTTGCGGTCGCGGCGGCGGCGCGTGGCTGAACACAAGATGCGCTACGCGCGCGGAAGGCCTGTGTCGCCTCGCCGCGGATCGTGCTAGCGTTCGCGGCTTCATGGACGAATAGGGGAATGCAATGCCGACGATGACTCGCCGTGGCTGGGTCCTGCTGCTGAGCTGCGGACTGGCCGCCGCCGGCCAGAGCGCCGCGCAGGTGCGCACGTCGCCGACCGTGGACAGCACGCCGAAGATCCGCCAGACCTCGCCGAGCCTGCCGTTCGACAAGGCGGCCGCCGAAGCCGCGCTGGCCAAGGGTCATGCGACCATCACCGGTTCGGCCTGCGCGTACCACGACAACCGCCTGTTCCTCGCCGACAACCGCACGGTCATGCTGTTCCCGGCGACGCCGTACTTCGAGCAGTGGGCCGCCCTGCGCAAGAAGTCCGACCGCAGCAAGGAGTCGGTGCTGATGTCCGACCCGGCTTTCAACACGCGTGTCGAGACCAAGACCGACGCCTCCGGCGCGTTCCAGTTCACCGAGATGCTGCCGGGCCGCTACATTCTGGTGGTGCCGTTCCAGTTCAACCAAGCCAAGTCGCGCGATGTGTATGCCGGCTCCAGCTATTCCGGTGCCTACGAGGTGGAGCATTACGACCGCCAGGACTACTCGGTGGCGCGCGACGACGAACTGTTCAAGGACGTGGAAGTGAAGAGCGACGGCAGCATCGTCAAGACCGCGGTCACCAGCGGCGGCGGTCTGGTCGCCAAGATGTTGCCCTGCAAGGGCGGCAAGTAAGCGCTCGGGACGCGTCACCCATCCCCGGCCAGCGCGGCATGCGCGGCCTGCAGGCGCTGTTGCAGGATCTCGGCCAGCCGCGCCACCGCCGGCGGCGGCGCGGCCACTGCGCGATGCAGGTCCAGTCCCAGCGCCGGCAATGTCGGCAGGCCGCCGGCGCCAGGCACCAGCAGGGCCAGGCCGGCCGGTACGCCGGCCGGGGTGCGCAGGGTGATGCCCAATCCGGCGCGCACGGCTGCCCACACGCCGCCGAGGCTGGCGCTGGTGAAGGCGATGCGCCACGGGATGCCGGCGCGGTCCAGGGCGGTGGTTGCGGCGGTGCGCAGCAGGCAGGGCGCTTCCAGCAGCACCAGCGGCAGCGGCACCGTGCCGCTCCAGAGGGGCGCGGCCGGCATGCTGCTGCGGTCGGTTGCGGCAATCCAGCGTAGCGGCCACGCCGCCTGCGCCTGCCGATGCGCCGAGGCCGTGCCGCCATCCCAGGCCAGGGCCAGGTCCAGTTGCCCGGCCTCCACTCGCGCCTGCAGTTCCTGGTGGCGGGCGATGCGTGCTTCGATCCGCACCTGCGGGTGGGCGCGGGCGAAGCGCCCCAGCACGTCCGGCAGCATGTGTTCGCCGAAGTCCTCCTGCAGCCCCAACCGCACCCAGCCCTGCAGCGCCGTGTCCTGCAGCGCCACGACCGCCTCGTCGTTGAGTTCGAGCAGCCGCCGCGCGTAGCCCAGCAAGGCTTCGCCCGCCTCGGTCAGGGCCAGGCCGCGGCCCTGGCGGCGCAGCACCGGCTGTCCGGCCTGCTCCTCCAGCTTCTTCAGCTGCGCGCTGATCGCCGAGGTGGAACGCCCGCGGCGGTCGGCCGCCTTGGCGAAGCTGCCCAGTTCCACGCCGGCGACGAAGCTGCGCAGCGCATCGAGGTCGAAGGTCACGGGGCGCATCGATCGATCCTGGTTTCCCGGACGGTTGGTTCGATATTTTCCGATTTTTCGGAAGATCCTGCGCGACTAGGCTGTGCCCGTTCCCCAAGCGAGAGCTCCGATGTCCGACCCTGGCACGCCGTTTCCTTCCCCGCAGGCCGCGTTCGGCGACATCGCGCCGACCTTCGCCCGCCTGACCGACGAGGTGCTGTTCGCCGAGGTGTGGCAGCGCCCCGGGTTGTCGCCGCGCGAGCGCAGCTTGGTCACGGTGGCCGCGCTGGCCTCGCTGTATCGGCTGGAGCAGCTGCCGTTTCACCTGGCGCACGCGCTGGACAATGGCCTGGATCGCGACACCCTGGCCGAAGCCATCACCCACCTGGCGTTCTACGCCGGCTGGCCGTGTGCGGCGTCCGCGCTGCCGTTGCTGCGCGCCGCCGCCGCGGCGCGGCCGGCCACGACGGAGACTCGCTGATGCCGTACGCCCGCATTTCGCTGCTGCGCGGCAACGCGTCGGCCTACCTGCGCGCGCTGTCGGCCAGCCTCTACCAGGCCATGCACGAGGCCTTCGAGGTGCCGGCCGGCGACTGCTTCCAGGTCATCCATCAGCACGACCCGGACGAACTGGTATTCGATCGCCACTACCTGGGCGGGCCGCGCTCGGATGGCTTCGTGCTGATCGCCATCACCGCCGGCCGCGAACGCAGCGCCGCCTGCAAGCAGGCGTTCTATCGGCGGCTGGTCGAGCTGCTGGCGATCGCGCCGGGGATCGCACCAGAGGACGTGATGGTCACCATCGTCACCACCGCGGCACAGGACTGGTCCTTCGGCGGCGGCCGCGCCGGCATCGCCGCCAGCGGAGCACCGGCATGATCGCCATGCAGTACCGCATCGCGTTGCCGGCGGACGACGACATGGCCGGCATCCGCCGCCGCATCGCCGAGAAAGGGCCGTTGCTGGACGCGTTGCCAGGGCTGCGGTTCAAGGCCTACCTCGTCGCCGATCGTGGCGACCCGCTGCTGCCCGCCCGGCAGAATCTGTATGCGCCGTTCTATCTGTGGCGCGATGCGGCGGCGATGCACGCCTTCCTCGCCGGTCCCGCATTCGCCGCACTGTGCGACGCCTTCGGCCGCCCTGCCGTGCAGGCGTGGATGGTCGGGACGGCATGGACGTCCGCGGCGCTGCGCACGGCGCGGTACGCCACCTGCGCGCTGCAAGCGCCATTGCCTGTCTTGGCAGACGACACCGACGACACCGACGCGCCTGACGAACGCGTGCTGGCCGCGGTGTGCGGTTACGAACCGCAGGAATGGACGCGGTTGTGTTTTCGCCTGTGGCGCGACCTGCCGCCGGCAGACGGCGAGGCAGACCGCTATGCCGTGCAGCATCTCAGCGCACCCGGCACGATCGAGGCAGCCGGATGAGCCGGCATGCGTTGCAGGCTCAGTACATGTTCTTCTTGTAGTCGGATTGCAGCCCTTTGCGGACCGCGCCGGGCACCGAGACCGCCGCGCGCAGCAGCGTGGCCTGGGCGCCGCGCACGCCGCTGTGCCTGACGTGGTCGCGGAAGATCGCCGGTGGGTCCAGGTCGTGTGCGATGGCGGCGGGCGGCCAGTCGCCGAAGCGGCCCAGCGCGGGGCTGTGCGTGTCTTCGAGGACCGCCGGCAGCACCCGCACCGCCAGATGCGGAACGCGTCCGTCCACCGCGAGCGCGTTGCGGATCGCTTCATCGGTACTGGGGCGGGCGAGGCCTTCGATGCGCACGCAGCGCGCGCTGCCCGGGCGCAGCGCCAGCAGCGCGATCTGCGGCCGCGCCAGCAGATTGCCCAGGCTGTCGACGCGGCGATTGCCCGGCCGGTCGGCGAACCACCAGGCGTCGCGGTGGGCTTGCAGCAATGCCCCGGCGCGATCGCCGCGCGGACTGACATCGACGTGGCCCTCGGCATCGGCGGTGGCCAGGACCAGCAGCCGGCAACTGGTCAGAAACTCCTCCGGCGTCTGCGGCGCTGCGGCGGCGGTCTGTTCGTCGGCGCGCCACCAGTCGGCGCGGAGCAGGGCCTTGGCGCAGTGCAGATAGCATTCCTCGACGGCGACGAACACGCGCGTGCCGTCGTCGCCGGCGATGCGGCCATTGATCCGCAACGTCTCGCCCAGGCCGGGCACCAGGAACAGCGAACCGAAGCCGGCACCGACGTGCGCGTGGGCCGCATCCAGCGCCTGCAGCGGGATCGACAGCAGGTGCGGGGTGTCGCCGCGCGCGAAGCCGGGCGCGCCGCTGCCCGCGCTCAGCGCCAGGCGTTGGCCGGCGACGCCGGCGAACAGCAGCGGGCTGGCGGCCAGCCAGCGCAGCGCGTGCGCGTCCAGGTGGTCGATCACCTTCATGTCGCGCGGGCCGGGCAGGCGGCCGACGCAGTCCTGCAGCTGCGTCGCGTCGGTGAGGAAGTCGGTCATCGCCGCGGCTCCCGGAAGCGGAAGACGATGTGGTCGAGCGAAGCGGCAGAGAGCATCGCAAAGCACTCCTGTGAACGAGCGGGAGGCTTGCGCGAAGGCTGGCGACGTCTGGAACCGTACCACACACACGACGGACGCCGCGTCCGACGGCGGCGCGGCCCTCCTTGGCCACATGCGCCGCTACAGCCGCAGTTCGAACCCCAGGTAGGCCGAACGCCCGGGCGCCGGCGAGAACATCGCCTGATTGTTGCCGCCCCAGAAGAAGCTGTCGTACCAGACGTAGGCGTAGCGGGCGTCGGTCAGGTTCTTCACCTGCAGGTCGAGGCTTGTGCGCGGGCTGAGCTGGTAGCGCACGCGGGCGTCGACCACGCGGAAGCCGCCGTACTTGCCCCGCGCATTGCGTTCGTCGATGTAGTAGTCGCCCTGCGCGCGGGCCTGCACGCCCAACGTCCAGCGCGCATCGGGCCGGTAGTCGACGCCGGCGTTGCTGATGTAGCGCGGCACCGAGAACACCTCGCGCCCGCGCAGCGATTCGCCCGAGGCGTTGTAGGCGCTGACCACCTTGGCCTCCTGCAGCGCCTGCGACAGCCACAGCGTCCAGTGCTCGCCCAGTTGCGTGCTCAGCTGCAGGTCCACGCCCTGGCGGCGGGTCTGGCCCAGTCCCACCGTGGTGCCGGAGCTGACGTTGTTGGCGACCTCGTCGGTGGCGTCCTGGCGCCACACCGCCACCCGCGCCTCGGTGCCGGCAGCCGGCTGCAGTTTCAGGCCCAGTTCCTTGCCGGTGTTGATCGACGGCCGCACGCCGGGCTGGCCCGGCGTCAGGTAGGCCGGCGCGGTGGAGCCGGTGAGGATCTGGAAGGTGCGGCCCCAGTTGGCATACACGCTCAGCTGCGGGGTCAACGCGTAGATCACGCTGAGCTTGGGCTGGTCGATCCAGCCGTAGCGCTGCAGCGGCGCATGCACGCCGCCGGGCAGCGTGGTGTCGCCGGAGAAGTGGTCGACGCGGAACGCCGGCACGATCTTCAGCGCCGCGGTCGGCTGCAGCACCGCCTGCAGGTACAGGCCGAGGTTGTCCAGCGTGTAGCGGTCGTCGTTCTGCACGCGCGCCGGCACGCTCCAGAAATCGGTCGGCACCGCGTAGGCATAGCGCTCGCGGCGATAGCGGTTGTCCGGGAGCTCGGCGTTGAGGCCGCCCACCACGCTCAGCAGGTCGCTGGCCTGCCAGCTGCCGGTGCTGAGCAGGCCGGTCTGGGTTTCGTCCCATTGCCGGCGCTGCCGCGGCGCATTGCCGACCGGGTAGCTGGTGAAGGTCACCCGGCGCTCTTCGTCGTAGCGGTTGAGGTACAGCGTGTTGCGCAGCTGCAGGCCGTCGGCGAGCTTGAAGTCGGCATGCACGCTGGCCTGGCGCAGGGTCCGCTCGCCGCCGTCGTTGGCATTCTGCGGCGGTGACTGGTCGCGGTCCTCGGCCAGTTGCGCGGCGGTGAGGAAGCCGGGCGCATCGGCCCGGAGACGGTAGGCGCGGGCGATCAGGCCGATGCGCGCGGTGTCGTCGTCCTCGCCATAGAACCACTTGCCGCCGAGGGTGTACTTGCGCGCGCTGTCGTGCGCGCGCTCACCCTGCGCAGCCTGCGCGCCGACGAAATAGTTCTGCGCCAGGCCGCCGGCTTCATGACCGACGGCGTACTGCAGCTCGCGCGTGGCGAAGCTGCCGTAGCTCAGCCGCAGGTCCTGGTAATCGCCGCCCTGGCGGGTGGCGATGTTGAGGTTGCCGCCGATGTTGTGCAGGCCGTAGCGCGGGTCATTGGTGCCGCGGACCACCTCGATGTAGGCGATCTCCAGCGGGAAGATCATGTCGGTGAAGCGCTGGTTGCCGCTGTTGGCATCGCTCGGCACGCCATCGATCAGGATCTTGATGCCGTTGAGGTAGCCCTCGCCGTTGAAGGCGCGGAAGGTGGCCTTGCCGGATTCGGCGCCCTGGCGGATCTCGGTGAGCTGCACGCCGGGCATCATGCCCAGCAACTCCCAGCCGTTCATGACCTGCTTGTCGCCGATCTGCTCGCTGCCGAGCACGTCGACCGAACTGAGGATGTTGCGGGTGGAAAGGGAGGCGGCGGTCGCGCGCCGTGCCTCTACGGTGCCCAGGGTGGTGGTGGTCTCGGAGGTGAGGGTCTGCGCGGCGGCATTGCCGGCGGCGAGCCCGGCCAGCACGGCCAGGGCAAGGGAATCGATCTTCATGGGGCCTGCAAGCAAGTGGGGACAGCGGAGGGCTGGCGGCAACGGCGAGGTTGCGGGGCTTGCTTGTTCGGTACGCTGGGCGTACGTCGCTCCGTGAAGGCGATGTTAAGCGATTTCGCCGACAGTGGTGCGGTCGTCTGCGCGACGCAGGCAACCGCACCGGCGCTTGGGCGCTGCCGGTCGGCGCAGAAGGGGGCCGGGCGCGGCCGTGCTGGACCGCGCTTCCGGTGATCGCTACAGCCGCAGTTCGAACCCGAGGTAGGCCGAGCGCCCGGGCGCCGGCGAGAACATCGGCTGGTCGTTGCCGCCCCAGAAGAAGTTGTCGTACCAGACGTAGGCGTAGCGGGTATCGGTGAGGTTCCTGACCTGCAGGCCGAGGCTGCTGCGCGGGCTGAGCTGGTAGCGCACGCTGGCATCGACCACGCGGAAGCCGCCGTACTTGCCCTGGGCATTGCGTTCGTCGATGTAGTAGTCGCCCTGCGCGCGCGCCTGCAGCCCGAACGTCCAGCGCGCATCGGGTCGGTAGTCGAGGCCGGCGTTGCTGATGTAGCGCGGAGTGGAGAACACCTCGCGTCCGCGCAGCGATTCGCCGCTCGCGGTAAAGGCGCTGACGACCTTGGCTTGCTGGATCGCGTGCGACAGCCACAGCGTCCAGCGCTCGCCCAATTGCGTGCTCAACTGCAGGTCCACGCCCTGCCGGCGGGTCTGGCCGAGCCCGACCGTGGTGCCGGTGCTGGGCATGTTGGCCACTTCGTCGGTGGCATCCTGGCGCCACACCGCCACCCGCGCTTCGGTGCCGGCGACCGGCTGCAGCTTCAGCCCCAGCTCCTTGCCGGTATTGATCGAGGGCCGGAACGCGCTCTGCCCGGGCGTCAGATAGGCCGGGGCGGTGGAGCCGGTGAGGATTTGGAAGGTGCGGCCCCAGTTGGCGTACACGCTCAGCTGCGGAGTCAGCGCATAGATCACGCTGAGCTTGGGCTGGTCGATCCAGCCGTAGCGCTGCAGCGGCGCATGCACGCCGCCGGGCAGCGCGGTCTCGCCGGAGAAGCGGTCGACGCGGTAAGCGGGGACGATCTTCAGCGCATCGCTGGGTTGGATCACCGCCTGCAGGTACAGGCCGAGATTGTCCAGGCGGTAGCGGTCGTCGTTCTGCACGCGCGCCGGGGCGCGGTCGAAGTCGGTCGGTACGCTGTAGGCGTAGCGCGAGCGCCGGTAGCGGTTGTCCTGGTGCTCGGCGTTGAATCCGCCTTCCACGCTCAGCAGCGCGTTGGCCTGCCAGGTGACGGTGCTGAGCAGGCCGGTCTGGGTCTCGTCCCACTGCCGGCGCTGCCGCGGCGCGTTGCCGAACGGATAGTCGGTGAAGGTGACCCGGCGGTCGTCCTGGTAGCGGTTGAGGTACAGCGTGTTGCGCAGCTGCAGGCCGTCGCCGAGCCTGAAGTCGGCGTGCACGCTGGCCTGGCGCATGTCGCGGTCGTCGCCGTCGTGGGCGTTCTTCGGCGGCGACTGGTCGCGGTCCTCGGCCAGCTCGGTGGCGGTGAGGAAGCCCGCTTCGTCGGCCTCGTGGTGGTAGACGCGGGCGATCAGGCCGATGCGTGCGGCATCGTCGTCTGCGCCATAGAACCATTTGCCGCCCAGGGTGTACTTGCGCGAGGTGTCGTGCTGACGATAGCCGTGCGCGGCCTGGGCGCCGACGAAATAGTTCTGCGCCAGGCCGTCGGCTTCGTGGCCGACGGCGTACTGCAGCTCGCGCGTGGCGAAGCTGCCGTAGCTCAGCCGCAGGTCCTGATAGTCGCCGCCCTGGCGGGTGGCGATGTTGAGGTTGCCGCCGATGTTGTGCAGGCCGTAGCGCGGGTCGTTGGTGCCGCGGACCACTTCGATGTAGGCGATCTCCAGCGGGAAGATCATGTCGATGAAGCGCTGGTTGCCGCTGTTGACGTTGCTCGGCACGCCGTCGATCAGCACCTTGATGCCGTTGATGTAGCCCTCGCCGTTGAAGGCGCGGAAGGTGACCTTGCCGGACTCGGCGCCCTGCCGGGTTTCGGTGAGCTGCATGCCGGGCATCTGCCCGAGCAGCTCCCAGCTGTTCATGACGTTCTTGTCGGCGATCTGCTCGCTGCCGAGCACGTCGACCGAGCTGAGGATGTTGCGGGTGGACAGCGAGGCGGCGCTGTGGCGCCGCGCTTCCACGGTGCCGAGGGTGGTGGTGGTGTCGGGCGAGGTCTGTGCGGCGCCGTCGCCGGCCGCAAGTCCGGCCAGCACGGTGAGCGCGCGGGTGTAGGTCTTCATGGTGTCTGCGGACAAAAAGGGGGAGTGGAGGCTGGCGCCAGCGGCGGGGCTGCGGGCGAGCGGGGGGTACGCGGTCCGATCCGCGACCACGGTCTCGTTGAAGTGATGTTATATCATTTCGTTAAGAGAATGTCGGAATCGCCACATGGCAGGCGCGACACGCGCTGCCGCCCCTGTGCAAGCGGCCAAGGACCGATCGCCGCGAGGGCGCGAGCGTTGGGGGCATGACGGGGCCGCGCGTGGCGGCCCCGCGGTCGTTCAGGCCGGTTGCCGCGCGACCTGAAAGCCGGCGAAGGACTGCGTGACCGGCATGATTTCCAGCCGATTGATGTTCAGATGCGGCGGCAGCGTCGCCACCCAGAAGATCTGTTCGGCGATGTCGTCGGCGGTCATCGGCTGTGCGCCCTGGTACAGCGTGTCCGACGCCTGCTGGTCGCCATGGGTGCGGACCAGGGTGAACTCGGTTTCGGCCATGCCCGGTTCGATCGCGGTCACGCGCACGCCGGTGCCGTGCAGGTCGGAGCGCAGGCCCAGCGAGAACTGGCTGACGAAGGCCTTGGTGCCGCCGTAGGTATTGCCGCCGGGGTAGGGGTACAGCGCGGCGACCGAACTGATGTTCATGATCGCGCCGCGGCGCTGGAACAGCGTCCGCAGCAGGCGATGGGTCAGCGTCACCAGCGCGGTGACGTTGGTGTCGATCATCGTGCGCCAGTCGTCCAGTTGCGCGGCCTGCGCCGGCGCCGTGCCTTGCGCCAGACCGGCGTTGTTGACCAGCAGGTCGATGCCGCGAAAGGCCTCGGGCAGCGCCGCCAGCATCGCGTCCAGTGCGTCGGTGTCGCGGATGTCGAAGGCGGCGATGTGCACGCGCTCGGCGCCGAAGGCGTCCAGCAGCGGCTGCAGGCGCTCGGCGCGGCGGCCGGTGGCGATCACGCGCCAGCCGGCGTCGACGAAGCGCCGCACGGCGGCAGCGCCGAAACCGGAGGTGGCGCCGGTGATCAGGGCAGTCTGAGTCATGGTGGGGCCGGGAGTGGGGAGTGGGGAATCGGGAATGGTAAAAGCAAAACCCGGTCGCGGGCGTCGACGGCGTCATGCACCTGCGGTGGAGTCAGCGCAAGCGCTTGATTGCGCGCGAGTGCCGGCGCGCGACAGCGCGCAGATCCGACGCGTCCTGCCAAGCCTGCCTGGCGCCCGGAACGGGGAGCGCTCGCGTCCCTATTCCCGATCCCTGCCTAACTACGCCTTGCGCGCAGTCGTCAGCAGGCCGCCACCATTCAACTGCAACGTCATTTCAGGGCCGGCGCGGCCCAATGTCAGTGCGACGCCGCCCACACGCACGCGAAGAAACCGGCACGGAGCCCGCTTCTCCCATTCCCGATCCCGATTCCCAGCCTTACTGCGCCTTGATCGCGATCGCCGACAGCCCGCTGCCGTTCAACTTCTGCTTGGCCTCGGCCAGTTCACTGGCGGTGCCGTAGGGTCCCATGCGCACGCGGTAGACGGTCTTGCCGCTGATCTGCGCCGATTCCACGCGCGCCGACAGGCCCAGCATCGCCAGCTTGGCCTTGGTCGACTCGGCGTCGCCGGAGGCGCCGAACGAGCCGGCCTGCAGGATGTAGCGGGCGTTGTCGGGTGCGGCGGTCGCGGTTGCAGCCGCGGCCGGTGCGGTGGTCGCGGCCGGTGTTGCCGCGGCCGCCGCCGGTCTGGAGGCGGCCGGGGTGGCGGTGGTGGCGGCTGCCGCGTTCGGCGTTTCCGGCAGCGGGGTCGGATTGGCTGCCGTCGCGGTCGGCGCGGTGGCGACCGCGGCCGGGGTGGTGCCGGCGGCCGTCGCGCCCGCGGCGGCCTGCGCCTTGGCCTGGCGAACGGCCTCGGCGCGCGCGCTGGCAGCCAGTTCGGCGTCGGACATCTGCACTTCCTTGCCGGGCAGCAAGGTGTAGAAGTCGTACTGGGTCTGGCCGTCCTTCTTCGCTTCCGGCTTGGTGCTGCCGGCGGCGTTGGCGGCGGGCTTGGGCAGGTCCGGGGCCGCATCGACGTCGGCATCGGCCACCGGCGCCGGTTGCGCATCCGGGTTGGCGCGCGGGCCGCCGACCCTCAGGAAG
>JBEVKG010000078.1:0-5106 GCA_040509765.1 Xanthomonas sp.
CACCGTGGGATCGGGCGCCGGCGCCGCCGCGACCTGACTGTCGACCGGCGACACCCGCCCCCGCCGCGCGCCGGCGCGCCGCGCCGCCAACTGGCTGGCCACGCCGCTGCCCAGGCTGCGCCCCAGCACCGCGATCCGTGCCTGCGGCTGCCTGGCGTGCACATGGTCGTACAGCGCCACGGCATCGCCGATCAGCGCCGCTTCGGTGGGCTTGCCATCGCTGGCGCCATAGCCGCGGTAGGCGAGCAGGTAAAGGCTGTGGTCGGGCAGGGCGGCCTGCAACTGCACGCGCGCACGGCGCAGATCCTCGGCATTGCCGCCGAAGTACAGCAGCACCTTGTCGCGGCCGGGATTGACCTGCCAGCCGCGGACCTGCACCTCCGCACTGCGGCGCAGTGCGAAATCGGTCTGCGCCGGCGCTACCCGAGTGCCCTGCGGGAAGTACAGCAGCTCGCGCTGACGCAGATAGAGCAGGGCGCAGACCGCCAGGTAGGCGGCGGCGAGGAGGGCGAGCGCGACGCCGGCGTAGCGCAGCATCGCTAGCCGTGCGTGCGCTGTGCCTCGGCGAAGGCGGGCAGTTGCTCCGGGGTGGCCTCGGCCTGGTGCTGCGCCTTCCAGTCCGCGAACGGCATGCCGTAGACGCGCTCGCGCGCCTGCTCCTTGCTGAGGTCCTCGCCTTCGGCGGCCGCCGCCTCACGGTACCAGTCGGCCAGGCAGTTGCGGCAGAACCCGGCCAGGATCATCAGGTCGATGTTCTGCACGTCGGGGCGGTCCTGATTGAGGTGCTGCAGCAGGCGACGGAAAGCGGCGGCCTCGATGCGGGTGGTGTCGGTCATGGCTGAATCGGGGACAATGGAGATCCCCCGACTCTACACCCGCCCGCCCCGATGACCGATTCCGCGCCCGTCTCCTCCGTCCCGGCCCGTATCCTCGACGGGCGGCGCATCGCCGAAGACCTGCTCGACCAGCTCAAGGCGCGCGTCGACGCGCGGCTGGCCGCCGGGCAGCCGCGGCCCGGGCTGGCGGTGGTGCTGGTGGGCGGCGACCCGGCCTCCACGGTGTACGTGCGCAACAAGCGCCGCGCGGCCGAGAAGGTCGGCATCGAGGCGTTCGACTACGACCTGCCGGCAGGCACCAGCGCGGCCGAGCTGCTGGCGCTGATCGACAAGCTCAATGCCGACCCCAAGATCCACGGCATCCTGGTGCAGTTGCCGCTGCCGGGCATTCCCGATGCCAGTCGGCTGATCCACCGCATCGATCCGCGCAAGGACGTGGACGGCTTCCATCCCGAGAACGTCGGCCACCTGGCGCTGCGCGAATTCGGCCTGCGTCCGTGCACGCCGCGCGGCATCGTCACCCTGTTGGCGCATACCGATCAGCCGGTGCGCGGGCGCAACGCCACCATCGTCGGCGTCAGCAACCACGTCGGCCGGCCGATGGCGCTGGAACTGCTGATCGCCGGCTGCACGGTCAGTTGCTGCCACAAGTTCACCCCGCCGGAGGTGCTGCAGGCGCGGGTGCGCGATGCCGACATCCTGGTGGTGGCAGTGGGCCGGCCGCAGCTGATCCCGGGCGAGTGGGTCAAGCCCGGCGCGGTGGTGATCGATGTCGGCATCAACCGTCTGGACGACGGTCGCCTGGTCGGCGACGTCGGCTTCGATGCGGCGGCGCAGCGCGCCAGCTGGATCACCCCGGTGCCGGGCGGCGTCGGGCCGATGACCGTGGCCACGCTGATGCAGAACACGATTGAGGCCGCTGATGCGGCCGGGATTGGAGATTCGGGAGTGGCGATTCGTTAAAGGCGGTGGACGGGAGTTGGGAGCCGGGATTCGGGATTCGTTAAAGGCAACAGCAAAAGCGCAGGCCTGGCCCATCCGCCTCGCATCCGGGATCGGCCGGCCATCGCGATCGGCCTGCCGACAGACAGGCAAACGGCCCGACCGCGCCGGGCGCCGCCGTACCGAATCCCCAAGCCCGACTCCCCGCTTTCCACCGCCGCATGGCTGGTCATCCCGGCCCAAAATGCGTTAAAATGCCGCGCTTCCCCACACTCGGGTCCGCCGATGCTACGCATCCAGGCTGAAGCTCTCACCTACGACGACGTCTCGCTCGTCCCCGCCCATTCGACCGTCCTGCCCAAGGACGTCAGCCTGGAAACCCGGCTGACCCGCGACCTGCGCCTGAAACTGCCGATCCTGTCGGCGGCGATGGACACGGTCACCGAGCACCGCCTGGCGGTGGCCATGGCCCAGCTCGGCGGCATCGGCATCATCCACAAGAACCTCAGCGTGGAGCAGCAGGCCGCCGAAGTGGCCAAGGTCAAGAAGTTCGAGGCCGGCGTCATCACCGAGCCGTTCACGGTCGGTCCGGAGACCACCATCGGCGAGGTGCTGAAACTGACCCGCGCCCGCAACATCTCCGGCGTGCCGGTGGTGGACGGCAGCGAGCTGGTCGGCATCGTCACCAGTCGCGACATGCGCTTCGAGAAGAAGCTCGACGATCCGGTCCGTCACATCATGACCAAGAAGGATCGCCTGGTCACCGTGCGCGAAGGCGCCAGCGACGAGGAAGTGCTGCAGCTGCTGCACCGCCACCGCATCGAGAAGATCCTGGTGGTCAACGACGGCTTCGAGCTGCGCGGCCTGATCACGGTCAAGGACATCCAGAAGAAGACCGACAACCCCAACGCCGCCAAGGACGCCGCCACGCGGCTGCTGGTCGGCGCCGCGGTGGGCGTCGGCGGCGATACCGAACAGCGCATCGAACTGCTGGCCGCGGCCGGCGTGGACGTGGTCATCGTCGATACCGCGCATGGCCACTCGCAGGGCGTGATCGAGCGCGTGGCCTGGGTCAAGAAGACCTACCCGCAGCTGCAGGTGATCGGCGGCAACATCGTCACCGGCGACGCCGCGCTGGCGCTGATGGACGCCGGCGCCGATGCGGTCAAGGTCGGCGTGGGCCCCGGCTCGATCTGCACCACGCGCGTGGTCGCCGGCGTCGGCGTGCCGCAGATCACCGCGATCGACATGGTCGCCGAGGCGCTGCAGGACCGCATCCCGCTGATCGCCGACGGCGGCATCCGCTACTCCGGCGACATCGGCAAGGCGCTGGTCGCCGGCGCCTCCACGGTGATGGTCGGCGGCCTGTTCGCCGGCACCGAGGAAGCCCCGGGCGAAGTCGAACTGTTCCAGGGCCGCAGCTACAAGAGCTACCGCGGCATGGGCAGCCTGGGCGCGATGGAGAAGGGCAGCAAGGACCGTTACTTCCAGGACGCCTCCGACGCCGACAAGCTGGTGCCGGAAGGCATCGAAGGCCGCGTGCCGTACCGCGGCCCGCTCAGCGGCATCATCCATCAGCTGATCGGCGGCCTGCGCGCGACCATGGGCTATGTGGGCTGCGCCACCATCGAGGACATGCGCACCAAGCCGAAGTTCGTCACCATCACCGGTGCCGGCCAGCGCGAGAGCCACGTCCACGACGTGCAGATCACCAAGGAACCGCCGAACTACAGGATGGGCTGACGCCCATCCGGGAATGGGGAATCGGGAGTCGGGAATCGATGAACCAGCGTCTGCACCGCTTTGCCCATTCCCGATTCCCCGTTCCCGATTCCCGGCGCCAATGACCAACATCCACAGCGACAAGATCCTCATCCTCGATTTCGGTGCGCAGTACACGCAGTTGATCGCGCGGCGCATCCGCGAACTCGGCGTGTATTGCGAGATCTGGGCCTGGGACCACGATCCGGCCGAGATCGCCGGCTTCGGCGCCAAGGGCATCATCCTCTCCGGCGGCCCGGAATCGACCACGCTGCCGGGCGCACCGGCCGCGCCGCAGGAAGTGTTCGACAGCGGCCTGCCGATCTTCGGCATCTGCTACGGCATGCAGACCCTGGCCGCGCAGCTCGGTGGTGCCACCGAAGCGGCGGATCAGCGCGAGTTCGGCCACGCCGAAGTCGAGGTGGTTGCTGCCGATGCGCTGTTCTCTGGGCTGACCGATCACGCAGGCGCGTCGCGTTTGAATGTGTGGATGAGCCACGGCGACCACGTCTCGCAGGTGCCGCCGGGCTTCGCCATCACCGCCGTCACCGACCGCATCCCGGTCGCGGCCATGGCCAACGAGGCCAAGCGCTGGTACGGCGTGCAGTTCCATCCGGAAGTCACCCACACCCTGCAGGGCCAGACCCTGTTGCGCCGCTTCGTGGTCGACGTGTGCGGCTGCGCCACGCTGTGGACCGCGGCCAACATCATCGACGACCAGATCGCCCGCGTGCGCGCCCAGGTCGGCGACGACGAGGTCATTCTCGGCCTGTCCGGCGGCGTGGATTCTTCCGTGGTCGCCGCACTCCTGCACAAGGCCATCGGCGACAGGCTGACCTGCGTGTTCGTCGACACCGGCCTGCTGCGCTGGCAGGAAGGCGACCAGGTGATGGCGATGTTCGCCGAGCACATGGGCGTCAAGGTGATCCGCGTCAACGCCGCCGACCGTTACTTTCAGGCGCTGGCCGGCGTCAGCGATCCGGAAGCCAAGCGCAAGATCATCGGCAACCTGTTCGTGGAGATCTTCGACGAAGAATCGAACAAGCTGGCCAACGCCAAGTGGCTGGCGCAGGGCACCATCTACCCGGACGTGATCGAGTCGGCCGGCAGCAAGACCGGCAAGGCCCACGTCATCAAGAGCCACCACAACGTCGGCGGCCTGCCCGAGCACATGAAGCTGGGCCTGGTCGAGCCGCTGCGCGAACTGTTCAAGGACGAAGTGCGGCGCCTGGGTGTCGAACTCGGCCTGCCGCGCAGCATGGTCTACCGCCACCCGTTCCCCGGCCCCGGCCTGGGCGTGCGCATTCTCGGTGAGGTGAAGCGCGAGTACGCCGAACTGCTGGCCAGGGCCGATGCGATCTTCATCGACGAACTGCGCAAGGCCGACCTGTACGACAAGACCAGCCAGTCATTCGCGGTGTTCCTGCCGGTGAAATCGGTGGGCGTGGTCGGCGATGCACGCGCCTACGAATGGGTGATCGCACTGCGCGCAGTGGAGACCATCGACTTCATGACCGCGCACTGGGCGCACCTGCCGTACGATTTCCTCGGCACGGTGAGCAACCGC
>JBEVKG010000079.1:0-12864 GCA_040509765.1 Xanthomonas sp.
CGACCGGGCCTGATCCGGGCCGTCCGCCTGTCTAGACGCGGCGGGCGGGATGGACTCCGGCGCCGCGGGTGTTGCCCTGGTGACCGACTCCTCCGGAAGGACCCCATGCGCATCCCGCTCTCCATCCTCGACCTCGCCCCGGTCTGCGAAGGCAGCGACGCCGCTGGCGCCTTCGCCAACATGCTGGACCTGGCCCAGCACGCCGAACGCTGGGGCTACCACCGCTACTGGCTGGCCGAACACCACAACATGCCCGGCATCGCCAGCGCCGCCACCGCGGTGTTGATCGGGCATGTGGCCGGCGGCACCAGGCGCATCCGCGTCGGCGCCGGCGGCATCATGCTGCCCAACCATGCGCCGTTGCAGGTGGCCGAACAGTTCGGCACCCTGGCGTCGCTGTACCCCGGACGGATCGACCTGGGCCTGGGCCGCGCGCCCGGTACCGACCAGGCCACGGCGCGCGCGTTGCGTCGCTATTTCGACAGCGCCGACCAGTTCCCGCACGACGTGGCCGAACTGCTGCGCTACTTCGAGCCGGCGGTGGACGGGCAACTGGTGCGCGCCGTGCCGGGCGCCGGCATCGAGGTGCCGGTGTGGCTGCTCGGCTCCAGCCTGTTCAGCGCGCGCCTGGCCGCGGCGATGGGCCTGCCGTTCGCCTTTGCCTCGCATTTCGCCCCGGACGCGATGGACGAGGCGCTGGCGGTGTATCGCCGCGAGTTCCGCGCGTCGGCGCGGTTGCAGGCGCCGTATGCGGTACTGGCCTTGAACGTGGTGGCCGCCGCGTCCACCGCCGAGGCGCGGCGCCTGTTCACCACCCAGCAGCAGAGCTTCGTCAACCTGCGCCGCGGCCGCCCCGGGCTGATTCCGCCGCCGATCGACGACATCGAGGCGTTCTGGCAGCCGCACGAGAAGCTGGGCGTGGAGCGGGCGCTGGCCTGCACCGTGCTCGGCGATGCCGCTACGGTTACCCAGGGCCTGTCCGACTTCGTCGCGCGGCATCGCCCGGATGAGCTGTTGCTGACCGCGAACATCCACGATCACGCGGCGCGCTTGCGTTCGTTCGAGATTGCGGCAGCAGCCTGGACGCAGGTCGCAGCGGCGGCATGATGCGCGGGTTTGCGCGCGTGTCTACGAGCGCAGACGCACATGGATGCCCATCGCCGCATTTGCGTTGATGGGCATCACATCATGTCGTGCTTTCACGATGCCTTGATTTTGCCGGGTATGTCATCGTTTCGCGTCGCGCATCAGCGTGGCGTTCGGCTCCAGGACACGGCCGTACAACGACGCAAACAGGGGATCGGCAATGGCAATGAACGCACAACATCCGATGGCGCCGGTACACGAATGTGGACTGGAAGCGGCCTTGCAACAGATGAGCAAATGCCTGGAGCGCCTGCGCGGCCAGCCGACAGAACGCGCGACCCAGAGCGCATCGCTGCACCAGCCGCATCGGCGCAGCGTCTTCGCCAGCGAGACGGAGCTGTATCTGGTGAAATGAGCAGGCCGCGGCAGTGTTCCGCTGCGGCCGCACGATCAGCGCAGCTTCTGTATCCACTCCCGGCCCAGGTCGACCACCTGGTCCGAGGCCAACCCCAGGCTCAGCGCCACGGCGATGCTGCCCAGCCACGACAGCAGCATCAGCCCGCCGTCGCGCTCCAGCAGCGCCAGCGCGAACAGCAGGAGCATCGCGCCGAAGGCGTAGTTGGTGAACGGGATCGGCAGCGACAGCAGGATCCCCAGCACGATCAGCAGCAGGCCGCTGAAGGCACGCGCCGGCAGGGTGTCGACCAGCGCCGGCAGGCGCGGCTTGAGCAGCCGGTCCAGGCGGCGCAGCCATGGGGCGATGCGGCCGACAAAGCGCTGCATGGTGCGGCGGCGCGGCCCGCGCTCGCCGATGAAGCGCGGCAACCACGGCTTGCGCAGACCGATCAGCATCTGCACGCCGATCAGCGTCACCAGCGGTCCGCTGATGCCGCCGGCCAGGCCCGGCACTGGCAGAAACGCGGGCAGGATCGCCACGAACAGGAAGACGCCGAACGCGCTCTGCTGCAGGTCGGCAAGAATCAGCCGCAGCCGCAGGTGTTCCTCGGGATCGCCGAGGACCAAGGTGTCGAGCAGGGTGCGGATGCCCTCGGCGCTGTAGCCGTGGTCGCCATCGTGCCGCTCCCCGCCGGGTGCCTCACCCGGTGATGTCATCGCTGTTCTCGTCCTGCAGCTTGCGCAGCAGCAGCTTGTCCACGCGCGCACCGTCCAGGTCGACGATCTCGATACGCCAGCCGGCCCAGTCGAAGAACTCGCCGGCATGGGGGATGCGCCCGAAGTAGTAGATGCACAGGCCTGCCAGGGTGTTGTAGTCGCCTTCCTCGGCGCTGGGCAGCTCGGCGCCGCCCAGCAGTTCGCGCAGGTCCTCGATCGCCAGCGAGCCGTCGATCAGCAGCGAGCCGTCGGCGCGGGTCACCACCAGCGCGTCCTCGTCGGCGTTGTCGGCCGACTGCAGGCGCCCCACCACCGCGCCCATCAGGTCGCTGATGGTCACCAGGCCCTGGATCTCGCCATATTCGTCCACCACCAGGGCCATCGACTGCTGCTCCTCGCGGAAGATCTCCAGCAGCTTCATCGCGTGGGTGGACTCGGAGACGAACAGGGTGTCGCGCAGGCTCTGGAACAGCTGGGTGGCGTCGCCGTCCATGCGCGTGACCAGCGATTTCACCTCCAGCACGCCGGCGATGTCCTGGTCGCTGCCGCGGTACACCGGATAGCGCGAGAACTCGTGCTCGCGCATCAGCTGCAGGTTGCGCTGCGGCTCGGCGTTGGCGTCGAGCCAGGCGATGCGGTTGCGCGGGGTCATCAGGCTGTCGGCGGTGCGGTCGCCCAGGCGCATGACCCGGTTCATCATGTCGCGCTCGTGCGAGTCGATCACGCCGGCCTCGTGGCTCTCGGCCACCAGCATGCGGATTTCCTCTTCGGTCACCGAAGCCGATTCCTCCTTGCCCAGGCCGAGCAGGCGCAGCACCAGCCGGGTCGTGCGCGACAGCACCCAGACGAACGGTGCGGCGATCCAGGCCAGCCAGCCCATCGGCATCGCGACGAAGCCGGCGATCACCTCCGAGCGGGTCAATGCAAGGCGTTTGGGCACCAGTTCGCCGAAGATCAGCGTCAGGAAGGTGATCAGCACGATCGCCAGGGTCTTGCCGATCAGCGCCGCCCACGGCTGCGGATCGCCGAACAGGGTGAAGTTGGCCGCCAGCGCCGGGAACAGCGCCTGCAGCTTGGTCGCGATCGCCACGCCGATGGCCTCGCCGCCGAACACGCCGGTCAGGATGCCGATCGCGGTGATGCCGATCTGCACGGTGGACAGGAAGTGCTCGGGGTTCTCGGCCAGCGCCAGCGCCTTGGCCGCGCGCGTGCTGGTCTGGGCCATCTGCTTCAGCCGGCTCTTGCGCGAGGTCATCAGCGACATCTCGGACATCGCGAAGAAGCCGTTCAGCAGCACCAGGGCTGCCACGATCAACAGTTCAAGCATGCGCGCGCTCCTTGGCGCCAAGGAAAGCGGGGACATGGGCGCCGTTGCGGCGCGGGGGAGGGGGGCTAGGGTGGTCGTCCATAGGGTGCGCCCGTGAAGGGCGCGGCGAGGATGGTAACAAACCCGGGGAGGCGCCGCGTCCACGCGATGCCCACGCCGGCAGGCATGCTCCCGGGCCGCGACTACCCGCAGGTGTCAGCAAACAGTCATAATTCCGCCCCAGTGCCGTCCTTCCCGCGACGGCGGGAAGCGCGTTGCATGTTTTCGTTGCAGACCATCTTCGGTTCCGGCAAGCAGTTCTACACCCTGCTCGACGAGGCGGCGCAGGCCGCCTACGACAGCACCAAGGCCCTGCACGCGATGATGCGCGAGTCCGACCGGCAGCCGGCGCTGGACGGCTTCAAGCTGGCGCGCCTGCGCGAGCGCGCGGCCTCCGACAAGATCGGCCAGGCGCTGGTGGACAGCTTCATGACGCCCATCGAGCGCGAGGACATCGAGGCGCTGGGTTCGGCGCTGTACAAGATCCCCAAGCAGGTGGAGAAGTTCGCCGACCGCTACTCGCTGGCGATCCAGCACCTGGAGCACATCGACTTCGCCCCGCGCGCGGCGATGCTGGAGCAGGCCGCGGCGGTGGTGGTGGAGATGGTCCACGACCTGCGCAACATGCACCTGGACCGGATGAGCGCGCTCAACGACAAGCTGCGCTCGCTGGAGAACGAGGCCGACCGGCTGATGCTGGAGCTGTACCGCGACATCTACTCCGGGCGCCTGGACAACCTGCAGATGTTCCTGCTCAAGGAGTTCTTCGAAATCCTGGAGAAGGCCATCGACCGCTGCCGCGAGGCCGGCGTGGTGGTCTACCAGATCGTGCTGAAGAACTCCTGATGGACGCGCTGCGGAGTTGCTGCCTGCGCGGCCGTGGCGCGCTGCGCGCGCCGGCCGCCGCCGTCGCGTGCGCGGAGGCGCGTCGATGCTGACCCTGGTCCTGATCGTGATCCTGGCGGCGTTGGTGTTCGAGTTCATCAACGGCTTCCACGACACCGCCAACTCGATCGCCACGGTGGTCGCCACCAAGGTGCTCAGCCCCGGCTGGGCGGTGATGCTGGCCGCGGTGATGAACCTGGTCGGCGCGTTGACCGGCACCGCGGTGGCGATGACCATCGCCTCCGGCCTGCTCAACACCGACGTGGTCGCGGTGACCCCGCAGGTGGTGCTGTGCGCGCTGCTCGGCGGCATCGTCTGGAACCTGATCACCTGGTGGAAAGGCCTGCCGTCCTCGTCCTCGCACGCGCTGATCGGCGGCCTGTGCGGCGCCGGCCTGGCTGCCGCGCACAACAACTGGGGCGCGCTGATCTGGTCGCAGAACGTCGGCGACTGGGCCAAGAACAAGGGCCTGCTGTGGAAGGTGTTCGTGCCGATGGTCACCTCGCCGATCGCCGGCTTCCTGCTCGGCATCGCGGTGATGCTGCTGCTGTGGGCGGCGATCGCCGGCCTGGCGAAGCTGGGCGGCCGGCTCGGCCGGCTGGCGCGGCCGCGCTGGGTCAACGCCTTCTTCGGCAAGGCGCAGATCGCCTCGGCCGCGTACATGGGCTACGCGCACGGCCACAACGATGCGCAGAAGACCATGGGCATCATCGCCATGACCCTGATCGGCGCGCAGAGCACCGGCGCCCTGGACGAACTGCCGTCGTGGCTGGCGTTCCTGCACCCCGACGCCAGTCAGGGGCAGGGCATCGCCACCTGGATCGTGCTGACCTGCGCGGTGGTGATGGCCGCCGGTACCGCCTCCGGCGGCTGGAAGATCATCAAGACCCTGGGCCACAAGATGGTCAAGCTGCATCCGATCCACGGCTTCGCCGCGGAGACCAGCTCGGCCACCATCCTGACCCTGGCCGCGCACTTCGGCATGCCGGTGTCCACCACCCACAGCATCTCCACCGCGATCATGGGCGTGGGCTTCGCCAAGAACCCGCGCTCGCTGCGCTTCGGCGTCATCGAGCGCATCGTCTGGGCGTGGATCCTGACGATTCCCGCCGCCGCCGGCGTGGCGTATCTGATTTTCCGCGGATTCGCGCTGTTCGGCTGGGTGTGAGGGAGCGCCGGGAATCGGGAGTGGGGAAACGGGAATCGTAAAAGCCGAAGGCACTTGTTGTTCGGATTCGCGGGGAGCCGCTTTTGCGATTCCCCGTTCCCGATTCCCCATTCCCGGCTAATTGGCCCGATACATCGCCATCACGTCCTGCCGCAACGCGCGCTGGCTGTCGGCGCGGTTGTAGAACATGTGGCCGCCGGGGTAGTTCTTGACCTGCACGCGGGTCGGGTCGTTGCCCATCACCGGCATCTGGTCCACGGTCAGCACCGAGCCCATGAACGGGCACGACAGGTCGTTCCAGCCGTGCACGATCAGCACGCGCAGCTTCGGGTCGATCGCCACCGACTGGCGCAGTTCGGTCACCGAGCCCTTGCGCAGTTCGTCGTCCCAGTCCCACAGCCGGTTCACGTCGTAGTTCAGCGCCTGGTAGCGGGCGTCGATCTTCCAGCCGACCACGCGGGTCACGAAATCGACCATCGCGGTGGTGGTGGGGGCGATGATGCTGTCCAGCAGCGGGTCGTTGGCGCGCTGCTCGGGGGCGTTGGGGAACGGATCGAAGGCGGTGACGTTGGAGTCGTAGCGGCTGCCCAGTTCGCCCTTGTCGCGGAACACCTCGCGCAGGTAGGCCTGGGTCTCCAGGCGGCCGCCGGCGCGGCGCACGAAGGCCGGGTCCAGGCCGGTCATCGCGGTCACCTGCTGGATCATGCGGGTGGTGCCGGCCGGGTCGGAACGCCCGCGCAGCAGCGCAGTGACGTAGTCGCCGCGGGTGTAGTCGATCACCTGGCGCATCGCTTCCGGGGTCAGCTTGCCCTCGCGCTCCAGGCGCGCGGCGGCGATCGACGGCAGGGTCAGCATCCACGGCAGCGGCGAGACGTCGCCGTTGTCGTCCAGGGTCGGGTTCAGATACGGCGAGACCAGCACCACGCCGTTCATCGCCACGCCGAGCTTGGTCTGCAGGTAGTGGGTGATGCGCGGGCCGCGGAAGCCGCCGTAGCTTTCGCCGACCAGGTACTTGCGCGATTGCAGGCGCTGGTTCTTCAGCAGCCAGTCGTAGATGGTGCGCGAGAGGTATTCGATGTCGGCCTGCGGGTTGTAGAACTGCTTCTTGGCCTGCTCGTCGGGCACGCGCGAGCGGCTGAAGCCGGTGCCGACCGGGTCGATGAACACCAGGTCGGTGAAGTCCAGCCAGGTGCCGGGGTTGTCGTGCAGTTGCGCCGGCGCCGAGGCGCTGTCGCCCTCGCTGCCGAATGCCACCACCTTCGGCCCGATCGCGCCCAGGTTCAGATACACCGAGGCGGCGCCGGGGCCGCCGTTGAGCGCGAAGGTGACCGGGCGGTCCTTGCCGTCCATGGTGTAGGCGGTATAGACCACGTCGGCAACGACCTTGCCCTGCTTGTCCTTCACCGGCAGCGTGCCGACCTTGACCGTGTAGCGCAGCGTGCGGCCGTCGAGCTGGGTGGATTGGCTGGTCTGCGCGTCGGCCGGCAATGGCGCGGGTTCGGCGGCCGCGGACTTCTCGCCCTTCTCGGCGTTCGCCGCGTCGGCATCGGCGGCCAGTGCCGCGGTCATCGGCATCGCCGCCAGCAGCACGGCCAGCAGCACGGAGGGGAAGGTCGGCACGGTCGGTCGCTCGCAGGGAGGGAGCCGGCATCCTAGGCCGCGGCGCCGGCGCGGCGGATGTGCACAAAGCCATGGTCGCCGGCGACGCGGCCGCGGCATGTCGCGTCATCGGCGCTGGCTACAATCGGCGGTTCGTCCCGTCGCCCCGATCCGCTGCGCATGCCCGTCCTTCATTCCCGCCTGCCGCTGTGCCTGTCCCTGGCGGTGCTGCTGGCCGGCTGCACCAGTGCGCCGCAACCGGTGGCCGACGCGCCGGCCGCGCACGATCCGCATGCCCACGATCGCCAGCGCCTGTGGCGACTGCTGAGCACCCGCTGCCTGCCGCAGGCGCAGGCCGGCGCCGATCCGGCGCCCTGCAGCGAAGTGCATGCCGAGCCCGGCCAGCGCTATGCGTTGATGAAGGACCTGCGCGGCGCTTACCAGTACCTGCTGATCCCGACCGTGCCGGTCAGCGGGATCGAGGATCCGCGCGCGCGCGCGGCCACTGCGCCGAACTGGCTGGGGCTGGCCTGGCAGGCGCGGACCCGGGTCGAACGTGTGCTGGGGCGGCCGCTGCCGCGCGAGCTGACCAGCCTGACGATCAATCCGCCCTCGGCGCGCTCGCAGGACCAATTGCACATCCACATCGATTGCCTGGCGCCGCAGGTGCGCGATCAGTTGCAGGCGATGCAGGCGTCGATCGGCCCGGCCTGGGCGCCGTTGCCGCAGCCGCTGCACGGCCACGCCTATCGGGCCATGCGCGTGCAGGGCGAGATGCTCGCGGCGAATCCGCTGGCGCTGCTGGCGCGCGCGCTGCCGCCGCAGCAGCGCATGGCGCAGCAGACCCTGGCGGTGGTCGGTGCGGATTTCGATGGTCGCCCCGGCTTCGTGCTGCTGGCCGCCACCGCGCGCCCGGGCGACGGCATCGGCGCGGAAGAACTGCAGGATCACGACTGCACCGGTGTGGTGCCGGCGGCGTCTGCGCAGGGCTGACTGCCTGGGCGGCGGTCGATCGCCAGCTGGCTGGCGTGAGCAACAAGGATGCCGGTGCGCAAGCCCGACGCGTCGTCCTCGTCCGTTGTAGGAGCGGCTTCAGCCGCGACCCCGCATCCCGGGGAACGCCCCGTCGCGGCTGAAGCCGCTCCTACGACAGCGGCAAGCCGCCGCGGTGGCGGCCGCCTCAGACCTCCAGCGACGCCAGGTCGCCCTTGGTCTCCAGCCACTGCTTGCGGTCGCCGGCGCGCTTCTTGGCCAGCAGCATGTCCATCAGCGCGCGGGTCTGGTCGCCGTCGTCCACGGTCAGCTGCACCAGGCGCCGGGTGTCCGGATGGATGGTGGATTCGCGCAACTGCTGCGGATTCATCTCGCCCAGGCCCTTGAAGCGGGTGACGCTGACCTGGCCCTTGATCTTCTCGCGCGCGATCTTGTCCAGCAGCGAGCGCTTCTCTTCCTCGTCCAGCGCGTAGAACACCTGCTTGCCCACGTCCACGCGGAACAGCGGCGGCATCGCCACGAACACGTGGCCGGCGCGCACCAGGGCGGGGAAATGACGCAGGAACAGCGCGGTCAGCAGGGTCGCGATGTGCAGGCCGTCGGAGTCGGCGTCGGCCAGGATCACCACCTTGCCGTAGCGCAGGCCGTCGATCTCCTCCTTGCCCGGGTCGCAGCCGATCGCGATCGCCAGGTTGTGCACTTCCTCCGAGGCCAGCACGCTGCCGGAGGCGACTTCCCATGTGTTGAGGATCTTGCCGCGCAGCGGCAGGATCGCCTGGAAATCCTTGTCGCGGGCCTGCTTGGCGCTGCCGCCGGCCGAGTCGCCCTCGACCAGGAACAGTTCGGTGCGCGACAGGTCCTGGCTGATGCAGTCGGCCAGCTTGCCCGGCAGCGCCGGGCCCTGGGTGACCTTCTTGCGCACGATCTGCTTTTCGGTCTTCAGCCGCGCGCTGGCGCGGTCGATGGCGATCTGCGCGATGCGCGTGCCGGTCTCCACGTTCTGGTTCAGCCACAGGCTGAAGGCATCGTGCGCGGCGCCTTCGATGAAGCCGGCGGCCTGGCGCGAGGACAGGCGTTCCTTGGTCTGGCCGCTGAACTGCGGGTCGGTCATCTTCAGCGACAGCACGAACGCCACCCGGTCCCACACGTCTTCCGGTGCCAGCTTCACGCCGCGCGGCAGCAGGTTGCGGAAATCGCAGAACTCGCGCAGCGCATCGGTGAGGCCGCTGCGCAGGCCGTTGACGTGGGTGCCGTGCTGCGCGGTGGGGATCAGGTTGACGTAGCTTTCCTGCACCAGTTCGCCTTCCACCACCCAGGCCACCGCCCAGTCGACGATCTCGCGGTCCTTCTTCAGGTTGCCGACGAACAGCTCTGCAGGCAGCAGCTCGCGCTCGGCCAGCTCGCCGCGCAGATAGTCGCGCAGGCCGTCCTCGAAGTGCCAGGTGTCCTGCTCGCCGGTGGCCTCGTCGTGCAGCTTGACGGTGAGGCCGGGGCACAGCACGGCCTTGGCGCGCAGCAGGTGGCGCAGCGCGCGCACCGCGAACTTCGGCGTGTCGAAATACTTCGGATCCGGCCAGAAGCGCAGCCGGGTGCCGGTGTTCTTCTTGCCGACGCTGCCGACGATCTCCAGCTTGGAGGCGGCAAAGCCATCGGCGAAGGCCATGCGGTACTCGTTGCCGTCGCGCTTGATGAACAGTTCCACCCGGTTGGACAGCGCATTGACCACGCTGACGCCGACGCCGTGCAGGCCGCCGCTGAAGGTGTAGTTGCGGTCGCTGAACTTGCCGCCGGCGTGCAGCCGGGTCAGGATCAGTTCGACGCCGGAGATCTTCTCTTCCGGGTGGATGTCCACCGGCATGCCGCGGCCGTCGTCGGACACCTCGCAACTGCCGTCCTTGTACAGCGTCACCTCGATGTGCCGGGCGTGGCCGGCCAGCGCCTCGTCCACGGCGTTGTCGATGACTTCCTGCGCCAGGTGGTTGGGGCGTGCGGTGTCGGTGTACATGCCGGGCCGGCGCTTGACCGGGTCCAGGCCAGAGAGAACTTCGATGTCGGCGGCGTTGTAGCGGGTATTCATGCGTCTCAGCAGGTGGCGCGAAGCAGATCCGGAAGTGTGCGGTCTGCGGCGGTTTTTTGCACGTCGCCGGTGTTCAGGGCGGGTGCGGCGCCGCTGCGCTACTGTGGCCCTGGAAAAACCGCGACGTCGCCCACATCTTCGTCGCACGTCCCAAAGGAGTCCGCCATGAACGTTCGCAAGCTGTTGACCCTGGCCGCCCTGGTCGCCGCCGCGGTGGCCGTGCCGGTCGCGATGGCCCAGGCGCAGAGCGCCGATCCGGCCGCCTCCGGTGCCGCCGCCTACGAGGCGCAGGTCGCCAAGGAGAAGGCCGAGGCCGACGCCAAGGCCAAGCGCCGCGCCGCTGCGGCCGCCGAACACAAGGCCGGCAAGGATGCGGCCGCGCCGAAGAAGGAAGAGGAAGAGGAAGCGCGCAAGCCCTGAGCCTGCGCACGGTTTCCTGCACACGACGCCCCGGTCGCCCGGGGCGTCGCTTTTTTGTGGGGCGGCTGTTGCGCGAAAGCGCTTGGGCAAATCCGCTTCACCCGTTAAACTATGGCTTTCCGGGAGGCCTTTGAGCCATGACCCCCCTGATCTTCGTTACCGGCGGCGTAGTGTCCTCGCTTGGCAAGGGCATCGCGGCCGCTTCGCTTGCGTCCATTCTCGAAGCACGTGGCCTGTCGGTCACGATGATGAAGCTGGACCCCTACATCAACGTCGACCCGGGCACGATGAGCCCGTTCCAGCACGGTGAGGTGTACGTCACCGACGACGGCGCCGAGACCGATCTGGACCTGGGGCATTACGAGCGCTTCGTGCGCACGCGCCTGTCGCGCAAGAACTCGGTCACCACCGGGCGCATCTACGAGAACGTGATCCGCAAGGAGCGCCGCGGCGACTACCTCGGCGCCACCGTGCAGGTGATTCCGCACATCACCGACGAGATCCGTCGCTGCGTGGACGAAGCCACCGCCGGCTACGACGTGGCCCTGGTGGAGATCGGCGGCACCGTCGGCGACATCGAATCGCTGCCGTTCCTGGAGGCGATCCGCCAGGTGCGCACCGAGCGCGGCGCCGAGAAGGCCATGTTCATGCACCTGACCCTGGTGCCGTACATCGCCGCGGCCGGTGAGCTGAAGACCAAGCCGACCCAGCATTCGGTCAAGGAACTGCGCTCGATCGGCATCCAGCCGGACGTGCTGCTGTGCCGCTCGGAACAGGCGATCCCGGATTCGGAGCGGCGCAAGATCGCGTTGTTCACCAACGTCTCCGAGCGCGCGGTGATCAGCGCCGCCGACATCGACGTGCTCTACGGCATGCCGCTGGAACTGCATCGGCAGGGCCTGGACGAGATCGTCATCGACCAGTTCAAGCTGCGCGACAAGGTCGGCGCGGCCAACCTGTCGGAGTGGGAGGCGGTGGTCGATGCGATCAAGCATCCGCTCGACGAGGTCACCATCGCCGTGGTCGGCAAGTACGTGGACCACCAGGACGCGTACAAGTCGGTCGGCGAGGCGCTCAAGCATGGCGGCCTGCGCCAGCGCACCAAGGTCAACCTGAAGTGGCTGGAAGCGCAGGACCTGGAAGGCAGCGACATGGCGGCGCTGGCCGACGTGGACGGCATCCTGGTGCCCGGCGGTTTCGGCGACCGCGGCTTCGAAGGCAAGGTGCTGACCTCGCGCTACGCGCGCCAGCATGGCGTGCCGTACTGCGGCATCAGCTACGGCATGCAGGCCGCGGGGGTCGACGATGCGCGGCATGTCGCCGGCCTGGATGCGGCCAACAGCACCGAGAACGACCGGCAGTCGCCGTACCCGGTGATCGGCCTGATCACCGAGTGGCGCACCGCCAGCGGCGATGTCGAGAAGCGCGACGAGAAGTCCGATCTCGGCGGCACCATGCGCCTGGGCCTGCAGGAACAGCGGCTCAAGCCGGGCACGCTGGCGCGCGAGCTGTACGGCAAGGACGTGGTGGCCGAACGTCATCGCCATCGCTACGAGTTCAACAACCGCTACCGCACCCAGCTCGAGGATGCCGGCCTGGTGATTGCCGCCAAGTCGATGGACGACACCCTGGTGGAGATGGTGGAACTGCCGCGCGAGACGCACCCGTGGTTCCTGGCCTGCCAGGCGCATCCGGAATTCCTGTCCACGCCGCGCGATGGCCACCCGCTGTTCATCGGCTTCGTCCGCGCTGCGCGCGAGCGCAAGGCGGGCGGAAAGCTGTTGAAGGAAGCGCGCGCGTAGTTCCTTCTCCCTGTGGGAGAAGGTGGCGCGAAGCGCCGGATGAGGGTATGGGGCGAAGCCTCGCGTAGTTTGAGTTCCCTGGGCTCCGCCCGGACCCTCATCCCAACCCCTCTCCCGGCGGGAGAGGGGCTTGATTCCATGAGGCTTCGCCCGGACCCTCACCCCCAGCCCCTCTCCCGATGGGAGAGGGGAGTAACCTCGCCAAACATCTCGTGCCCGAACGGAACGAGGCTCAACCGATAGGTGATCCAATGAAACTGTGTGGCTTCGAAGTCGGCCTGGACCAGCCGTTGTTCCTGATCGCCGGCCCGTGCGTGATCGAGTCGATGCAGTTGCAGCTCGATGTCGCCGGCAG
>JBEVKG010000080.1:0-4090 GCA_040509765.1 Xanthomonas sp.
CGCAACTGGTATCCACCGCACCGGAGGTGCCGGCGCTGCCGATGTTGAACTGCGGCAGTTCGCCGTCGAACAGGTGCGGAATGCGCGAGCGGATCGAGTGCGCGTCGTACACCACGATCGCCGGGTGCAGGGCGCGCAGGCGTGCGATCTCGGCATCCAGTGCGGCGTGGTAGGGCGCGAACCACTGCGCGCGGCGTCGCGCGATCTCGGCAGCGTCCGGTTCGGCGCCGGGCCGGTAAAGCGACTGCGCATCGAAGGTGGTCAGCGGGCAGAGCCCGGTGGTGTTCTGTCCGGGATACAGCGACACCCCGGCCGGGTCGCGGTTGACGTCGATCACCGAGCGCGAGATCGCGGTGCGCACGGTGGTCGCGCCGAGGGTTTTGGCGAAGTCGTACAGATGGTGCACCCACCAGTCGGCATCGCGCCGCGCCAGCCATGGCGAGACGAAGCCATCGGCCACCGCAGCCGGCAGCTCGGTGCCGGTGTGCGGGAAGCTGAGAATCAGCGGCGCATCGCCGCGGTGCACACTGAGCCAGTCGGGCAGGGATGTCATACGGCCTCGCGCGTTGTGCGTTTTGTAGGAGCGGCTTGAGCCGCGAACGGGGCATTAGCCGGTAAAGCCGCGTCGCGGCTGAAGCCGCTCCTACAGTGGATTCTTCGGATCAGGACATGACCTCGGGCAACGGCATCCGCACCGCCGCGGCCAGCGCGCCGTCGCGCACCAGCGCGGTGGCGGCCAGCATGTCCGGATGGAAGTAGCGGTCGTCCTGCAGCGCCGGCACGCGGGCGCGCAGCAGCGCGCGCGCCGCTTCCAGGGCGGCGCTGGAGCGCAGCGGCGCGTGGAAGTCGCACCCCTGCGCGGCCGCCAGCAGTTCGATGCCGACCACGTTGGCCGCGTTCTCGGCCATCGCCAGCAGGCGGCGTGCGCCGTGCGCGGCCATCGACACGTGGTCTTCCTGGTTGGCCGAGGTCGGGATCGAGTCGACGCTGGCCGGATAGGCGCGCTGCTTGTTCTCCGAGACCAGCGCCGCGGCGGTGACCTGCGGGATCATGAAGCCGGAGTTGAGGCCGGGCTTGGGGGTCAGGAACGCCGGCAACCCGGACAGCGCCGGGTCCACCAGCATGGCCACGCGGCGCTCGCTGATCGAGCCGATCTCGCACACCGCCAGCGCCAGCATGTCGGCGGCGAAGGCCACCGGCTCGGCGTGGAAGTTGCCGCCGGACAACGCCTCGCCGGTGTCGCTGAACACCAGCGGGTTGTCCGACACGCCGTTGGCCTCGGTGGTCAGGGTGGTGGCCGCCTGGCGCATCACGTCCAGCGCCGCGCCCATCACCTGCGGCTGGCAGCGCAGGCAGTACGGGTCCTGCACGCGCACGTCGTTGTCGCGGTGCGAATCGCGGATCGCCGAGTGGTGCATCAGTTCGCGCAGCGCCGCGGCGGTGGCGATCTGCCCGGGCTGGCCGCGCAGCGCGTGGATGCGCGGATCGAACGGGGTGTCCGAGCCTTTCGCGGCCTCGGTGGACAGCGCTCCGGCGACCAGCGCGGCATGGAACACGCGCTCGATCTCGACCAGCCCGGCCAGCGCATAGGCGGTGGAGAACTGGGTGCCGTTGAGCAGCGCCAGGCCCTCCTTGGCGCCCAGCGTCAGCGGCTGTAGCCCGGCCTGGGCCAGCGCCTGCGCCGCCGGCAGGCGCGCGTCGCCGACGAAGGCCTCGCCGACGCCGAGCATCACCGTGGCCAGGTGCGCCAGCGGCGCCAGGTCGCCGGAGGCGCCGACCGAGCCCTGGCAGGGCACCACCGGGATCACCTCGTGCTGCAGCAGCGCCTCCAGCAGCGCCAGCGTCTGCGGACGCACGCCGGAGGCGCCCTGGGCCAGGCTGGCCAGCTTCAGCGCCATCATCAGCCGCACCACCGGCACCGGCATCGGCGCGCCGACCCCGGCCGCGTGCGACAGCACGATGTTGCGCTGCAGGGCTTGCAGGTCCTCGCGCTCGATGCGCACGCTGGCCAGCTTGCCGAAGCCGGTGTTGATGCCGTACACCGGCGCGCCGGTGGCGACGATCGCCTCCACGGTGTGCGCGCTGCGCAGCACCGCCTCGGCGCAGGCCGGGTCCAGGCGCACGCTGGCGCCGCGGTACACGGCGCGCCACTGCGCCAGGCTCACCGCGCCGGGGCGCAGCAGGATCTCGTCGTCGCTCATTGTCCTCTCCAGATACGCGCATGCAGCGGGTTGAAGCCCATGCGATAGACCAATTCGGCCGGTTCGGCGATGTCCCAGATCGCCAGGTCGCAGGCCAGCCCGGCGCGCAGCCGGCCGACCTGGTCCTGGCGCCCGAGCGCGCGCGCCGCCTCGCGGGTGAAGCCGGCGATGCACTCGGCCACGGTCAGCCGGAACAGCGTCGCCGCCAGGTTCATTGCCAGCAGCGGGCTGGTCAGCGGCGAGGTGCCGGGGTTGCAGTCGGTGGCCAGTGCGCGCGGCACGCCGGCGGCGCGCAGCGCGGCGATCGGCGGCAGCTGGGTGTCGCGGGTGAAATAGAACGCGCCCGGCAGCAGCACCGCGACGGTGCCGGCGGCGGCCATCGCGGCCACGCCGGCGGCGTCCAGGTATTCGACATGGTCGGCCGAGCGCGCACCGTAGCGCGCGGCCAGCGCCGCGCCGCCCTGGTTGGACAATTGCTCGGCGTGGATCTTCAGCGCCAGCCCATGGCGTTGCGCGGCCTGGAACACCTGCTCGGTCTGCGCCGGGGAGAACGCCAGATGCTCGCAGAACACGTCCACCGCCTCGGCCAGGCCCTGCGCGGCGACCGCCGGGATCATGCGCTCGCAGACCTCGTCGATGTAGGCCTGCGCCTCGGCCCCGGGCGGCACCGCGTGCGCGCCGAGGAAGGTCGGCGACACCGCCACCGCGCGCAGTTCGCCCAGGCGCCGCGCCACCCGCAGCAGGCGCAGTTCGTCGTCCAGGGTCAGGCCGTAGCCGGACTTGATCTCCACCGTGGTCACGCCTTCGGCCAGCAGCGCGTCCAGCCGCGGCAGGCTGGCGGCGAGCAGGGCGTCCTCGTCGGCGGCGCGGGTGGCGCGCACCGTGGAGACGATGCCGCCGCCGGCGCGGGCGATGTCGGCGTAGCTGGCGCCGAGCAGGCGCTGCTCGAACTCGCCGGCGCGGTTACCGGCATAGACCAGGTGGGTGTGGCAGTCGATCAGGCCGGGGCCGATCCAGCGTCCGCCGCAATCGATGCTGCGTTGCGCCGACAGCGGGCCTGGCAACTGCGCGGCGGCGCCGGCGTAGACGATGCGGCCATCGCGGCAGGCCACCACGCCGTCGTGGACCAGCCCCAATCCGCCATCCTCGGCGTCGAGCGTCATCAGGTGCGCGTTGTGCCAGAGCGTGTCGCAGGGCATGGTCACGGGCGGGCTCGTCGGTTATTTTGTATATACAATATGGCGGTCGATGGAGGGTGTCCAGTGCAGACCCAGGTGCAGCAGCAGGCCAGCGGCAACGCGGGATCGGGCGAATTCTGGTGCGCGCATGCGCTGCTGGCGCAGGGCTGGGCGCGCGACGTGCGCATCGGCGTGCGCGATGGCCGCATCGCCGCGGTGGACAGCGGCGTGGCCGCGGCGCCGGGCGCTCAGCGCCTGGACATCGTGGTGCCCGGGCTGGGCAACCTGCACAGCCACGCCTTCCAGCGCGGCATGGCCGGCCTGACCGAGATCGGCGGGCGCAGCGGCGACAGCTTCTGGAGCTGGCGCGAACTGATGTACCGCTTCCTGCAGCGGCTGGGCCCGGACGATCTGCAGGCCATCGCCGAGCAGGCCTCTGTGGAGATGCTCGAGGCCGGCTTCACCCGCGTCGGCGAGTTCCATTACGTGCATCACGCCGCCGACGGCCGGCCCTACGCCGACCGCGCCGAGATGGCGCAGCGCCTGGCCGCCGCGGCGCAGACCAGCGGGATCGGCCTGACCCTGCTGCCGGTGTTCTACGCGCATGCCGACTTCGGCGGCGCCGCGCCGAACCCGGCGCAGCAGCGCCTGCTGCACGACGTCGACGGTTTCGCCGCGCTGCTGGACGGCAGCCGCCGTGCCCTGCAGGGG
>JBEVKG010000081.1:0-6020 GCA_040509765.1 Xanthomonas sp.
CGAGCAGGCCGGCGCGGCGGGCGCGGCGGCGCGCGAAGTACAGTTTCTCGGCGAGCAGCACCAGGCCGGACAGCAGGGTCAGCGCGACGAGCACGAACTCAAACAGTTTCATTGAAGGATCCTTTGCAACGTATCCAGGCCGCGATCGGCTCGCAGATCATCGCCCGCACCACGGTCAAGGCGATGCGCAAGAACGTGCTGGCCAAGTGCTATGGTGGCGACGTCTCGCGCAAGAAGAAGCTTCTGGAAAAGCAGAAGGAAGGCAAGAAGCGCATGAAGCAGGTCGGCCGCGTGGAAATCCCGCAGGAAGCCTTCCTGGCCGTGCTGCAGATGGACAAGTAGCTGGGAGTCGTGAATAGGGAATGGGGAATGGAAAGAGCGCATGCTCTTGCCTTTCCGATTCCCCATTCTCCATTCCCGATTCCCATTCCGAAGGAATACGAATGAAATGGTTTGAAATCGCGCTGGTGGTCCTGACCTTCGCCACCGGCATCATCACCCTGCTGGACAAGCTGTTCTTCGCCAAGCGCCGCGCCGCGCGGGCCGGGTTGCTGGACGCCGAGCCGGTGCTGGTGGACTACTCGCGGGCGTTCTTCCCGGTGCTGGCGGTGGTGCTGATCCTGCGCAGCTTCATCGCCGAGCCGTACAAGATTCCCTCCAGCTCGATGATGCCGAACCTGCTGGTCGGCGATTTCATCCTGGTCAACAAGTTCTCCTACGGCTTCCGCCTGCCGATCACCAACCAGAAGATCATTCCGGTCGGCGAGCCCAAGCGCGGCGACGTGGTGGTGTTCAAGCCGCCGCACAAGCCGGACGAGAACTGGATCAAGCGCGTGATCGGCCTGCCCGGCGACCGCATCGGCTTCCACGGCGACACGCTGTACATCAACGGCACGCCGATGAAGTACAAGGTCATGGGCGAGTACGTCGGCAAGGGCAAGGGCGCGGAAATGACCGGCGCCACGCTCCTCACCGAGTACCTGCCGGGCCGTCCCCACACCGAACTGGAATGGATCGACCGCAACAATCCGGCCGGCCAGGGCGACTGGGTGGTGCCGCCGGGCAAGTACTTCGTGATGGGCGATAATCGCGACAACAGCGAAGACAGCCGGTTCTGGACCCAGACCCATTTCCTGCCCGAAGAGAACCTGCGCGGCAAGGCGTTCCTGATCTGGCTCAATTGCGAAGGGTGGTTCTGCAGCGGCAGTTTCGATCCGTCGCGGATCGGGACGGCCATCCAGTGACTGGCGTGAGGGGAAGCGCGATGAAGCACAAGCAAAGTGGCATGACCTTGACCTCGTTCGTCATCGTGCTGGCGGTGGTCGGATTCTTCGTCTACATCGGCATGAAGCTGTTCCCGATGTACATGGAGTTCTACGCCGTGCGCTCGGCGATGAAGGGCCTGGCGACCGAAGCCGGCAGCGCCGAGATCGACCCCTCGCAGGTCAAGGCCTCGCTGTTCCGGCGCCTGGACATCAACAATTCGGACAACGTCAAGCCGAGCGACGTCACCTTCGAGCGCACCGATACCGGCGTGAAGATGCACGTGGCCTACGAAGTGCGCCGCCCGCTGATCGCCAATCTGGACGTGGTCGGCAAGTTCGACGCCACCCAGGACCTGACGACGCGTGGTGGCCAGTAAGACCATCCTGCGCGGTGACCGCATCGGTCACCGCTTCGCCGAGCCGCAACTGCTGGCGCAGGCGCTGACCCATCGCAGCGCCGGTGCGCCGCACAACGAACGCCTGGAATTTCTCGGCGACGGCATCGTCAACCTGCTGATCGCCGAGGCGCTGTACCAGCGCTGGCCGAAGGCCGACGAGGGGGCGCTGACCCGCGCCCGCGCCGAGCTGGTGCGCGAGGCCTCGCTGGCCGCGATCGGTCGGCAACTGGAACTGGGCGAGCGCCTGACCCTGGGGCCGGGCGAAATGAAGTCCGGCGGCCATCGCCGCGACTCGATCCTGGCCGATGCGGTGGAGGCCGTGGTCGCGGCGATCTATCTGGACGCCGGCTTCGAGGCCTGCCGCGCCACGATCCTGCCCTGGTTCGAGACCGCGCTGGCGGCGCTGCCGGTCGGCAAGGTGGAGAAGGACGCCAAGACCCGCCTGCAGGAATGGCTGCAGGCCCGGCAGCGGAGTCTGCCGGCCTACGAACTGATCAGCGAGACCGGCGACGACCACGCCAAGCTATTCCGGGTACGCTGCGTACTCGCCGAGCCCGCCCTGGTGACCGAGGGCGAGGGCACCTCGCGGCGCCTGGCCGAACAGCAGGCCGCCGCCGCCGCCATCGAGCAACTGGATTCGAGCAAGTGAACGAACAAGCGACCACCCCTTACCGCAGCGGCAGCGTGGCCGTGATCGGCCGCCCCAACGTGGGCAAGTCCACCCTGACCAACGCCCTGGTGGGCGCCAAGGTCAGCATCGTCTCCAACCGTCCGCAGACCACCCGGCACCGGCTGCTGGGCATCGCCAGCTTCCCGGCCGGGCAGTTGCTGCTGGTCGATACCCCCGGCCTGCACCGCGAGCAGAAGCGCGCGATGAACCGGGTGATGAACCGCGCCGCGCGCGGCTCGCTGGAAGGCGTGGACGCGGGCCTGCTGGTGATCGAGGCCGGGCGCTGGGACGACGAGGACACGCTGGCGTTCAATGTGCTCAGCGACGCCGGCATCCCGGTGGTCCTGGTGGTCAACAAGGTCGACCGGCTCAAGGACAAGACCGCGCTGCTGCCGTTCCTGCAGCAGGTCAGCGACGGCCGCAGCTTCGCCGCCGTGCATCCGATCTCCGCGCTCAAGCGCAAGGGCCTGGAGGCGCTGGTGCGCGACCTGCTGGCGCTGGTACCGGAAGCGCCGCCGATGTTCGGCGAGGACGAGATCACCGACCGCAGCCAGCGCTTCCTGGCCGGCGAGCTGGTGCGCGAGCAGTTGATGCGCCAGCTCGGCGAGGAACTGCCGTACGCGACCACCGTGGAGATCGAGCGCTTCGCCGAGGACGGCGCGCTGCTGCGCATCGGCGCGGTGATCTGGGTCGAGCGCGAGGGCCAGAAGGCGATCGTGATCGGCAAGGGCGGCACGCGCCTCAAGGACATCGGCGCCAAGGCCCGCCAGCAGATGGAGCGCCTGTTCGGCGCCAAGGTGTTCCTGGAGACCTGGGTGCGCGTGCGCGAAGGTTGGTCCGACGACGAGGCTGCGCTGAAGGCGTTCGGGTACGGCGAGTAGGGCCGGGAATGGCGCGTCGGGAATCGGGAATCGGATTTCCGCGCGTTCCAGGCAATCATGGTGTGGGTAGGAGCGGCTTCAGCCGCGACGCGCTTTCCCGGTAACGCCGCCGCGGCTGAAGCCGCTGCTACACGAAGCTAGCTCTTTCCGATCGTTGGACGATGATGCGGCTAGGGACGGCATGCTGTTCCATTCCCGATTCCCCACTCCCCATTCCCAGCCCCTGCAGCCTTGATCGAGCACGAACCCGGTTTCGTCCTGCACGCGCGGCCCTGGCGCGAGACCAGCCTGCTGGTGGAGGTGCTGAGCGCGCACCACGGGCGGCTCGGCGTGCTGGCGCGGGGCGTGCAGGGACCGAAGAAGCAGGCCTTGCGCGCGGCGCTGCAGCCGCTGCAGTCGATCCACTTCAGTGCGCAGCGGCGCGGCGAGCTGGCGCAGTTGCGTGCGGCCGAAGCCGTGGATACGGCGCCGCGCCTCGGCGGCGAGGCGATGCTGGCCGGGTTCTACATCAACGAACTGACCCTGCGCCTGGCGCCGCGCGACGATCCGGCGCCGGACCTGTATCTGGCCTATGCGCGGGTGCGCGCGCGGCTGGCCGCCGAGGCGCCGCTGGCCTGGTCGCTGCGCTGCTTCGAGCGCGATCTGCTGGAGGCGCTGGGCGTGGGATTCGACCTGCGCCACGACGGCGACGGCGACCCGATCGATCCGGCCGCGCGCTATGTGCTGGACGCCGAGCACGGGCCGCGGCGGCTGTTGAGCGACCGCGGCCACGACCAGCGCAGCGGCATGGCCACCGGCCGCGCCCTGCTGGCCCTGGCCGACGACACCGAACCGGTCGCCGAGGATCTGCCCGGTCTGCGCCGCGGCATGCGTGGTGTCCTGCTGCACCACCTCGGCGGGCGCGGCCTGAAATCCTGGGAGATGGTCGAGGACCTGGCGCGGCAGCGCAGCGCCGCCGCCGCGGCACCGGATTCGGCAGCATGTGCGGCGACGCCCGAGGCGGACCCCGACGCGGATGCGCAGAGCGATGCGACATCGGCGTCCACGCCGGAAACCCCGCCGCGGTCGCCGCCATCCACGGCGGCCTGATCGCGCCGGATGGACGCGCGGGGGAGGCCGGTGCGCGGGACTCGAGTGACCTGCTTTCCTCACGCATCCACTGGATGCAGGTTGTCCCGTAGGAGCGGCTTCAGCCGCGACCAGGCGTTTCCAGGAAGGCCATCGCGGCTGAAGCCGCTCCTACAGATGAGGTGATGCGTGCCGAAAGCGGGTGCTTCGCGGCGCCCGTCAGCCGCGGCGGGTTTTCCGGTGACGCCCGCCGCGTTCCAGGGCCGCTCCTGCAGGTGCCTGCGTCATGATCGGCGGTACGCATGCGCCGGCGCCGCGCCGCGCCGCCATCCGCCGCTGCCGTTGCGCGGGGCGACGGCAGCGGCGGGCGCACTCAGCGCCAATCGATGCGCAGGCTCAGCGCGGCATTGCGCGCCTCGCCCGGGGTGTGCTGGTTCCAGTAGGTGCGATCAAACAGATTGTTGATGTTGCCGGTCAGCAGCGCGTCGTAGCCGCCCAGCGTGGTGGCGTACTGGAAGCCGGCCGCGGCGACAGTGTGTCCGGGGATGCGCACGCGGTTCTGGTCCTCGTAGTACGCGTCGCCGGAGTAGCGCACGTTGCCGTGCAGGCTCAGGCCGCGCACGCCCGGTACGCGCCAGCTGGCATTGGCCAGCAGTTGCCGGCGTGCCGCGCCGGCCGGTCGGTTGCCGCGCAGCGCCGCGTTGTCCGGCGACAGGTCCTCCAGTCGCGGGTCCATCCACAGTCCGCCGAGGCCCAGTTCCAGGTCGTCGGTCAGCCCGACGCTGCCGATCACTTCCAGGCCGCGATACAGGGTCAGGCCATCCTGGGTCAGGTAGCGCTGGCCGTCGCGGTAGGCGTCGATCTGCGCGCCGCGCTCGATGCGGAACGCTGCCGTTGTCAGGGCGAAGCGTCCGCTCTGCAGCTTGGCGCCGAGCTCGTACTGCTTGCTCACCGTCGGCGCCAGCACGCTGCCGGCGTTGGCGTAGGCGGGCAGCGCATCGGTCCCCACGCGGCTGCCCGGCTCCAGCGCTTCCACGTAGCTGGCGTAGAGCGAGACGTCGTCGATGGGTTTGTAGATCAGCGCCACGGTCGGGGTCGTCACCGAGGTGCGGTAGCCGCTGTCCAGCGCCGGATCGCCGTCCAGATCGCGTTGCTGGTAATCCACGTGGCGCGCGCCGAGGATGGCGCGCCAGTGCGCGCCGAACTGCATGGTGTCGCTGACGAACACCGCCTTCTGGCGCAGGTCCGCGCTGACCGGCGCCAGGCTGTAGTCCGGGCGGCGGGTGGGGCGGAAGGTCTGCGGGCGATACAGGTTGCCGTCGAAGTCGTGGCTCCAGTAGAACGCCTTGCTCCACTGGTCCCAACTGCGTTGTACCGAGGCACCGAACACCAACTCGTGCGCCACCGGGCCGGTGTCGGCGCGGCCGGTGACCAGCAGTTGCACCACGCTGTTGCGCAGCACCGCGCCGAAGTCGTAGGCGAAGCCGGCGTAGTCGCCCGCTTCGTCGAGCAGGTTGGCGAACATCTTGTGCGATGCGTGCCGGCGGCGGCTGCCGCCCAGGCTCAACGCCGCGCTCCAGCGCTCGTCGATGCGCCAGTTCAGGCCGGTGGTCGCATGCAGCAGGGCGGTGTCGTAATAGGTGCCGTCGACGCGGAGCTTGGCGTAGTCGTTGGTGGGACGGGGCAGGCGCTCGCCCTGGTAGGCATCCCAGTAGAAGTACAGCGGCTCGTGTTCGAG
>JBEVKG010000082.1:0-11813 GCA_040509765.1 Xanthomonas sp.
GCCGTACCCTCACCCCACCCCCTCTCCCGCAGGGAGCGGGGCTTGGCGGCCCCTTCTCCCTCCGGGAGAAGGTGCCCCGAAGGGGCGGATGAGGGTGCGGGCGCAGCCTGGCGCAGTTGAAACACCGCATGCGCTTCGCGCCCCCGACCCTCACCCCAACCCTCTCCCGGCGGGAGAGGGGCTAAGCCATTCACAGCCGGCCTCTTCTGCTCTTCGAGACACGGGCCGTCGCAGTTCTGGTATGCCTCGCTACCGCGGCCCCCACACCTCCGCATCGAGATCCCGCGCCGGCGCCGGCGCACGTTTCACCCGCCCACCCTGCACCGCCACACCTTCGGCGCGCAGGCGCTGGCATTGTTCGCGATAGCCACGCGAGCCTTCGGGAAACGCGATGCGGCCGTCGCTGCGCAGCACCCGGTGCCAGGGCAGTGCGGCGTCGGTGTTGCCGCCGAGCAGGCGCGCCACCAGGCGCGCGCGTCCCGGCAACCCGGCCAGCATCGCCACTTCGCCATAGCCGCGCACCTGGCCCGGCGGGATCGCGCGGATCGTCGCCAGGATCTGCGCGTGCGCCTCGGCGGCCGCCGTCGTCGCGGCCGGCGCCGACACCGTCGTTGCGGGCGGCCGCGGTGCCCTCATGCCGGCCGTGCCCGCACCGGCCGCGACACCAGCAGCACCCCGCCCAGCACCAGCACGGTGCCGGCGATCTGCCACGGCCCCATCGCCTCGCCCAGCAGCAGCACGCTGAGCACGATGGTCGAGACCGGGCCGAGCATGCCGATCTGCGAGGCCAGCGCCGAGCCGATGCGCTGCACCGCCAGCATCGTCGCCAGCACCGGCACCGCCGTGCACAGCGTGCCGTTGAGCAGCGACAGCGCGTACACCGGCACAGGCAGGGCCAGCGCGTGCAGCGGCCGCAGCAACAGGAACTGGGCGATGCACAGCGCGCAGGCGACCAGGCTGGCGTAGGCGGTCAAGCGCACCGCGCCGATCCGCGCCACCAACTGGCCGCTGCCGACCAGATACGCCGCATAGGCCAGTGCACTGCCGAACACCAGCAGGCTGCCCCAGGCGGTACGCGCGCCGCCGATGCGCAGGTCGTGGCCGAAGGCCAGCAGCACGCCGAGATAGCTCAGCGCCAGCGCCCACAGCTGGCGCCGCTGCGGCCGTCGCCGCCACAGCAGCACGCCGATCAGCAGCACCAGGGTCGGGGTGAGGTACAGGATCAGCCGCTCCAGGGTCGCGGTGATGTAGGCCAGGCCGAGGAAGTCCAGGAAACTGGCCAGGTAGTAGCCGAGCACGCCCAGCGCGACGATCCGCCAACGGTCGCCAGGCTGCAGCGGCGGCGCGCGCCGCGCCGCCCACAGCGCCATCGCCGCGAAGCACGGCAGCGCCACCAGCATGCGCAAGGCCAGCAGGGTGACCGCATCGACGCCGTAGCGGTAGCCGAGCTTGACGATGATGGCCTTGCCCGAGAACGCGATCGCGCCGCCGGCGGCGAGCAGCACGCCGCCGAGGCTGGCCGGCGTGGCGGTGGGGACGGCGGCGGCGGATGGGCCGGGCGTGCTCATCGCGCACCGCCGCGGCAAGGACAGGAAGACACGTGCATGCCGCCATTCTACGGCGCTGCGTGCGACTGGCCGTCGCATCGTCGCTGCTGACGGCGCGGCACACACGGCAGAGCGCGGCGCTGCCGACCCGGTTGGCCGCAACCGCGGCCGGGGCATGCCGATCCGCCGAACGTGGCCAGCGCGGGGCAGATGATGATCGGGTGCCTGTTGCCGGAAGGCAGGCGCGCCCAGCTCGTACTCCCTGCCATGACGGCGGCGCGGGACCTCGCTCGGACGTCGCGATACAGACACGCCAGGTTCTGGCGTGGCGGCAGAGGCACACCAGCTCATCGTGCTGGGCGTCGCGGGACAGGCCCGCCGCGCCGGCAAGCGACGGCATGCCATGCCGCTGCGCTACCGTTCGCCGTCCCTCACCGGCGAACGGTGCCGATCGCGCGTGGAGGCACCGGCACCGGCACCGGCACCGACGCGCGACGCCACCTCAGCGCATCAGCACCACTTCCTCGGCCGAGGTCGGATGGATCGCCACGGTGTCTTCCAGTTGCTGTTTGGTCACGCCCAGCTTCAGCGCCACCGCGAAGCCCTGCAGGATCTCGTCGGCGCCATCGCCGAGCAGGTGGACGCCGACCACCCGCTCGTCGGCGCCGGCGCAGACCAGCTTGAACAGGCTGCGTTGCGGCGAGTCGGCCAGCGCCTGCAGCATCGGCCGGAAGTTGCTGCGGTACACGGTCACCGCGTCGGCACCGTAGCGCTCGCGCGCCTGCTCCTCGCCCAGCCCCACCTGACCCAGCGGCGGATGCGAGAACACCACGCTGGGCACGTTCTCGTAGTCCAGCCGCGCCTGCGGCCGGTCGCCGAACACGCGGTCCATCAGCTTGCGTCCGGCGGCGATCGCCACCGGGGTCAGGCCGACCTTGCCGGCCACGTCGCCGATCGCGTACAACCCCGGCACGTCGGTGTTCTGGTAGTCGTCGACCACGATCTCCTGCTTGTCGCCCAGGCGCACGCCCAGCGCTTCCAGGCCGAGGTCGCGCGTGTTGGGCCGGCGCCCGATCGCGAAGAACACCTTGTCGACGCTATCGCCGGGCTGTCCCTGCGCATCGACCACGCACAGGCCCTCGCCGCTGCGACACAGCGCGCTGGCGCGGTAACCGAAATGCAGGCGCACGCCCTGATGGTGCAGATTGTCGGCGAGCTGCCCGGCCAGTTCCGCATCGAAGCGCTCCAGCAGGCGCTCGCCCTGCACGTACAGCTCCACCCGGCTGCCCAGCGCCTGCAGCAGGCCGGCCAGTTCCACCGCGATGTAGCCGCCGCCGACGATCGCCACCCGCGGCGGCGCCTCGCACAGATTGAAGAAATCGTCGGAGATCAGGCCCAGCTCGGCACCCTCGATATGCGGCCGCGCCGCGTGCGCGCCGGTGGCGATCACCACATGCTGGGCACTGACCCGCACGCCGTCGTCGCATTCGAGCGTGTGCGCATCGACCAGCCGCCCGCGCCGCGGGATCAGCACCACGCCATCGGCGTCCAGGCGCCGCCGGTAGCTGGCGTGGATGTTGCCGATGTAGCCCTGGCGATGCGCCACCAGTTCCGGCCACGACAGCGTGGCCTCGGGAATAGCGAATCCGACCGCGCGCGCCAGGTCGATGCGCTCGACCAGGTCCGCCGCCAGCCACATCGCCTTCTTCGGCACGCAGCCGACGTTGACGCAGGTGCCGCCGAGCGCGTTCGGCTCCAGGATCGCCACCCGCGCGCCATGGCTGGCGGCGCGGAACGCGGTGGCCAGGCCGCCGGAGCCGCCGCCCAGCACCAGCAGATCGTAATCGCGGATCGGTCCGCTCACGGCGCACGCTCGGCGCGCGGCGGGGCGGCATCGCTGGCAGGCCTGTGCCCGCCTCTCACATCGTCCATCGGCTGTCCTGTCGCATCACATCGGTCGCCGCGGAGCATGCCATGGCCCGCCGCGCGCCAGATGTGAGGACGCCGCCGCGCCTGCGCTCAGGCCGCCTCGCGGCGGCGCATCGGCTGCCAGCGCAGATAGCTGGCCGACCGCCACAGCCACTCCACCGGGCCGAAGCGGAACCGCTGCAGCCACCAGTGCGACAGCGCCACCTGCAGCGCGAACAGCGCGATCGCGAACGGGATCTGCCAGGCGCGCGGCAATTGTTCGAAGTAGCCGAACCCGTAGCCGTAGAACAGCGTGGTGCACACCAGCGACTGCAGCAGATAGTTGCTCAGCGCCATGCGCCCGGCCGGCGCCAGCCACTGCAGTGCGGGCGCGGCGCGCACCAGCCAGGCCGCATAGCCCAGCGCCATCAGGCCGCCGGCGACGCTGGCCAGGGCATAGGCGCAGGTCAGACGCAGATCCAGCCGCGCCGGATCCATCCACGGCTCCAGCCGGAAGCTCAGCAGCATCAGCGCCAGGCCCAGCGGCAGCACGCCCCAGCGCAGCGCCGCCAGCAGCCGCGAGAACCGCTGCGGTTGCGCGGCCAGGCCGCTGCGCACGCACCAGGCGCCGAGCAGAAACATGCCGAAGATGGTCGGCGCATTGAACAGCAACCCGCTCAGCGATTCGAGCAGATCGCGCGCGCGCTGCGCGGTGGCCTGGACGTAGCTGCCGTGGCCGAACACCTCGCGCTGCTGCGCCAGCGCCGCGGCGCTGTGCTGCGCCTGCTCGGCCATGTCGCGCTGCCACTGCGCCGCGCCGTGCGGGTCGGCCTGCGCGGCCGAGGCGACGGCGCCGACCAGCAGCCACAGCGCCGGCGCGAACAGATAGACCACCAGTGCCATCCCCGGCAGCCAGCGCGTGGGCGCCTCGCGGAACGCCAGCAGCATGAACGCCAGCAGCGCGTAGCTGACCAGGATGTCGCCGGACCACAGCAGCAGCGCGTGCAGCAGGCCGATCAGCAGCAGCCCCGCACTGCGGCGCAGGAAGAAACCGCCGAACGGCCGCCGCGCGGTCTCGGCACGCTGCGCCATCACCGCAAAGCCCATGCCGAACAGCAGCGAGAACAAGGTGTAGAACTTGCCCTGCACCAGGATGTAGACCAGTGCGTCGGCGATGCGGTCGGCGCCGCGCAGCGCCGGATCCAGGCCGGTCATCGCCGCGTCCAGCGGACCGACGAAGCCCTCGATGTTCATCAGCAGGATGCCCAGCAGGGCAAAGCCGCGCAGCACGTCCAGGGTGGCGATGCGCTCGGCGGGCGCGACGGGCTGCAACACGGGGGCGGAGGAGGCCAAGGCAGGCACCGGACAGAAGGCCGGCGAGTGTCCCTCGCCGCGATCAGGAGGGCCGCCGGCGTCCGCGGCGGCGCGACGGCGCCGCTGTGCGCGGCGCCAGGGCCGGCGGCACCGGGGCGACCGGTGCCGCGGCCGGGACCATCAGTGCTGGTGGCCGCCGTCGCCGTGCACGTGGCCGTGCTCGATCTCTTCGGCGCTGGCCTCGCGCACGTCGACAATCTCCACGTCGAAGTGCAGGTCCTTGCCGGCCATCGGGTGGTTGAGGTCGACGTCCACCCCGCTCATGCCGACCTTCTGCACGGTCACCGCGCGCGGGCCGAAGTTGGTCTGCAGCACCACCTGGCTGCCCGGCTGCAGCTTGGCCGCGCCGAAATGCTTCTTCGGCACGCGCTGGCTCAGGCCCTCGCGGTAGTCGCCGTAGGCATCCTTGGCGGCCACGTCGACACCGAAGCTGTCGCCGGCGACCTTGTCCTGCATCGCGTTCTCCAGGCCCGGGATGATGTTGCCGTGGCCAACCAGGATCACCAACGGATCGCGGTCCTTGGAGCTTTCGATCGGCTCTTGACCGACTTCCGAAACGGTGTAGTGGAAACGGACGACGCGGTCTTTTTCGATCTTCATGTGCACTCTGCGCTGTGGCTGCCGGGGGCAGACGGGATGGGCGGCTTGTCGGCCGCCGGGAGCGCCGCCATGATGGCGGCCTTCTGAGGACGCGCATTATCCCGGCTCCATGCACAACACGCCAGTTTCGCCGCGCGGCCGCCGCGCGTTTCCGTGGTGGCTTCCGCTGCTGTGCGCCGCCGCGCTGGCGGCCTGCGGACGCCACGAGGTCCGCCACACCCGGCCGGCGCCGGTGGCGGTGCGCGAATGGCCGCAGGTGGCCCCGGCCGACCCCGGCGCCGCCAACGCGGTGCTGATGCGCGCGCTGGGCCTGGTCGGCACGCCCTACCGCTACGGCGGCAACACCCCCGAGTCCGGGTTCGACTGCAGCGGCCTGGTCGCCTACGTCTACCGCGACATGCTCGACCTGCGGCTGCCGCGCACCTCGCGCGAACTGGCCGCAGTACAGGGGCCGCGGATCGACCCGCAGCGCCTGAGCACCGGCGACCTGGTGTTCTTCGGCAGCGCAGGCAATGTGACGCACGTCGGAATTTACGTGGGCGAAGGCCGGTTCGTGCACGCCCCCAGCACCGGCGGAACGGTGCGCCTGGATTCATTGGATGGGGCCTACTGGCGTGACCATTACACGGGAGCGAAACGGGTTTTGCGTTGAACTGTGATTTTACCCACATTCATAATTACGAAAATTTAACCTTATTTGAACTTCCTGTTTCTGTCTACAAGGCATGATCCCTCATCGTTTTATTTTGTGATCCAAGCGTGACGACCGAAGCCCAGACCTCTCCAGGCAAGACCGCCGTTCCCCGCCGGACCGCTTTCCGCCTCTTTTGCACCGCCTCGCTCTGTTTCACGGCCCTCCCGGCCCTGGCTCAGACCGCTCCCGCCGACACCGTCGTCCCGGAAGCGATCGCGACCGTCGCCCCCGCCCCGGCCCAGGTAGGCGCCGCGGCAACCACCACCCCGGCGACCGCGCAGACCACCACCACCATCGCCTCGGCCAGGCCGGCCGCCGCCGCACAGGCGCCCGCGCCATCGCGCAGCAAGGCCGACGCCGCCGCCACCGCCACCCTGGCCGCCCTGCTGCCGCACCTGGCCGCCAACGACACCATTCCGCTGATGGACCGCTCGGCCATGTTCGCCGGCGACATCAGCCGCCTGCTGGCCAACTACGACGTGTCCCAGCCGGTCCCGCGCGAAGGCGTGGTGCCGGGCGGCGACAAGGTCCAGTCCGTGCTCAAGCGCGCCATGGCGCTGCTGGGCACCCCGTACCGCTGGGGCGGCGAGGACACCGAAGGCTTCGATTGCAGCGGCCTGGTCGGCTACGTGTTCCGCACCGCGCTGGGCATCGAGCTGCCGCGCGTCTCCCGCGAGATGGCCCGCGAGGCCAACGCCCAGTTGATCAAGGACCGCGACGCGCTGGCCCCGGGCGACCTGGTGTTCTTCGGCCGCAAGGGCCGTGTCGACCATGTCGGCCTGTACGTCGGCGAGGGCCGCTTCCTGCACGCCCCCAGCCGCGGCAAGGACGTGCGCGTGGACACGCTGACCTCCGGCTACTGGGGCGAGAAGTTCGTGCAGGCGCGCCGCGTGGCGATGTAAGCCGGCCACGCCGCAGACGTCACGGAAAGGCCGCTGGCGACAGCGGCCTTTTGCATTTTGGTGGTGTCAGTCGTCCTCTGACTGGCCGAAGCGCTGCTGGCGCCCGGCAGGGTCGCCCTCCGGCGGTGGCGACGAGCGCACGCACGCCCTTGTCGACACGCAATGTCCGCCGCCGCACCCGAACACCGCTTCCACTGCTGGCGCAAGGCCGGCGATCGCCGCCGTCCGCGTTGCCCGCCGGCACGCTACGCTGGACCGCCTCGATCGCGTCACCGGGACCTCGATGACCCCACGCCCCTCGCCCGCCCCGCGCTCCGGCCATGCCGATGACCAGCGTCGCCGGGCCGTGCCCTGGTCGCGCCGGCAGGCGCTGCGCTGATGCCGGCCACGTCCACCCTGCCCACGCCCGCCCAGGCGCTGGCGATCGCGCAATCGCTGCTGTCCACCCGCTACGCCGACGCCGCCTTCGGCTTCGCCGCCGGCTCGATCCTGCGCGGCGAAGGCACGCACCTGTCCGACATCGATCTGGTGGTGGTCTACGAGCGCCTGCCAGCCGCACGCCGCGAGTCGTTCCTGGCCGAGGGCGTGCCGGTCGAGGCCTTCGTACACGATCCGGGCACGCTCGCCTGGTTCGTCGATGAAGACGTGGCGCGCGGCCGCCCCAGCCTGCTGCACATGATCGCCGAGGGCCGCATCGTCGGCGCCATGACCGAATCCGCACGCACCCTGCAAGGCCAGGTCGGCGCGCGGCTGCAGGCCGGGCCGCCGCCGCTGGCGCAGGCGCAACTGGACGCGCTGCGCTACGAGATCACCGACCTGGTCGACGACCTGTGCGGCGAGCGCAGCGCCGCCGAGATCGTCGCGATCGGCGCCCTGCTGCATCCGCGCCTGGCGGAACTGGCGCTGCGCGGCCGCGGCCACTGGTACGGCAGCGGCAAGTGGGCGCCGCGCCTGCTGGCGCGGATGGATCCGGCCCTGGGCGCGCGCTTCGACCAGGCCTTTGCCGTGCTGTTCGCCGGCGCCGGCTGCGCGCCGGTGCTGGCCCTGGCGCAGCAGGAACTGGCTGCGCACGGCGGCCGCCTGTTCGACGGCGACTGCCGCACCGCGCCGGCGGCCTGGCGCGCCTGAGCCGGAGCGCCGGCGCGCGCTCAGCCGTGGTAGTGGGCGATGGTGTCCTCGATGCCCTTGCTCAGCTCCATCACCTTCTGCGCGTACTCGGCCAGGCGATGGTCTTCCGGGGTGTCCGGATGCCAGGCGGGCACCGCGGTCGGCCGGCCTTCGACACCGTCCAGGGCCACGAACACGATGATGCAATGCGTGCACAGGCGCGGCTCGCCGCCCATCGGATCGCGGGCGCGCACCTCGATGGCGAAGTGCATGCTGCTGGTACCGGTATGGACCAGCTTGGCGCTGACCGTGACCATGTCGCTGATGCGGATCGGCGAGACGAAGCGGATGCCGCCCACCGCCACGGTCACGCTGTAGTGGCCGCTCCAGCCCACCGCGGCGGCGTAGCCGACCTGGTCGATCCACTTCATCACCACGCCGCCGTGGACCTTGCCGCCGTAGTTGACGTCGATCGGCTCGGCCAGGAAGCGGAAGGTCAGTTCGCGTTGCGTGCCGCTCATCGGGAATCCATGCAGGGGGAGGAGGCGGCAGTCTGCCATGGGCCGGCAACGCCAGCCTTACTCGCCCCGCAGCAACGTTTCGATACGCGCCGCCGTGCGATCCATTCCAGTTGATAACGAATATCATTCACACTACACTGCGGCGGCCGACGCGATCGCCACGGCCGCCGCAGCCCTTCCCTATTCCGCCACTGCCCTCGTGCCCCGTCGTTCGGGACGCGAGCGGCGTCGCACGCACTGCGCTCCGACCCAATGCACCGCACTCCTTCGCCTCGCCTGGTTTCCCTTTGCTCGCTGTGCCTGATCGCCGCGGCGCTCGCCCGGCAGAGCGCATCGGCGCAGGACGCCAGCGCCACCGTACTGGACACGGTCACGGTGACCGCCCCGCGCGCCACCGGTCTCAACCCGCGCACCGTCGAGGCCGGCAGCTTCCGCGGCGCGAACATTCTCGACGTGCCCTCCACCGTCAACGTGGTCACCCGCGAGGCGCTGGATCTGCAGGCCGCCGGCGGTCTCTACGATGCGCTGCGCAACACCGCCGGCGTCACCCGGCAACAGAACGGTGGCGATACCTGGGACCAGTTGGTGATCCGCGGCATCGCGGTGGAGAACCGCACCAACTACCGGCTCAACGGCGCGATGCCGATCATGAACTTCTCGCAGGTACCGCTGGAGGACAAGGAGCGGGTGGAAGTGCTCAAGGGCGCCTCGGCGCTCTACTACGGCTTCACCTCGCCGGCCGGCGTGGTCAACTTCGTCACCAAGCGCGCCGGCGCCACCCCGATCACCAGCGTCGGTCTGACGCTGGACCAGTACGGGAGCGCGGTGGGGACCGTCGATGTGGCGCGCCGCTTCGGCGCCGAGCGCCAGGTCGGGGTGCGCGTCAATGCCGCCGGTGGCGCCCTGGGCTCGTACCTGGACGGGGTCGGCGACGGCAGCCGCCGGTTCCTGTCCGCCGCGCTGGACTGGCGCATCGGCGATCGGCTGTTGCTCAAGGGCGACGTCGAGTACGACTACCGCCGGGTCACCGAACAGGCCGGGGTGAACCTGCCCACCGCCGTCGGCGGCACGATCACCCTGCCGCACCCGGTCGATCCCACCCGCCTGGTCGGCCCGGACTGGGCGGACTTCGAGGCCACCACACGCAACGCGCTGCTGCGCGCCGACTATGCGCTGGCCGACGGCTGGGCGCTGACGGTGGAAGCCGGCCACTCGGAGATGGCCCGCGATCGTCGCCTGGCGATCTTCCGTTTCGCCAACAATGCCGGCGTCGTCAGCGGCGAGGGCTCGATCCGCGGCAACCAGCAGCACCATGTGGTGGATTCGGATCTGCTGCGCGCCGAGCTGTTCGGCACGTTCGCCAGCGGCCCGATCGAACACGAACTGACGCTGGGCGCCAGCCGCACCGACAAAGGTCAGGATCCGATCTACCAGAGCAACTACGTCATCGCCTCGCAGAACCTCTACGCGCCGCGCGCGATCACCAAGGTCACCTACGGCGCACGCCCCACCACGCCCACCACCGCGGCGCTGGACACCGAGGACACCGGCCTGTACGCGCTGGATCGCATGCGCTTCGGGAAGGCCTGGCAGTTGATCGCCGGCCTGCGCTACGCGCGTTACCGCAGCGACCAGGGCAGCGCGCACTACGCGGCCAGCGAGACCACGCCGATGCTCGCCGGCATCTACAAACTGGGCGACACCCTGTCGCTCTACGCCTCCTACGCCGAAGGCCTGGAGGAAGGCGAGACCGCGCCCACCGGAACCGCCAACGAGAACCAGCGACTGGCGCCGGGCGTCAGCAAGCAGAAAGAGCTGGGCCTGCGCTGGCAGGCGCCGGGCGGCACCCTGCTCTCCGCGGCGCTGTTCGACATCCGCCGCCCTGGCTACTACACCAACAGCGACAATGTGTTCACCGCCGACGGCGAGCAGCGCTACACCGGCATCGAGCTGTCCACCCAGGGCCAACTCACCCGCCAGCTCGGCTGGCAGACCTCGGCGCAGTGGCTGGACCCGCGCTTCGCGCAGATCGGTCCGCGCTACGACGGCAAGTTGCCGGAAAACGCCGCGCGCCGGACCGGCAGCGCGTTCCTGACCTATGCCTTCGACACGCTGCCCGGGCTGTCGCTCAACGGCGGCGCCTACTACACCGGCCGCCGCCCGGTGAACGACCTCAACCAGGCCTGGCTCGGCGATATCACCTTGCTGAGCGTGGGCGGCCGCTACGTCACGACGCTGTTCGCGCGGCGCACCAGTTGGCAGTTGAACGTCGACAACCTCGCCGACAAGCGCTACTGGGCCGGCGCCGGTACCCGCCTGGCCGCCGGCGCACCGCGCACGCTCAAGTTCACCCTCAAGGTCGACCTGTGACGCGTGCCGGCCTCTGGCCCATGCTCGCGCTGCTCGCGAGCATGGGCGCGGCCGTGGCCGCGACGGACGCCGCCCCCGCCCCACCGCCGACGCCGGATGCGGCGTTGCCGGCCTACGTCCCGCGCACCGTGCGCGTCGATGCCGCGGCGCAGTACCTGCGCGCCGATGGCGCCGTCCGCATCGCCGGGGCCGAGCACGTGCACGCCATCGTCGAGCGCTTCAATGCGCTGTTCGCACGCCACCATCCCGGCGTGCGTTTCGCCAGCGAAGGCCAGGGCACCCGCAGCGCGGTGCCGCTGCTGATGTTAGGGCGCAGCCTGTTCGCGCCGATGGGGCGGGCGATCAATCCGATCGAACAGGTGCCGTACCGCAAGATCGTCGGCGCCGATCCACTGGACATCCGCGTGGCACATACCGCCGCCAGCAGCGCCGGCGGCCTGGCGACGACCCTGGCGGTGTAGGTCAATCGGCGCAACCTGCTGGCGCACCTGAGCCTTGCGCAGCTGGCGCAGGTGCTGGCGGCGGGCAATCCCGACGGCGACGTGTCGCACTGGAGCCAGCTCGGCCTGGACGGAGACTGGGGCAGCCGCGCGATCCAGCCCTATGCCACGCCGGAGTACAGCGGCTTCGGCGATTGGCTGCAGCGGGAAGTCCTGCACGGCGCGTGCTGCCGCTGGCGGCCGCGCCGGGCGAGGCCTTCCACGGCCCGGACTATGCCTCGGTGCGGCAGGGCCGCTACCCGCTGTCCGCCGCCGTCAGTTCTATGTGGACCGTGCCCCCGATCGTCCGC
>JBEVKG010000083.1:0-3271 GCA_040509765.1 Xanthomonas sp.
ATTGCCCATGATCATGGTGAACACCACCATGCCCAGACCATAGGCCAGCACGCAGGCCACGCGGCTGTCGGCAGGGATCACCGCGGACACTATCGACGCCACGGCATCGCCGACGCCACTGGCGGCAAACACGCCGCCAAGCGTGGCCAGCACCAGCGGCAGCAGTGCCGCCCAGCCCATCGTGTCGAGCAGGCGCCGGCCTTCGCTGGCGGCGCGGATCGGCCGCTCGCGCGTCACCACGACCGCGGCCAGTGCCGCCAGCACGCACGCCAGCGCCAGCCCGATCAGGGTGATGCTGCCGTCGCCGAACAACGGCGTGCCGAAAATCACGATGTACTTGCCGAACAGCACGATCAGCACGGTGATGGCCGGGATAAGCAGCGCCGGCACGAACAGGCGATGACCCAGGCGCGATGCCGAGGCCTGGCGCTGCGCTTCGGGGGCTTCGGCAATATGTTCCCGGCGCATGCGCGTGGCCAGCAGCGCCAGCACGATGACGGCCGCACCGGCCAGCTGCGAGGGCAGGGGGTTGCCGGCCTTGCTGGCCGCCAGCACCAGCTTGCCCGTGGCGAACAGCACGCCCAGCAGGGACCAGAACGCGGCATGCGCGTAGCGGCGCTCGCGCAGGTTGCTGCCGCCTGCGAAGAACAGGAACAGCGCCAGCACGATGTAGAAGTGTTCAATCGACAGCATGGCTGCCCATCCGGCTGCTCTTGCGGCTGCCCATCCGGCGGGCGAGGCCGCGCTGGAAGAAGACGATGCGCACCGCGTGGATCACGAACGCGGCGATCGCGGTCGGGATCGCCCACAGGGCGATCTGCAGCGGTTCCAGCTGGATGCCGTGCTCGGCGTAGAAGCCCTGGATCAGCAGCACCGCGCCGAACGCGAGGAACACGTCTTCGCCGAAGAAGCGGCCGACGTTGTCGGTTGCCGCAGCCAGTGCATGCACGCGCTGGATTTCCTCGCGCGGCAGCGGGCCGTGCTCCTGCAGGCCAGGCGTGCGGTTGGCTGCCGATTCCGACATCGGTGCCAACAACGGACGCACGGTCTGGGCATGGCCGGCGATGTCGATCAGGCCGAGCGTGCTCAGGCCCTGGCGCGCGGCGAGATAGACGACCAGCAGCCGCGCCAGGGTCAGTCCGCGCCAGCGCGCGATCCATTGCAGGGCATGCTCGCGCAGCCCGGCGCGTTCGAGCAGGCCGATGGTCGGCAGCGTCATCGCGAACATCAGCAGGGCGCGATTGGATATGAAACTGTCGCCGATCACGGCCAGCAACTCCGGCATCGACTTGCCCGCGGCCAGGCCGCTGACCAGCCCGGCACTGACCACCACGATCACCGGGTTGGCACGCAGGACGAAGCCGACGACGACCCAGGCGACGCCGAGGAGGGGCCAGTAGTTCATGGAAGGCCTTTGACCGGGATGGAGGCGACGACTATGCCATCCGTCTCGAGTGCATCGCGCACTGCCTTGGCGAATAACGCGGCATCGCTGCGATCACCGTGCAGGCAAAGCGTATCGGCGCGCAGCGCAACGATGCTGCCGTCATTGGCGACTACTTCGCCGCGCGTGGCCAGTCGCCGCACCTGCGCGATGGCGGCGTCGAGCGATTCGATCACCGCGCCCTCGCTGCCGCGCGGCAGCAGGCGGCCGCGGCGATCGTAGCCGCGCTCGGCGAACACTTCGTGGGCGACGCGCAGCCCGTGCGCACTGCCGGCATCGGTCAGTGCCGAGCCGGACAGACCGAACAGCACCAGTGACGGGTCGAACGCTTTGACGGTTGCGGCGATTGCGTCGGCAACGGCGCGGTCGTCGGCGGCGACGTTGTAGAGCGCGCCGTGCGGCTTGACGTGGGTCAGGCGCACGCCTTCTTCGGCGGCAATCGCCGCCAGTCGTTCGATCTGCGCCCGTACTGCCTGCGCGATGTCGGCCGGCGGCAAGGCCAGTGCGCGCCGGCCGAAATGCTCGCGATCGTCGAACGAGGGATGCGCACCCGCCGCCACGTCGTGTGTGCGACACAGGCGCAGCGTCGCGCGCATCGTCGCCTCGTCGCCGGCATGGCCACCGCAGGCGATGTTGGCCGAAGTGACCAGCGGCAGTATCGCCGCGTCGTCGCCGCAACCTTCGCCGAGATCGCAGTTGAAATCGATGCGCCGGCTTTCGTCTGGCTTGGTCACGTCGTTGGCCGGATGCGGCCTCAGCCGCGCTTGAAGAGCATTCCCAGGCCGACCACGATCAGGATCGCGGGCCACCAGGTCATCAGCATCCGACCCAGGCTCATGTCGGTGTAGCCAAGGTTGTTGAGCAGGAAAAGGGTACCGATCACGACCAGCACCAGCGCGCCGATGACATTGGATTTCATGGGATTCCGGAAGGTAAGGAGTGGATGGGGTCAGACCGCCGGCACGCGCGCGTCGATCATCACGCCGATTCTGGCGACCCGCGCCCGCGCCGCGCAAGCCAGCCGGTAGGCCGTGGTGGCATCGACTGCGGCGAAGTGCAGGGTCTGTCCCGGAATGCACTGCGCCAGGCGCGGCTGGTCGGCGGCGATGACGTGGCCCAGGCGCGGGTAGCCGCCGACGGTCTGGGCATCGGCCAACAGGATGATCGGCTGGCCGTCGGGCGGCAGCTGGATCGTGCCCGGCGCGACCGGTTCGGAGATGCCGTCGGCCTTGGGCGTCGGCAGCGCATCGCCCTGCAGCCGCAAACCCTGTCGGTTGCTGCTGGCGCTGACTTTCCAGGCGCGTCGCGCCAGCGGCGCCGACCAGGCATGGGTCGAAGGCAGATAGCGGATCGGTGCGCGCGGGTCTTCGTCGTGGCCGGGATCGATCCACCAGCGCACGCTTTGCAGTCGGGTGGTGTCGGTCGGTGGTGCCTTGCCCAGCGCCAGTGTGTCGCCGGTGCGCAGGGCGCGTCCGTCGAGCCCGCCGAAGCCGCCACGCAGGTCGGTGCTGCGGCTACCGAGCACTTCGGGCACGTCGATGCCGCCGGCGATGGCAAGCCAGGCACGGGCACCGCCGCGGACCGCGCCCAGTTCGAGCGTGCCGGCCGGCAGCAGCACCGGGCGGCCGCACGGAACCGGTTCGCCTTCGAACCGAGCCGATACCGTGGCGCCGGTGAGTGCAATGCGCGTCGGCACTTCCAGTTGCAGCGTCGGGCCGTGCAGGGTCACTTCCAGCACCGCGGCGTCGGTGCGGTTGCCGATCAGGCGATTGCCCAGTCGCGCCGCATCGCCGTCGAGTGCGCCGGCATGGGCGACGCCGAGGTGAC
>JBEVKG010000084.1:0-7384 GCA_040509765.1 Xanthomonas sp.
CACGCGGTACACCCAGGTGGTGTAGCCGAGGATGATCGGCAGGAACACCACGGTGGCCAGCAGCATGATCCACAGGGTCAGGTGGCTGCTGGAGGCGTCCCACACGGTCAGGCTGGAGCCCGGCTGGCTGGAGGACGGCAGCAGGAACGGGAAGATCGCAAAGCCCACGGTCAGGATGATGCCGGCGATGGCCGCACCGGAGGCGATGAAGGCCAGGCCGCCGCGGCGCTTGCGCAGCAGCACCGCGCTGAGCAGCAGGCCGAGCAGGCCGGCGGCCGGGGCCAGCGCGGTCAGCGGCATGCTCTGGTAGTTGTGCATCCAGCCGCCGACCTCGCCGAGCACCGCGGTCTTCAGCAGCGGGTTGGTGGCGCCGTCGGTGACCACCTGCGAGGTGATCGCGTAGCCGGGCAGGCCGGTGGCCACCCACACCCCGGCGCCGGCGAACAGCGCACAGGCCACCAGTGCGGCGACGCTGCCGTAGCGCGCCGCGCGCTCGGCCACCGGGCCGTCGGTCTTCAGCACCAGCATCGCCGCGCCGTGCGCCACCAGCATGCTCACGCTGAGCAGGCCGGCGAGCAGGGCGAACGGCATCAGCAGGCCGAAGAAGCTGCCGGTGTAGAACACCCGCAGGGTATCGTCGAAGTGGAACGGCACGCCCAGCAGCACGTTGCCCACCGCCACGCCCATGATCAGCGCCGGGATGAAGCCGCCGACGAACAGCGCCCAGTCCCAGCCGTTGCGCCAGCGCTGGCTGGGCAGCTTGCCGCGGAACTTGAACCCGACCGGGCGCAGGATCAGCGCGAACAGGATCACGAACATGGCCAGGTAGAAGCCGGAGAAGCTGACCGCGTACAGCGGCGGCCAGGCGGCGAAGATCGCGCCGCCGCCGAGCACCAGCCAGACCTGGTTGCCTTCCCAGACCGGGCCGATGGTGTTGACCACCAGCCGGCGCTCGGCGTCGGTCTTGGCCACGAACGGCAGCAGCGCGCCGACGCCCAGGTCGAAACCGTCCATCACCGCGAAGCCGATCAGCAGGATGCCCAGCAGCAGCCACCAGATCACGCGCAACGTGGTGTAGTCCAATGCAATGAAGTCCATGGTGTATCTCCTGCCGGGGTCAGAGGTGGCCGGCGGCCGCGGGTGCGGCGATCGGGGTGACGGGACGCGGGGCGGGCTGCAGCAGGGCGGGCAGCGCGTCCGGCCCCTTGCGGATCGCCTTGAGCATCAGCTTGATCTCGATGATCAGCAGCGTGGTGTAGATCGCCACGAAGCCGCCGAGGGTGATCAGGATGTCGTGCAGGGCCAGGCCGGAGGCGGCATAGAAGGTGGGCAGCACGCCTTCCACCGCCCACGGCTGGCGGCCGTACTCGGCCACGAACCAGCCGCACTCGATCGCGATCCACGGCGCCGGCAGGGTCCATACCGCCAGCTTCAGGAACCAGCGCTTGTCCTCGAAGTTGTGCTTGCACGAGAACCACAGCGCCGCGGCGAAGAAGGCGATCAGGTAGAAGCCCAGGCCGGCCATCACCCGGAACGTCCAGAACAGCGGCAGCACGCGCGGCACCGTGTCCAGCGCGGCCTTGGCGATCTCCTCCGGGGTCGCGTTGAGGATGTCCTCGCGGTAGCGCTTGAGCAGCAGGCCGTGGCCCAGGTCCTGCCAGTGGCGATCGAACACCGCGCGCGCCTCGGCGTCGTTGCGGTTGGCCTTGAGCCGCTGCAACGCGCCGTAGGCGATCTGTCCGCCGCGCACGCGGTGCTCGGCGCGCTTGACCAGTTCCAGGATGCCCGGCACCGGCGTGTTCAACGAACGCGTGGCGATCAGGCCCATCAGGTACGGCACCTTGATCGCGTAGTCGTTCTTGCCGGTGGCCTGGTTGGGGATGCCGAAGGCGGTGAAGTCGGCCGGCGCCTGCTCGGTTTCCCACATCGCCTCGATCGCGGCCAGCTTCATCTTCTGGTGTTCGTTGGCGGCGTAGCCGCTCTCGTCGCCCAGCACCACCACCGACAGCGAGGAGGCCAGGCCGAACGCGGCGGCCACCGCGAACGAGCGCCGCGCGATGTCGCGGTGCTTGCCGCGCAGCAGGTACAGCGCGCTGATCGACATCACGAACACCGCGCCGGTCACGTAGCCGGCGCTGACCGTGTGCACGAACTTGGCCTGCGCCACCGGGTTGAACACCACCGCCATGAAGTCGACCACCTCCATGCGCATGGTGTCCGGGTTGAACACCGCGCCGGTCGGGTTCTGCATCCAGCCGTTGGCGATCAGGATCCACACCGCCGACAGATTGGTGCCCAGCGCCATCAGCCAGGTCACCATCAGGTGCTTGACCGGCGTGAGCTTGCTCCAGCCGAAGAAGAACAGGCCGATGAAGGTCGCTTCCAGGAAGAACGCCATCAGCCCTTCGATCGCCAGCGGCGCGCCGAAGATGTCGCCGACGTAGTGGCTGTAGTAGGACCAGTTCATGCCGAACTGGAACTCCATGACGATGCCGGTGGCCACGCCCATCGCGAAGTTGATGCCGAACAGCACGCCCCAGAACAGGGTCATGCGCCGCCACACGTCCTTGCGGGTCATGACGTACACGCTCTCCATGATCGCGATCATGAAGGACAGACCCAGGGTGAGCGGGACGAACAGGAAGTGGTACATCGCGGTCATGGCGAACTGCAGCCGCGACAGCTCTACGACAGTGGTGTCGATCATGGCTGTGCTACCTCGTGGAAGATGTGCATCTGGGTGGCCGAGTGGCGGGAGATTGGGGACGATCTTCCGCCTCGGGCGCGCGTTCGACCTTGATTCAGATCAATGTGCGCGCCGATGGGGCGCGGCATCGTGGCGGCCACGGCAGTCCCGGCCCGGGAGCGCCTTCCAGCTAAACTGGCGGCTCCGTTCGCCGCGCCGAGCCCGTTTTGACCGATTCCGCAGAGCCGTCCGCCGCAATGCCCGCCGATTCGCCGCAGCTGCGGCAGCAGCGCATGCGATGGCTGGGGGATCTGGCCGCGGCGGCGCGTGGCCGCCAGCGCCTGGCCGCGACCGCCATCAGCGTGTCCGGCGCGCTGTTGATCGTGCAGGCCGGCGCCATCGCCTGGCTGGTGCAGGCGCTGCTGGTGGAGCGCCGCGACCTGGCGCAGGCGCTGCCGGCCTTCGGCCTGCTGGCGTTGCTGCTGGCGCTGCGCGCCGGACTGGGCGCGGCCGCACAGCGCGCCGCCGGCGACGTCGCCGATGCGGCGAAACTCGCGCTGCGCCGGCGCGTGTACCGGCACCTGCTGCAGCGCGGGCCGTTGTGGCTGCGCGGACAGCGCAACGGCGAACTGGGCGAGCTGTTGCTGGCGCACGGCGATGCGCTGGACGGCTACTTCGCCGGCTACCAGCCCGCCCGCTGGGAAGTGAGCGTGGTGCCGCTGCTGATCCTGCTGGCGGTGGCGTGGAGCGACTGGGTGGTCGGCCTGATCCTGCTGTTCACCGCACCGCTGGTGCCGGTGTTCATGATGCTGGTGGGCTGGGGCGCCGAGGCCGCCGGCCGCCGCCAGTTGCGCGAGCTGGCGCGGATGGGCGGGCACTTCGCCGACCGGCTCAAGGGCCTGGGCCTGCTGCGCCTGTACGGCCGCGGCGACGACGAGCTGCGCGGGATCGCTGCCGCCGCCGAAGGCGTGCGCGAGCGCACGCTGAAAGTGCTGCGCATCGCGTTCCTGTCGTCCACCGTCTTGGAGTTCTTCGCCTCGGTCAGCGTGGCGATCGTCGCGCTGTACCTGGGCCTGAGCTACCTCGGCATGATCGCCCTGCACGGCAGCGTGCCGACCCTGGGCACCGGCGTGTTCTGCCTGCTGCTGGCGCCGGAGTTCTACGCGCCGTTGCGGCGTCTGGCCGCGCACTACCACGACCGCGCCAATGCGCTGGCCGCGGCGGCGGAGGTGGAGCGCCTGCTGGAGGGCCTGCCGCAGGCCACGGAGGCGTTGGCCGCGCGCGCCGGGGACGCCGCCGTGTCGCACGCTGCCGAGGCAGCGACCGTCGCTGCGCCGGCCGTCGGCGCGTCGCGTGCGGCGCCGCTGCTGCAGGCGCGCGCGCTGCACCTGCGGCCGCTGGGCGCGCGCTGCGATGCGGTGCAGGGCCTGGATTTCGAATTGCATGCCGGCCAGCGCCTGGCCCTGGTCGGCCCCAGCGGCAGCGGCAAGAGCACGCTGCTGGAAGCGCTGGCGGGGTGGCTGCCGCCGCACGCCGGTGCCTTGCAGGTGCGCGCGGGGCTGCGCATCGGCTACGCCGGGCAGCGCCCGTATCTGTTCCACGGCAGCATCGCCGACAACCTGCGCCTGGCCGATCCGCAGGCCAGCGCTGCGCAACTGCATGCCGCCGCCGAGGCGGCGCAGGTGATGCGCTTCGCCGCGCGCCTGCCGCAGGGCCTGGACACGCCGATCGGCGAGCGCGGCTTCGGCCTGTCCGGCGGCGAGGCGCGGCGCATCGGCCTGGCGCGGTTGCTGCTGCGCGATCCGGAACTGCTGTTGCTGGACGAGCCGACCGCGTTCCTGGATGCGCAGACCGAGGCGGAACTGCTGCGCACGCTGGCGCTCTTCGCCCGCGGCCGCAGCGTGATCGTCGCCACCCACAGCGAGGTGGCGATGCGCTGGGCGGACGCGCTGCTGCGGCTGCCGGCGCGCGACGCGTCCGCCACGACCCAGGGAGGGCGGCCATGAGCGGCACCCGACGCGACACCTTGCGCGGCGTGTTCGGCCGCCATCTCGGCCGGCTGCTGCTGACCGCGCTGCTGGTGCTGTGCACGATGCTGGCCGGGGTCGGGCTGCTCGGCCTGTCCGGCGGCTTCCTCACCGCCGCGGCGCTGGCCGGCGCGGTCGGCATGGGCAGCGGGTTCAATTTCTTCTCGCCGTCGGCCGGCATCCGCGCGCTGACCTTCGCCCGCATCGCCTCGCGCTACGGCGAGAAGCTGGTCGGGCACGATGCCACCCTGTGCATCGCCCGCGACCTGCGCGTGTGGTTCTTCCGCCGCGCGCTGCCGCTGGCGCCGGCGCGGCTCGGCGCCAGCCGCACCGGCGAACTGCTGGCGCGGCTGATGTCGGACATCGGCGAGGTCGACGGCCTGGTGGTGCGCGCGCTGGCACCGCTGGCGGCCCTGCTCGGCGTTGGCGCGATCGGCATTGCCGCGGCGGCGGCGATCCATTGGCCGGCGGCGCTGGTGCTGACCGCGCTGGCATTGGCGATCGGGCTCGGCGTGCCGTGGGTGGTGGCGCGCGGCGGCGTGGCGCGCGAACGTGCGCGCGCGCAGCAGCGCGAGGCCTTGCGCACGCTGGCTTACGAAGGCCTGGAGGGCGCCGCCGACCTGGCCGCCCTCCAGGCGCAGGCCGCCTGGATCGCGCGCGTGGACGCCAGCGCGCAGGCGCTGCGTGCCGAGGACCGGCGCCAGCGCCAGCGGCTGATCGGCGGCAACGCCTTGCACGCGCTGTGCGCGGCGCTGGGCCTGCTGGCGATGCTGTGGGTGGCGCTGGGGGCGGCCCGCGCCGACGCGATCAGCGCCGAACAGGCCGCCGGCCTGGTGTTCCTGACCGTGGCCCTGCTCGAGGTCTGGGCCGGGGCCGGCCTGGCCTGGCAGGCGCTGCAGTCCGGCCGCGTCGCCGCGCGGCGCCTGCAGGCGATCGCCGGGCAGGCACCGCCGGTTTCCGACCCGGCGCAGCCGCAGGCGCTGCCGGCCACGGGCGAGGTGCAGTTCGACAACGTGGTGTTCGCCTGGCCGGGCGAGACCCGGCACGTGCTCGACGGCGTGACCCTGCGCATCGCCCCGGGCGAGCGTATTGCCATCTCTGGCGACAGCGGCAGCGGCAAGACCACGCTGTCGGCGTTGCTGCTGCGGCTGTGGGACCCGCAACAGGGCAGCCTCCGCTACGCCGGCGTCGACCTGCGCACGGTGGCCGAGGCGCAGTGGCATCGCCGCATCGCCTGGTTGCCGCAGGGCGCGCCGGTGTTCGCCGGCAGCGTGCGCGACAACCTGCGCCTGGGCGATCCCGCGGCCGATGATGCGCGGCTGCAGCGGGTGCTGGCCGACGTGCGGCTCGACGCCTGGCTGCACGAAGTCGGCGGCCTGGACGCCTGGCTCGGCGAGAACGGCGCGACCATGTCCGCCGGCCAGGCGCGGCGCCTGGCCCTGGCTCGCGCCCTGCTGCGCGAAGCGCCACTGCTGGTGCTGGACGAACCCACCGAGGGATTGGACGTAGATACTGCGCAGGCGCTGCTGTGCGACCTGGCGCAGGCGCTGGGCCAGCGCAGCCTGCTGCTGATCAGTCACGACACGCTGCCCGATGGGGTGGTGCATGTGCACTATCGGTTGCAGGAGGGACGGCTGCAGGCCGAGCCATAGCGCTACCGCGCAACGCTTTGTGGAGCGGCCTCAGCCGCGACAGACTCGATCGGGAACGCCCGTCGCGGCTGAAGCCTCTCCTACAGAACAACCTGGCGCCCTTCAGGCGTGCGTGTTGAGGCCTGGGACGGCGATTGGCGATTCACGCCTGTGGCGTTTCGCATCGTGGCGCCTGCACGAGCGGCGCTTGTCTCCTTGTGTGGGATCAGCCGCGACGCGCAACGATGCGTCATCGCCCGCGGGCAATGGCGGTCGTGCAACTGCGCGCCCAGCCGCTACAGCGCGTCCAGAAACTCCCGCACCGCCGGCCCGAACCGCGCGAAATCGACCAGGAACGCATCGTGGCCCTGCGGCGAATCCAGCCCCAGGAACTGCGCCTGTGCGCCCCCAGCGCGCAAGCCGTCGGCGATCTGTTGCTGCTGCTGCACCGGGAACAGGATGTCGGTGTTGGCGCCGATCGCCAGTGCGCGCTCGACGCGGATCGTGGCGATGCCGGCGAGCACGTCGCCGCCGGCGGGCTCGGCCAGGTCGAACCAGTCCATCGAGCGGCTCAGGTACAGATAGCAGTTCGGGTCGAAGCGGCGCACGAAGCGCCGCGCATGGCCTTCGAGGTAGCTCTCGACCTGGAACTCCAGGCCGAACGGATCGTCGTCGGTCTGGTCCGAATCCAGGCGCACGCGGCCGAAGCGGCCGTCCCATTCCAGCGCCGAACGGTAGGTGATCACGCCGAGCTTGCGCGCCATGCGCATGCCCGACTCGGGATAGGTGGCCTCGTCGTAGTCGCCGCCGTTCCAGTTCGGATCCAGGCGGATCGCCTCGCGCTGCAGCGAGCGGATCGCGATCGAGAAGGGCAGCGCGCGCGCCGAGCCGGACACGTTGATGTGGCCGCGCGCCGCGCCGGGATGCAGCTTGAGGAAGGCGAGCGCGGTCATGCCGCCCATCGAGTTGCCGATCACGCAGGCGAGCTTGTCGATGCCCAGCGACTTCACCACTTCGTGCGCGGCGTTGGCGCCGTCTTC